>JABDKF010000061.1 GCA_013003155.1 Woeseia sp. | reverse complement strand
GTGTCGTTGGCGACGAACGCTGTCCGATCGTCGATACCTGGTGGCAAACCGAAACCGGCGGCATCCTTATTAGCCCGCTGCCCGGGGCAACAGCGCTCAAACCCGGATCGGCAACGCGCCCGCTGTTTGGCATTCAGCCGGCGATCGTCGACGCCGAAGGGCAGGAGTTGCAGGGCGCTGTGTCGGGCAACCTCATCATCAAGGACAGCTGGCCCGGCCAGATGTGCACCGTGTACGGTGATCACCCGCGCTTCGTTGAAACCTATTTTTCGACGTTTCCCGGACGTTATTTCACTGGTGACGGTGCGCGGCGTGACGAGGACGGTTATTACTGGATTACCGGCCGCGTCGACGATGTTCTAAACGTCTCCGGGCACCGCATGGGCACCGCGGAGGTGGAGAGCGCGCTGGTCGCGCACCCGCAGGTGGCGGAAGCGGCCGTGGTCGGGTATCCGCACGATATCAAGGGGCAAGGCATTTACGCCTACGTCACGTTGATGGCGGGGTCTGAACCCAGCGATGCGCTGCTGACCGAGTTACGTCAGTGGGTACGCAAAGAGATCGGACCCATCGCGACCCCTGACTTGCTCCAATGGGCGCCGGCGCTGCCAAAAACGCGCTCTGGTAAAATCATGCGGCGAATATTGCGCAAGATCGCCGAAGACGATTTTTCGAACCTGGGGGATACATCGACGCTCGCCGATCCGGATGTCGTGCAGGATCTTATAGACAACCGGCAGAATCGCGACGGCGGATAACTACCTGTCGCAATTAACGGGAGGCGGCTGCTCGCGAGTTTGCAGGCGATTTCAGCGTTACGGTTGGCTCAATCCCGGCTTTTTTTTTGGCACGTTCCTCGCGCTCAGCACGTTCCGAGCGTTTGAATTCCGTCAATTGTCTTTCGTAGACGCGCACGAATTCTTCGCCCATGTGCTGCGGAAACGGGCCGCTGCCGGTTTGCGTCACGATCGGGTACAGCTCGCGATACAGCTCCCAGTACCGCAACTTGGCAAGCGATGCGAACATTGGTTTGCTTTTTGCATTCCGGTCAAAAGTCTCTTGCAGTTCATCCGGATCGAAGCGTGCAGAAAATTCTTTGAACGCACTCATCATGGCTTCGAGCATAGCGTCCTGATGGAACTTTAAATCCCGCGTGGCTTCTTTCACGCTATCGATCGGGCCCAGGAATTCGCCCTTTTTTCCGACGAGCAGCTGGGTCATCGACTCTTGCGAATTCTCAGCAAGCTTCAATGGGTTGTTGTGACGCGGCAGCACCGTTGTCTGGTCGAGCCGGAACATGCACTTGACGTTGGCACGGCCAGCTAATAGCTCGGTCGTGCCGTTAACAAATTGTCGCAAGACCTGGCCTGCGTTCAACATCACCTCGCGCGCATCGAGCGACGGAGGCATATCTTCGGGCTTGACGCCCGCGCCTTGAAAAAATGCGTTCAGGAGTTCCTGACCTGCTGGAGCGGATTTTCGATCGCCTATGCCGAAAGGATTTACAGGCTCCGGCGACGCGTTCGGTCGCTCAGTGTCCGCGGCTGACGGTGGGGCTGTTTTCGCAGGTCCCTTGTCGTTCGCCACGGAGGGTTCAGCAGGTGGCGCTGTCGGTTTTTTCGGCTTTGCAAAATGCTTGGCCGGGTCCATGCGAGTTGTACCGAACAATGTCGATTGAAATTCGTCGTCGCCGGTCAGTTCTTCGATATCGAGCATCTGCATGCCGGTGCGCGTTTCAGCTTCCTCAACGGATTCATCCATATGGCCGTCGGCAGATTTCCCGGTGCTTGGCAGGTTGACCTCAATGTCTTCGCCTTCATCGATTGATACATCGAACTCAAAGTCGCCCATGCGCAACCGATCGCCATCGAACAGCCGCCGGAAGTTTCCTTTGCCCAACGGTTCGGGCTCATCATTGATGTAGACGCCGTTCGTGCTGATATCGGCGACGTAATAAGCGCCTCCCTGATAATCAATTGCGGCGTGACGCCCTGAAATGAAACGTTCCTCGTCCGGCAGGATCCAGTCGCTTTGCAGGCCACGCCCAATGGTGCCGCCATGCTGACTGAAGCTGCGTTCCGAGTCGTCGGCCATCAGCTCCTGGTGGTCGCTCGTTACTTTTAGTTGCAACGCCATAGGTATTCGGTTCCCCGGTTTGGGCAAGACACTCTTCGAACCGCATTGTGCGGGCCAGCGTGCGCCAACGCTGCCGAGCAGTTCACATAAATTGCGCTGCTACGCGGTCCGGAAACCTTGGCGTGGCAGGCCATGTTACATAATGCAGCACGTTTTTCTTCTGGCTGCGCTGCTGCAAAAATTCAGTAAACTGGCGGTTCGTCAGAGGGGCTGTCCCTGTCTGACACGTTCATTAGGAATCTACCACAAGTTTATGTCTAATAAGCAAATATACAAGATCGTTTTCCTGAATCAAGGCCAGATCTACGAAATATATGCGCGCCAGGTGGGGCACGGCGCACTGTTCGGTTTTGTGGAGGTCAGCGACCTCGTGTTTGACGAACGCAGCTCGGTGGTTGTCGATCCGTCGCAGGAAAAATTGAAAGCCGAGTTCGCCGGGGTAAAAAGCACGTATCTGCCAATGCATTCTATCGTCCGCATCGACGAAGTCGAAAAGCAGGGCACCAGCAAGATTTCAAAAGCGGAGGGAGGAAACGTGACCCGGTTTCCGGTGCCGGTCTACACGCCGGGCGGAGATAATCGCTAGGTCACAAGCCATGGGTGCAACTGGTCGATGAGGGGCCGCTCCGGTATCATCGCCCCCGACTGACTTCCCCTTCGCGCCACTCACGGGCCTTGTCCGCTTGTCCACACCAGCGACTGACTTAACAGCAGGGCATTCATTGCGGATGCTGGATCTTCCGGGGCAGTCCGCACTGTCCCGCTTCAGGTTGCGAAAAGTTCTCGCCGACGTTCAGTCAATCACGCCCGGCATTCGTGCGGTTGCCGCGCGCTTTCACTATTTTATGCACTGTGATCGTGCCCCGACTTCGCGCGACAGTGAACGTTTGGCGGCGCTCCTGCTGGATGATGCCTTACCTGCAGATTTTCCCGACGCAGCCCAGTGCGTCATCGTGGCGCCGCGCGCCGGGACGATTTCGCCCTGGTCCAGCAAAGCGACTGATATTGCGCTTGCTTGCGGCCTGGATTGGGTGAATCGTATCGAACGCGGTATTTGCTATGCGTTTACCGCGGATACCGAGCTTGATGAGCCAACCCGTGCGCTGCTTGGCAAGCAACTGATGGATCGCATGACGGACTGCGTCTTGCTGGACGCCGCGCAGGCAAGTGCGCTTTTCGCGACACAAGACGCCCGCCACGTCACGAAAATCTCACTGTCGCAGCAAGGCCGAACGGCACTGGAGCGTGCCAATATCGAGTTGGGCCTCGCCTTGTCTGACGACGAAATTGATTATTTGCTCGAAAACTATTCGCGCCAGCAGCGCGAGCCGACAGACGCCGAATTGATGATGTTTGCGCAGGCCAATTCCGAGCACTGCCGCCACAAGATTTTCCGCGCGAACTGGATTATCGACGGCGAGAAACGCTCCGAACAATTATTCGACATGATTCGCAGCACCACCGAGGCCGCGCCCGACGGAGTGCTGTCCGCGTACTCCGATAATGCGGCGGTAATTGCAGGATCGCGCGGCCGCCGTATATTGGCGGATACCGCGAGTCGCGAATACCGGTACAGCGACGAAGATATTCACATCCTGCTCAAGGTAGAGACGCACAATCATCCGACGGCGATTTCACCGTACCCCGGGGCCGCCACCGGTAGCGGCGGTGAAATTCGCGACGAAGGCGCTACAGGCCTTGGCGCAAAACCCAAGGCCGGCTTGACCGGTTTCAGCGTGTCGCATCTGAAGATCCCGGGCTTTGGGCAGCCCTGGGAAGACGATGACGACCATCCGGCGCGCATGGCGACGCCATTGCAGATCATGCTCGAAGGCCCCATCGGTGGCGCGGCCTTTAATAATGAATTCGGTCGACCGAATCTTGCGGGGTATTTTCGAAGCTACGAATGCAGGCTGCCACACCTGCCGTTAAACGAGCGCCGTGGCTACCACAAGCCGATCATGATTGCCGGCGGTGTCGGCAATGTGCGCGCTGAGCATGCGCTGAAGCGCGACGTGCCGGTTGGCGCAAGGGTAGTCGTTATCGGCGGACCCGCGATGTTGATTGGTCTGGGCGGTGGCGCAGCCTCAAGCCTCGCGAGCGGCAGTAGTTCGGAAGATCTCGACTACGCCTCGGTCCAGCGGGGTAACCCGGAAATGGAACGGCGCGCCCAGGAAGTTATCGATCGCTGCTGGTCGATGGGTGACAGCAATCCCGTCCTGCTGATACACGACGTCGGTGCCGGCGGTTTATCGAACGCCGTGCCTGAAGCAGTTGACCACAGTAAACACGGCGCGCAAATCGACCTGCGCAAGATTCCGAGCGCGGAACCCGGTCTCTCACCGATGGCTATCTGGTGTAACGAAGCCCAGGAACGCTATGTATTGCTAATAGCATCGGCAAGGATGGCCGAATTCACTGCAGTTTGTGACCGCGAGCGTTGTCCGGTCGCAGATATTGGCGTGTTGACCGACGACGGCCGGCTGTCGGTCAATGACCCGGCGTTTGACGAGCGGGTAGTCGACATGCCGATGGAAATGTTGCTCGGCAAAGCACCGCAAATGACCCGCGATGTCAGACGTGCACATGACGAGGTGGCGCCCCTTGATCTTGATGGCATCGAGCTGCGTGAGGCGGTCGAGCGTGTGCTGCGCTTTCCGGCGGTCGCCGACAAGTCGTTCCTGATCCACATTGGAGACCGCACCGTCGGTGGACTTACGGCGCGTGATCAACTAATCGGCCCATGGCAGGTTGCGGTGAGCGATGTCGCGATCACGTCGAGCGGCTTCGAGAGTTACACGGGCGAAGCAATGGCCATGGGTGAACGTACGCCGCTGGCTGCGCTTAACGCGCCTGCCTCCGGGCGCATGGCGGTAGGCGAGGCCGTGACCAACATTGCCGCTGCCGCCATCCACCGCTTGTCCGACATCCGCTTGTCGGCGAACTGGATGGCTGCGGCCGGGCATCCCGGCGAAGACGCGCGGCTATTCGATACCGTCGAAGCCGTCGGCCACGAACTGTGCCGCACCTTGGGAATTGCGATACCCGTCGGCAAGGATTCATTGTCGATGCGCGCGGCGTGGACAGATGACCACGGCGCACACGAGGTTGTCGCGCCGGTGTCCCTTATCGTCTCCGCATTTGCGCCGGTGGAAGACGTGCGTCGCCAGCTGACGCCGCAATTACAAGCTACGCCGGGCGGCAGTCGCTTGCTGCTCATTGATTTGGCAGAGGATGCCAACCGACTCGGCGCATCGTGCCTCGCACAGGTCTTCAAACGAACCGGGGGTGCGACACCGGACCTCAATTACCCGGAATTGCTGAAACACTTTTTTGCTGCGATTCAGGAATTAAGCAAACGAAACCTTTTGTTGGCTTACCATGATCGTTCAGACGGCGGCTTGCTCGCGACGATTGTAGAAATGATGTTTGCAGGCCGGCTCGGCGCGTCGTTGCATATGCCGGGGTCGGACGCAGACCGGCTGGCAATGCTTTTTTCAGAAGAGTTGGGCGCCGTGCTGCAAGTTGCGGAAGGTGACCTGGCAGGGGTTCTAACGATTCTTGATCAACATGGCGTCCCCTGGCACGAGCTTGGCATTGTGGAGGCTGACGAGCAGCTATCGATTTACGATGACGATGAAGTCGTGTTGCGCATGGATCGCGCGGACTTGCAGCGCATCTGGTCGGAAACCAGTTTCCGCATGCAGGCGCTGCGAGATAACCCGGAAACGGCACAAGAAGAATTTGATCGATTGCTTGATAGAGACGATCCCGGTCTCAACGTCAAATTGACGTTTGATCCGGCCGACAACGTAGCGGCCGCGAACATTGGCGGCAAAACGCCGCGCGTCGCGATATTGCGCGAGCAGGGGGTGAACAGTCAGGCCGAAATGGCTGCCGCGTTCATGCGCGCCGGATTTAGCGCCGTCGATGTGCATATGAGCGACCTTCTTGACGGGCGCGATACCCTGGCCTCCTATCAGGGCATCGTTGCTTGCGGCGGTTTTTCGTTTGGCGACGTACTTGGTGCTGGCGGTGGTTGGGCCCGTTCGATTCTTTATCATGCCAAGCTCCGCGATCAGTTCGCGGAATTCTTCGCGCGCAGCAATACGTTTGCACTTGGCGTCTGCAACGGCTGCCAGATGTTGTCGCATCTCAATGCGCTGATACCCGGCGCGGCGCATTGGCCCCGGTTCGTTCGTAACAGGTCCGAACAATTCGAGGCGCGTTTGAGCCTGGTTGAAATTCTCGCTACGCCCTCAATTTTCCTCGCGGATATGCAGGGAAGCCGTTTACCGATTGCTACGTCCCACGGCGAAGGCCGCGCGATGTTTAAAGAGAATGCCGAGGAATTCCAGATCCGTGCCGCGATGCGTTACGTCGACAACTACGGTCACGCGACAGAGCGCTATCCGGCAAATCCCAACGGTTCGCCGCATGGCATCTGCGGGCTGAGTAGCGACGATGGGCGCGTGACCATCATGATGCCGCACCCGGAGCGCGTGGTGCGCACGGTGCAAAATTCCTGGCATCCGCATGATTGGACTGAAGACGGCCCCTGGCTACGCATGTTTCGCAATGCGCGTGTCGCCGCGGGGTGAGAGAGCAGGCTGATTTCGCCCTAGGCGGACGGCCGCATTCCCTTGCTCGCTTCCTGTACAAAGAAGCGCCGCACTTTGATCGCACGTGACAGCTTGCCGCGACGCACGAAACATTGATAAAACATGTCCTTCATCACTTCGAGAAGGACACCGGCCTGTGCCCGGTTGAGTAGAGGCAAATCGTCTTCGTTGCCAGCCCCGAACAGGACGTTCTTGATCGGCTCGAAGCTGTCATCGTCGATCTCGGCAATATGCTGCGCTTCCATCACTTCGTCGAAGGCGCGCAGCTTGCCATCAGTGCCGATCGCGTCGAAGGCAGACATGGCGGATCGACGACACATCGACGCAAACGCGTTGAAACTGTTATGTGTGTAGCAAGACAATGCCTCACGAAACAGGATTTCAGTTTGCTTCGGCAGGTAGGAAAACGGAAAGCGTTCCTTTGGCCTTTCGAGTTCGACGAAGTTCTGGAACAGCTCGACGGAATCTGTGCCATATTCCTTTACGGCGAAGCGCAGGAAAATCGGTGCATTGCAGGCGTCGCATTGATAAACGAGGCCAACATGCTTGGGTTTGTCACGCAGTAGCGCTGTCACGTTGGGGACGGCCTGCGCGGACACGTGTGAATAGACGTTGCAATACGGGCACTCCAGCCCGAACTGTTCGTCTGCATGCTGCCGCAGGCCATGCTCTCGCTCAATCGTTATTGTCATTGTTTTTATCTGTTTACGGCCACTTGCTAATTATTGTTTCAGTTGTGGCTCTGCCGGCCCAGTATAGCCATTCGCGCCGCGCCGGCTTTGCCTTGTTGAACATAATCAACGAGGGACTCAAAAATAATTGCTCCCCATAGTCATTTCACTCGCTGCGGCATCCGTCACGCGTCCAGGCGCCGATACTTGATTCGGTGGGGCTGGGCAGCATCTGCGCCCAGGCGCTTCTTGCGGTCCTCCTCGTAGTCGGTGTAGTTACCGGCAAACCAGGTGACCTGGCTGTCGCCTTCGAAAGCCAGTATGTGCGTCGCAATGCGATCAAGAAACCAGCGGTCATGCGAAATTACGATCGCAGAGCCTGGAAATTCCAGCAACGCCTCTTCAAGCGCGCGCAGTGTTTCCACATCGAGATCATTCGTGGGTTCGTCGAGTAGTAGCAGGTTGCCGCCGGCTTTCAGCATCTTCGCGAGATGCACCCGATTACGTTCGCCCCCCGACAGCAGGCCAATTTTTTTCTGTTGGTCGCCACCGCGAAAGTTAAAGCGTCCCACGTAGGCGCGCGAGGGCGTTTCGTATTTGCCCACCTGCACGATGTCCTGTTCGTTCGATATTTCCTGCCAGACGGTCTTGCTGTCGTCCAGGCTGTCGCGGGATTGATCGACACTCGCGATTTGCACCGTGTCGCCGAGCCTGATCGTGCCTGCATCCGGCTGTTCGGTGCCATTGATCATGCGGAACAAAGTGGTCTTGCCGGCGCCGTTCGGCCCGATGATGCCGACGATTCCGCCAGGAGGCAGCTCGAATGACAATCCGTCGACCAGCAGTTTATCGTCAAAGCCTTTGCGGAGCCCGTCGACTTCCAGTACCACATCGCCGAGCCGCGGACCGGGTGGGATGTAAATTTCGTTGGTTTCATTTCGTTGCTGATAATTGCTTGATGACAGTTCCGCGAATTGACGCAGGCGGGCTTTCGATTTTGCCTGCCGGCCTTTCGGATTCGTCCTGACCCATTCAAGTTCCGCCTGCATCGCTTTGCGGCGTGCTTTTTCAGTGGCTTCCTCGCTGGCCAGTCGCTGTTCTTTTTGTTCCAGCCACGAAGAGTAATTACCTTCCCACGGAATGCCGTGGCCGCGGTCAAGCTCGAGAATCCAGCCGGCTACGTTGTCAAGAAAATAACGATCATGCGTCACGGCGATAACCGTGCCGGGATACTCCTCGAGAAAGCGCTCCAGCCAGGCGACCGATTCCGCGTCCAGATGATTGGTTGGCTCGTCCAGCAACAGCATGTCCGGTTCCGATAGCAACAGCCGGCACAAGGCTACCCGGCGCCGCTCGCCGCCGGAGAGTTTGCTGACGTCTGCGTCCCAGGGCGGAAGGCGCAGCGCATCGGCGGCAACATCCAGCTTGCGGTCCAATTCCCAGCCGCCCGCCGCCTCGATGGCGTCCTGCAATTTGCCCTGCTCCTCGAGCAGATTGTTCATATCCTCGTCTTCCATCGGCTCAGAGAATTTCATGCTGATGGCGTTGAAGCGTTCTAGCAGGCCCGCAACTTCTGCAACGCCTTCTTCAACGTTGCCGCGCACATCCTTGCTCTCGTCAAGTTCGGGTTCCTGGGGCAGGTAGCCTATATTGATACCGGGCTGCGGCCGCGCTTCACCCTCAAATTCCTTGTCGATGCCCGCCATAATGCGCAGCAACGTTGATTTGCCGGAGCCATTGAGGCCCAGGACACCGATCTTGGCGCCGGGGAAGAAACTCAGGGAGATATCGCGAAGGATGAATTGTTTGGGTGGCACGACTTTCGCCACCCGATTCATTGTGTAGATATACTGCGCCATGCTCTTTATTGTTTCCGTTGGTTTAACGCGCGCATTATCCGGGAAGCGGCATCATTAGAAAACCTGTAATAGCAGAGTACACGTCTTGAGTAGTCAGCCGGTACACGTTTATAAAGGTCAGGCACTGGCCGACTACGGCTTCGGTGACCAGCATCCGTTCGGTGCCGATCGACACGACGTTTTTCACACGGCGCTGCAGGGGACGCCGTTGATGGAAAGGGTGCGTCTGGCAAAACCGGAAACCGCAAGTCCCGGGCAGATCGCGTTATTCCATACCGACGACTACATTCGACACGTTGAGCGCATGTCCGCAATTGGTGAGGGCTTTCTCGATCAGGGCGATACTCCGGCCGTTCCCGGTATTTTCGAGAAAGCGCAGATCGTGGTCGGCACCACGCTCGCGGCAACAGATGCAATCATGCAGGGTGACGCACGACGCGCGTTTCAGCCGATCGGCGGCTTGCACCATGCTTCGCGCATCGCAGCGGCAGGATTTTGCGTCTTCAACGATTGCGGTGTTGCAATCGAGCATTTGCGCCATCGCTACGGAATCCGGCGTATTGCCTACGTGGATATCGACGCGCACCACGGCGACGGCGTCTATTTCGGTTTTGAGGACGATCCGGACCTGATATTTGCGGACATCCACGAAGACGGCCGTTTTCTTTACCCGGGATCCGGCGCCGCCTGCGAAAAAGGGCGCGGTGAGGCCGTCGGCAGCAAATTGAATCTGCCGCTCCCGCCCGGTGCCGACGATGAGACGTTTTTCGATGCCTGGCAGCGGGTTGAAGAATTCATTGCGGCCAGTGAACCCGAATTCATTATCCTGCAATGCGGTGCGGACAGCCTCGATGGCGATCCACTGACGCACCTGCGCTACTCCTACAAAGCGCACCACAAAGCAGCGAGCCGGCTGTGCGGCATTGCCAACGAATATGCCGATGGGCGGCTGCTGGCGACCGGCGGGGGAGGCTACAATCTGGACAATATCGCGAAGGCCTGGGTTGCCGTCGTCACGGCGCTGGTGGAGACGCCTTGAGATTGCGGTAACCGCGCGGGATCGCCGCGCGGATTGTGTACAATTGCCGATCGCCCGTCCACGTCCGCTTCGGGCCCCTCTATTCGTCGCCGGAGATCCGCTGCATGTTCGTAAAGACCACCCCGCTTGAAAAATTTGACCCCGAGCTCCACGAAGCCATGGTTGCTGAGGCGCGTCGGCAGGAAGAACATGTCGAACTGATTGCGTCTGAAAACTACGCCAGCCCGCGCGTGATGGCAGCACAGGGGTCGGTATTAACCAACAAGTATGCCGAAGGCTATCCTGGCAAACGCTACTACGGTGGTTGCGAATACGTGGATGTCGCAGAACAACTCGCCATCGAACGTGCCCGCGAATTATTCGGGGCAGATTATGCAAACGTGCAGCCGCATTCCGGTTCGCAGGCCAATGCCGCGGTTTGCCTCGCGCTCTTGAAGGCCGGCGACACTATCCTTGGTATGAGCCTGTCCGCCGGCGGTCACCTGACGCACGGTTCGCCGGTAAATTTTTCCGGCAAGCTTTTTAATGCTGTGCAATATGGCGTCGATGTAGAAACCGGGCTTATTGACTATGGAGAAGTCGAGAAGTTGGCGCGCGAACATAAGCCCAAGATGATCATTGCAGGTTTTTCTGCTTACTCACGCGTGATTGACTGGCAGCGTTTTCGTGATATTGCGGACGAGGTTGGCGCGTGGTTGATGGTGGATATGGCGCATGTCGCCGGCCTCGTTGCGACCGGGCACTATCCCAATCCTGTACCTGTTGCAGACGTCGTCACGACAACCACGCATAAGACGCTGCGCGGCCCACGCGGAGGCCTGATCCTGGCGCGTAAAAACGACGAGATAACCAAGAAATTTAATTCCCTCGTGTTTCCCGGCACGCAGGGCGGGCCACTGATGCACGTGATTGCCGCAAAGGCGGTGGCCTTCAAGGAAGCGATGAGCGACGATTTTGTTTCGTACCAGGAACGCGTTGTCGACAATGCTCGCACGATGGCGGCCACGCTGGCCGAGCGCGGCTTCGAAATTATTTCGGGTGGCACAGACAACCACCTGATGCTTGTGAGTTTGATCAAGCAGGACATTACGGGAAAGGACGCAGATGCGGCACTCGGGCGTGCCAACATTACTGTTAACAAAAACACGGTGCCGAACGACCCGCGTTCGCCCTTCGTCACCAGTGGATTACGCCTCGGTACACCTGCCATCACGACTCGCGGCTTCGGCAAGGACGAAACGGCCAGGCTCTCCGGGTGGATTGCGGATGTGATAGACGATATTGAAAGTGAGGCAACGAACAAAAAGGTACGGCAACAGGTGCTGGATCTTTGCAAGCGCTTTCCGGTTTACGGCTAGGCGATTTGTTCGCCCGAGTTGAGCTGATATGCACTGCCCGTTTTGCAGCCACGAGGAAACCAAGGTTATCGATTCCCGCCTGGCCGGGGATGGCCGACAGATTCGGCGTCGGCGGCAATGCCTCGATTGCAATGAACGCTTTACAACGTTTGAGAGTGCAGAACTTGTCATGCCGCGACTGGTCAAGTCGGACGGTCGACGTGAGCCGTTTGACGAAGAAAAAATGCGCAGCAGTATGCTGCGAGCGCTCGAGAAGCGGCCCGTGTCATCCGAGCTCGTCGAAGAGGCAGTCGGGCGGCTGGTCCACAAGCTGCGGACGATGGGCGAACGTGAAGTGGGCTCTCGTCTTATGGGTGAACTCGTTATGGAGGAGCTCCGGGATCTTGACGAAGTGGCCTACGTTCGCTTTGCGTCTGTCTATCGCAGTTTCCAGGATGTGACCGAATTCCAGGAGGAGGTCAGGAAGCTGCAGGAAATTTCTGATGCGACGGCGGCCCGCGAACAGATGTCATTGTTGCCTGACCTGCTCGGCCGTAAAAAATAAATCACGGCATCGATCGCGTCGTCTCCGACGCAACCGGTTTTAAAGTATGAATGCGTTCAGTATCACCGACTATCAATGCATGGCGCGTGCACTGCGGCTCGCCGAGCGCGGTCTTATGACCACGCACCCCAACCCGCGCGTTGGCTGCATCCTGTGGCGTGACGGCAGCGTTGTGGGCGAAGGTTGGCACCGAGTGGCGGGTGAGTCGCACGCGGAAGTTGCAGCGCTAGACGCTGCCGGCGGGCAGGCGATTGGTGCGACCGCCTACGTAACGCTCGAACCTTGCGCGCACCACGGCCGCACCGGGCCTTGCAGCAAAGCCTTGATCGATGCTGGAGTGCAGCGCGTGGTTGCTGCTACCGAGGATCCTTCTCCTGAGGTGGGCGGGAAGGGAATTCAGGCGTTGCGGGATGCCGGAATTCGTGTAGACGTTGGCCTTATGGACGCGGCGGCACGCACATTGAACGCGGGCTTTTTTTCTCGCGTGGTCCACGGTCGGCCGTTTGTGCGATTAAAACTGGCGGCAAGTGTCGACGGCGCCACTGCCATGCAGGATGGCGAAAGCCAATGGATTTCCGGCGAGGCGGCGCGGCGCGACGTGCAACGGTGGCGCGCCCGATCCGATGCAATCGTGACCGGCATTGGCACGGTCTTGGCCGACAATCCCTCGCTCACGGTCCGTGACGTAAGCCTTGAGCGAGCGGCGCCGCTGCGCGTGGTTCTGGACAGCAAACTGCGCACGCCGCCCGAGGCGACGGTTCTCTCTGACGCTGCTGCTACATTGATTTTTTGTTGCGACGATGTGCGGCGTGGAGCCCTGGCGCGTGAACGCGTGGACGTGTTGAAAATTCCGTGTAAAAACGGTCTAACGTCGCTGCCCGAAGTCCTGGCCTCGCTCGCAAGCCGGCAAATTAACGAGGTATTGGTAGAGGCCGGTGCGGTACTCGCCGGCGCATTCCTGGAGCAGGGGCTGTTTGACGAACTTGTGATTTATCAGGCGCCCCATATCATGGGTAGCCAGACGCGGGGACTGGCGCTGACGCCCGCCATCACAACACTTCGTGATCGGGTCAAGCTACAGATCGTCGATCGCCGCCAGGTCGGCCCCGATACCCGCATTACCGCGCGGCCGCTGTCGCCTCGCGGCGCATGACAAAGGAATAACGTCGAACCGTGTTTACCGGCATCATCAGAACTATCGGAAAAGTTGCGCACATCGACATGCGCGGTCGCGACATGCATCTGCGTGTTACGGCCGATGGCTTGCCATGGTCCGGTTACTCGGCAGGGGACAGCATCGCGGTCAACGGGGTGTGTCTGACGGCCGTTGCGTTTCAGGAAAATGGCTTTGAGGCGGATATTTCAGCGGAAACGCTGGCCGTGACAACGCTGGGCAGTTTCCAGGCCGGACTCAGGGTTAATCTCGAGCCTGCGCTGGCGGTCGGCGAGCGGCTCGGTGGCCACCTGGTAAGCGGGCATGTCGACGGTATCGCGACGGTGCAATCGCGCCAGACCGATGGCCGTTCCGAGCGTTTTGAATTCAAGGTTGCGAGCGACTTGTCTCGCTACCTGGCCCGCAAAGGCTCGGTCTCCGTCGACGGCGCCAGCCTTACCATTAATGAAGTATCGGGAGACACCTTCGCAGTAACTATCATTCCCCACACGCTGACCGAAACCATTTTTGACGACTATTGCATCGGTTCTGCAGTTAATATTGAGGTTGATATGATGGCTCGCTACCTGGAGCGCCTGTTAGGTGCAGATGAAGCAGGCGGAATCTCCCCGGAATTCTTAAAGGCCCACGGTTATGGCTAGTTCTACAACGCCGCACCCCAGCGCGGCAGGTATGGCGTTCTCGCCGATTGCAGACATCATTCAGGATGTCCGCGACGGCCGCATGGTCATCATGGTCGACGATGAAGACCGTGAGAATGAGGGCGATTTGCTGATGGCCGCTGAAAAAGTCCGGCCCGAGGATATCAATTACATGGCGCAATACGGCCGTGGCCTGATCTGCCTCACCCTGACCCGTGAGCGCTGCAAGCAGCTACGCCTGCCACTGATGGTGGATGACACGGACCAGCATCACGCGACAAACTTTACACTGTCGATCGAGGCGGCAGAGGGCATCACGACCGGAATTTCGGCGCACGATCGTGCACGCACTGTGCTCGCCGCGGTTTCCGCCGAAGCGCGACCCGAAGATCTGCGCCAGCCCGGGCATATTTTTCCCGTCATGGCGCAACCCGGCGGTGTCCTTACGCGCGCCGGACACACGGAGGCTGGCTGCGATCTCGCGCGCCTTGCCGGACTCGAACCTGCAGCGGCAATCGTTGAAATACTGAACGAAGACGGCAGTATGGCGCGGCGCCCCGACCTCGAATTATTTGCCCGTAAACACAAAGTCAAAATCGGCACTATCGCAGATCTGATTCGCTACCGGCTGGAAAAAGAGCAGTTCATCGAACGCATTGCAGAGCAACCGGTGCAAACCGCTCACGGTGACTTCAGGTTGTACTGCTATGACGACCGCATTAATCGAACCGTGCATATTGCATTGGTCAAGGGCGACCTGGCAGGAACCCGGGAGCCGTTGGTTCGCGTGCAGATTCAGGACACGCTCGGCGATTTGCTGGGTGTTACCGATGCGCGGCTGGGATGGCCGGTCAACAGTGCAATCGAACGCATTGCGCGGGAAGAGGCGGGTGTCGTTATCGTACTGAGGGACCAGGAAGGGTCGCGCGAGCTCGTCGAGGCTGTGCGTGAACTGGCGAATTCGGACGATGATCTGCACGTCAGGCGAACCGGCGACTCGGTATTGCGCACCTACGGGGTGGGTGCACAGATCTTGCGAGACCTCGGCGTGCAGCGCATGCGTGTGTTGTCTGCGCCCAAACAAATGCAGGCGCTTTCGGGGTTCGACCTGGAAGTGACCGAGTACGTCGAAAGATAAAAATCTACAGCCAGGATTGACGATGGATAAAATCAAAACGACCGAGGGCGAACTCAGCGCGCGCGATGCGCGCTTCACCATCGTTGCATCACGCTTCAATGACTTTATTGTTGAGTCGCTAATAAAGGGTGCCCTCTCAACACTGCGACGTCACGAGGCGGCAGATAGCGATATTGATATCGTGCGTGTGCCCGGCGCCTTCGAAATGCCGCTCGCGGTGGATACCGTGGCGGCAGCTCGCCGATGCGACGGCATTATTGCGCTCGGTGCTGTCATTCGCGGCGGCACGCCGCATTTCGACTACGTTGCGGGTGAATGCATCAGTGGCCTCGCAGCAGCGGGGCAAAAGCACGGCGTGCCCATTGGTTTCGGCGTACTGACGGTCGACACCATTGAGCAGGCGATAGAGCGTGCAGGCACGAAGGCCGGGAACAAGGGCGAGGAAGCGGCGCTCGCGGTCATCGAAATGGTCAGTTTGCTGCGCAAACTCGCTTGACTGCCGTGCAAGCGTCAGACGTGCCGGGTCGTTACGTGTGAGCAAGGCGCCGGGCCGTCGCGGACGAACTCGCGAATTGCTGGTGCAGGCCCTCTATCAAATGCAGGTCGCCGGTCACGACGGTGACGAAATTCTGCGTCAATTTCATGACAGGCCGGAGTTCAGCCAGGTCGAAGCCGCATTCTTCGACGAGGCTATACGCGAAATCTGTGCATCGCTCGCCGAATGCGAAGCAGATATTGCGCGTTACGCCGATCGGCCGCTCGATCAGCTGGACCCGGTCGAGCGAGGCATATTGCTGCTCGGCATGTTCGAGCTAAGAAATCGCGCCGATATCCCTTTTCGCGTGGTGATCAACGAGGCAGTTAATCTCAGCAAACGTTTCGGTGCGAGCGACAGTCACAAGTTCGTCAACGGCTTACTTGATCGCGCGGCGCCTGTGCTGCGTGCCGCCGAAAAAGGCGGCGCCTAGCGCTTCTGCTCATGCATGAATTCGAGTTGATCGAGCACTATTTCCACCGCGCCGGCGGCGCTGGCGTCGCCGTAGGGATTGGGGACGATGGGGCGGTGCTGGATCTTCCAGCAGAACGCCAACTTGTCGCTGTCGCCGATACCCTGGTTGCCGGCGTCCACTATCCGGACGAGCTTACTCCTGCTGACATCGGTTTCCGCGCTGTCGCTGTCAATTTATCCGATATCGCCGCGATGGGTGCGACACCCGCATGGTTTACACTCGCGCTTAGCATACCTGCGGCAGATGCAACATGGCTGGAGGGTTTTGCGAGCGGCTTGTTCGCCGCAGCTGATGAACACGATGTTGCTCTGGTCGGTGGAGACACAACCGCCGGACTGCAAACCGTAATCACTGTGCAAGCTCTCGGCCACGTTGCGCGAGGTCGCTGTTTACAGCGATCCGGTTGCCAACCCGGTGATCGAATCTACCTTAGCGGTACGCCGGGCGACGCGGCTGCAGGCCTCGCTTGCCTGCAAAACGGCGAATCTCAACCTTACCTGGTGCAGCGCTTTCGCCGTCCCGCAGCGCGCGTTGCTTTAGGTGCGTCCCTCGTCGGCATCGCGAATGCGGCGATCGACGTGTCAGACGGTTTATGTGCCGACTTGTCGCATGTGCTGACTGCGTCCGGTTGTGGTGCAACGCTGGAACAGGAACGTCTGCCACTGTCCGCTGAGTTAGTTGCGTATTGTGGCGAAGCAGAAGCAGCCCGGTCGGCGCTTGCGGGGGGTGACGACTACGAATTGGTGTTTACGGTCAGCGAAGCGAATGAGCAGCGGCTCTTGCAGGCTACACGAGACAAAGGGCAGTTCGTTACGCGAATCGGCGTTGCCGAGCCTGAGCCGGGCTTGCGAATGACTCACAATGGACAGCAACAAGCGGTGCCGTCCACGGGCTATCGGCACTTTGCATAATTAAAGGAAGCGAACGCATGGATAATGCCGAGCTGCGCCGCAAGGTGCTCACAGATCCGGTGCACTTGCTGGCTTTCGGATTCGGCACAGGCTTGTCACCGAAGGCGCCCGGTACCGTCGGCAGCCTGGTCGCCATCCTGTTCGGTCTTGCTACCCTGCCGCTGCCGGTTGTTTGGCAGGTGGCGATTGGATTTGCTATTACCGGTGCCGGTTTTTGGCTGTGCGGAGAGTCGGCCCGGCGTATCGGTGTACACGATCACCCGGGCATCGTCTGGGACGAAATTGCCGCCTTGTATCTGCTGTTACTGCTGGTGCCGCCGAGCGCTTATTGGTGGGCGGCAGCGTTTGTTTTATTTAGGATTTTTGACATCTGGAAACCCTGGCCGATTCGCGACCTGGATCACAGAATGCGCGGCGGTGCCGGCATTATGCTGGATGACCTCGTAGCCGGCCTTTACGCTGCGATAATACTCATAGGTAGTGGCTGGCTTTTGTCATAAAACCCTGCGAAAGACGGACCTCCATGGCTGGCAACGTCACCCCTATTACCCAACCGCATGCCGTGCCGGCTAAAATTGGCAAATACGTCATCATCAACAAGGTCGGACAGGGCAGTACAGGCAGTGTCTTCCTGTCGCATGACCCTTATTACCGCCGTGACGTCGCCATCAAGGTCTACAACATCGAAGAAGACGCGAATGCGGATCAAGCGCGCGTTTCTCGCAAGATGTTTTTCAATGAAGCGCACATGGTGGGCATGTTGCAGCATCCCAACATCATGCCGATTTATGACGCCGGCGAAGAAAACGGCAGTTACTACGTTGTAACCGAGCACGTTCAGGGCGCACGCACGCTGGCGGCTTACTGCAGGCCCGACAATCTGCTGCGGATCGACGACGTCGTCGAGATAATCTTCAAGTGTGCCAAGGCGCTTAATTATGCGCACGGTCGCGGCGTCATTCATCGCGATATCAAACCCAGCAATATTATGCTGACGATCGACAACGATGTCAGAATCATCGACTTTGGAATTGCGATCTGCAATGACAGTGACGCGTCACAGATTGAAGGTATCGCCGGGAGCCCCAGTTACATGTCTCCCGAGCAGGTCCAGTCCGAAGAGCTGACTTCTCGCTCCGACATCTACTCCCTGGGTGCGGTGTTGTACGAATTGCTAACAGGCTTTCGCCCGTTCCGTGCCGATAGCCTTTCCAAATTGCTGCACCAGATCGTCTACGCGACTCCGCCTCCGATTCATACCTACCGTGAGGATCTGTCCGAGGAGCTGGAACAAGTCGTCGCAATGACCATGCAGAAAGACCCGGCCAAACGTTGTGTGTCGGGCAACGCGCTCGCGGCAGACCTGACGCGCGTTTACCAGGAGCTGCGCACCAAGTACCAGAGCCTCGACAATCAGGAGCATTTCGACCTGTTGCGAAGTTTGAATTTCTTCCATGACTTTTCGCACGCGGAAATCTGGGAAGTCTTGCGCGCCAGTGACTGGCGCGAATACAAGGATGGCGACGACATTGTTCGCGAAGGCGAGATGGACGATCGCTTTTATATCATTGTTGCCGGTGAGGCGGCCGTCGAGGCCAATGGCAAGCAAAGAGGAAGCCTCACCAATGGTGATTGCTTCGGTGAAACCAGTTACGTAAGTGGTGCAAAGCGCACGGCGTCAATCAGGGCTAAAGGCCCGGTAACCATACTGCGAGTGAGTTCGACATTGTTGGAGCAGGCGTCCTCATCGTGTCAATTGCGCTTCAATAAGGTCTTCCTGCGTGCCCTGATCACCCGTCTGCAGGGTATTGAAAGGGCTAAAGTTTCCCAAAACTAGCCGACTGCTGCTGCAGTTTTCATTCCTCGGTGTCGTAAGCTGCCAGGCTCTCGTCTCCACCGGCCGATTTCAGCAGGATTTCCACGCGCTGTTCCGCGTCCTTTAGTGCCGTTTGGCAATTGCGAGTGAGTTTGACGCCCTGCTCAAACTTTTGCATCGCTTTCTCCAACGGCAGGTCGCCGCTTTCCAGTTCCTCAACAAGCCCTTCCAACTGCCCGAGGGACTTTTCAAGATCGATATTTTTCTTTGCGGCCATCTAAATGCCTGCTTGCTCGTGTTGAACGGGAGCGCGTTACGCTACCGGTGCGCCGTGGACGCGTCAATGGAGATTGGATGCATTGACAAGTCACGTTTCTGCGGCTTAAAGTGGTACGTCCCTTAGACTAAGTCTAAGTAGCAACCGGTTTAGCCAAAGCGGAGTGAAAATCATGTCGTTGAAAGGCAGCAAGACTGAGGACAATCTCAAAGATGCATTTGCAGGTGAATCGCAGGCCAATCGCCGTTACCTTTATTTTGCAGCGAAAGCTGATGTTGAGGGTTACAACGACGTTGCCGCCGTATTTCGTTCAACTGCGGAAGGTGAGACAGGTCACGCGCACGGTCATCTCGAATACCTTGAAGAAGTCGGTGACCCGGCAACGGGACTGCCTATCGGCGGTACCTCAGACAATTTAAAGTCAGCCATTGCCGGAGAGACACACGAATACACAGACATGTATCCGGGTATGGCGAAGACGGCACGCGATGAAGACTTTGATGAGATCGCGGATTGGTTTGAAACGCTGGCAAAAGCCGAGCGTTCGCACGCCAACCGGTTCCAGAAAGCCCTGGACGCACTGGACGACTGATCCTTCAAGATTGACCGCCCGACAGGGTGCGGGCGGTCAGCCCTATTTCTCTGCAGGGATCACTCCCAAATGAGTCCACCAGGCGACAAACGTGAGGGTAGCCTAGAGGCCCCGACCCGGCATCCGCTGGACTGGCAAAGCGACGAATTCTACGACCAGACCGCGTTATTTAACGAGCTGGAGCGGGTGTTCGACATTTGTCACGGCTGTCGGCGCTGTTTCAATCTCTGTAACTCCTTTCCCACTCTGTTCGACGCGATCGACGAATCCGCAACCATGGAGGTTGATGGCGTCGCTAAAGAAATCTATTGGGACGTCGTTGACAACTGCTACCTGTGCGACATGTGTTACATGTCGAAATGCCCCTACGTGCCGCCGCACGAGTGGAATGTCGACTTTCCGCATTTGATGTTGCGTGCGAAAGCGGTTCGCTTTAAAGAGCAGGGCGCAAGCAAGCGCGATCGCATTTTGAGTTCCACCGATGCTGTAGGACGAATTGCAGGCATTCCTGTCATCGTACAGGCTGTAAATGCCACAAATAAGAGCAAAACCGGTCGCAAGTTGCTTGAGAAAACGCTGGGTGTGCATCGTGATGCTCCGATACCCGAGTATCACAGCAACACGGCGCGCAAGCGGCTAAAGAAACATCGTCATGAAACGGCTCAGCGCGCCAAGGCAGCCGGCGACACGCGTGGCAAAGTGGTGTTGTTCGCTACCTGCTATGGCAATCGCAATATGCCCTCGCTCGCAGAGGATCTGGTTGCCGTTTACGAGCATAACGACATACCGGTCGCGATCGCTGAACGCGAAGCCTGCTGTGGAATGCCGAAGCTTGAGCTCGGTGACCTTGAGGCCGTGGCCGCTGCGAAAGAGAAGAACATTCCGCAATTGGCAGAATGGGTTGATCGCGGCTGGGATATTGTCACACCGATACCGTCCTGCACATTGATGTTCAAACAGGAGTTGCCGCTGATGTATCCAGAAGATCCTGCGGTGATCAAAGTTCGCGACGCAATGTACGATCCGTTTGAATACCTGATGTTACGGCACAAGCACGGACTTCTTAATACAAGTTTTAAAGCCTCATTGGGAAAGGTTGGCTACCAGGTTCCGTGTCATCTGAGGGTGCAGAACATTGGCTTGAAGACCCGGGATTTACTCTCTATGGCGCCGGATACCGAGGTGCAGGTAATCGAGCGTTGCTCGGGTCATGACGGCACCTACGCAGTCAAAAAAGAGTTTCACGATATCTCCAAAAAAATCGCCAGGCCGATTGTCAACAAGGTGAAGAAAAGCGACGTGCAACAATTCGTAAGTGATTGCCCAATGGCAGCTGAGCAAGTGGCCCAAAGTCTCGATCAGCAGCCAAATCACCCATTAAATTTGCTCCGCCGCGCCTACGGAATCTGAGTTATGCAGAAACTAACGAAAAAAGATTTGTTTTCGCTCGAAGATTACGCCGAGCGCCGCGCAAGTTTTCGTGAAAAAGTTATCCTGCACAAGCGCGATCGACGTTTGCCGCTCGGTACGAATGCGACGCTTTATTTCGAAGATCGAACGACTATCCAGTATCAGGTTCAGGAAATGCTGCGAATAGAGCGCATATTTGAGGCAGCAGGCATCAGTGAAGAGCTCGAAGCCTATAATCCATTGATTCCTGATGGCAAAAACTGGAAAGCCACCTTCATGGTCGAGTTTCCGGATGCAGAAGAACGTCGCGGCATGTTGACGCGCCTGGTGGGAATCGAGAATCGGGTATGGCTGAAGGTTGGCGATCGCGAGCCGATACGCCCGATTGCAGATGAGGATCTCGAGCGCTCTGACGGGCACAAGACCTCGGCGGTTCACTTCTTGCGTTTTGAACTCGATGATGCCGACATTACAGGCCTTAAAGACGGCGCCGAATTGTCAGCCGGTATCGATCATGAGAACTACACCGTTGATGTTCGACCGGTGCCTGCTAACGTGCGTCAGTCGCTGGTCGCCGACCTCGACTGAATCTTTGCCGCAGAGTCGTGTGCGACTGTGCTGCGTCTTCCTGCTAGAATCCCGCCACGCACTCGTTTGGTGATGTTTATAGATGAGTAAGAGATACGATGCGGCGGATATCGAGGTTCTCAGCGGCCTCGAACCTGTGCGCCGCCGACCGGGTATGTACACGGATACTTCACGCCCAAATCACCTGGCGCACGAGGTCATCGACAACAGCGTGGACGAGGCGCTGGCGGGGCACTGCAAAAAAATTGACGTCACCCTGTATGCGGACGGTTCGCTGGAGGTTGCCGACGATGGCCGCGGCATGCCGGTGGATATTCACCCGAAAGAAAAGATTCCGGGCGTCGAGCTGATACTTACCCGATTGCACGCCGGCGGCAAATTTAACAAGGATAACTACCAATACTCCGGAGGTTTGCACGGTGTCGGCGTTTCCGTTGTAAACGCCTTGTCCAAGAACCTCGAAGTCTGGATCAAGCGCGGCGGCAAAGAATTCAACATGAGTTTTAGCGGCGGCAAGAAGCGCGGCAAACTTGACGTGGTTGGCAAAGTAGGAAAGGCGAATACAGGCACAACGATTCGCTTCTGGCCGGATCCGAAATATTTCGACTCCGCAAAGATTTCTCTTTCCAAGTTGAAGCATGCGCTGCGGGCCAAAGCCGTCCTTTGCCCGGGCCTGCTGGTCCGCCTTAAGAATGAAAAGCCCAAGGAATCGGTCGAATGGTGCTATTCCGGCGGACTGGAAGAATATTTGCTCGAAGCAATTAGCGGCGCAGAGCACCTGCCGACGGAGCCGTTTTCAGGCTCGCTAACGGGCAAGCACGAGGCTGTTGATTGGACGTTGGTATGGCAAACCGGTGATGGTCAAGGGATCACCGAAAGTTACGTCAATCTTGTCCCGACGGCACAAGGCGGGACCCATGTCGCGGGACTGCGCACCGGATTGACCAATGCACTCCGTGAATTTTGCGAATTTCGAAGCCTGTTGCCACGCGGAGTAGGGCTTGCACCGGAAGATGTCTGGGACGGCTTGAGTTTTGTGCTCAGCACGAAACTGGAGGATCCGCAGTTTTCCGGTCAAACCAAGGAAAGACTTTCCTCGCGCGAGTCTGCCGCATTCGTAACCGGCGTCATCAAAGACAGTTTCGCTCTGTGGCTCAATCAGCATCCGGAATCTGGCGATCAGATCGCGCAGTTGGCAATTGCAAAAGCTCAGCGGCGGTTGAAAGCCGCGCGCAAGGTGGTTCGCAAAAAAATTGTGGCCGGACCCGCGCTGCCAGGGAAGTTGGCCGACTGCACCTCGCAGGACCCGGAGTTCTGTGAACTGTTTTTGGTCGAGGGTGATTCTGCGGGCGGTTCGGCGAAGCAGGCACGCGACCGCACAACCCAGGCGATCATGCCTCTGCGTGGCAAAATTCTGAATACCTGGGAAGTGGACGTCACCGAAATTCTTGCGTCCCAGGAGGTCCACGACATCAGTGTGGCGCTGGGTGTCGACCCAGGAACTAAAAGTATCGACAGCCTGCGTTATCACAAGGTTTGCATACTCGCTGATGCCGATTCCGATGGGCTGCACATCGCTACGCTACTTTGTGCCTTGTTCCTGAGGCACTTCCGCGAGCTCGTGCTTGCTGGCCACGTTTACGTGGCGATGCCCCCGCTGTATCGCATTGACGTTGGAAAAGACGTTTTCTATGCGCTCGATGAAGGCGAAAGGCAGGGTATCCTCGACCGAATTGATGCGGAAAAACGGCGGGGTAAAGTGAGCGTTACCCGTTTCAAGGGGCTGGGCGAAATGAGCCCGGCACAGCTCCGGGAAACCACAATGAACCGCGATACGCGGCGCCTCATTCAGTTAACGATTGATGCCAAAGACAAGACGGATCAGCTGATGGATATGTTGTTGGCGAAAAAACGCTCGGCCGATCGTCGTGGCTGGCTTGAGAAAAAAGGAAACCTGGCCGAAGTCTGAGGATGCGTTGTCATGCAAAATGAATTGAACCTTGAAGGCGTAGAGCAACAGGCGCTCAGGGAGTATACCGAGAAGGCGTACCTGAACTATTCCATGTACGTCATTCTTGACCGGGCGTTGCCGCAAATCGGCGACGGCCTGAAACCGGTGCAACGGCGAATAGTCTACGCAATGAGCGAGCTTGGTCTCGCCGCGGGCAGCAAGCCCAAAAAGTCGGCGCGCACCGTCGGTGACGTCATCGGCAAATTTCACCCGCACGGCGATTCGGCTTGCTACGAGGCCATGGTGCTGATGGCGCAGGAGTTCTCCTATCGCTATGCGCTGGTCGACGGGCACGGCAACTGGGGTTCGACCGATGACCCCAAGTCGTTTGCCGCGATGCGCTACACCGAATCGCGATTAAAGCCCTATGCAAAGTCCCTGCTGGCAGAACTCGGTCAGGGCACGGTCGACTGGGCGCCGAATTTCGACGGCACAATGGACGAACCGGTGGTATTGCCGGCGCGCCTGCCGAATCTACTGTTGAACGGGACCGCCGGCATTGCGGTCGGCCTGTCGACCGATGTGCCGCCGCACAATCTGCGCGAGGTCGTCAGTGCGTGCGTGCATTTGATAGACAAGCCAAAAGCGACAGTGGCGCAATTGATGAAGCACATCAAGGGGCCGGACTTTCCGACGAGTGGTGAATTGATTTCGTCACGTGAAGATCTGGTCAATATCTACAAGACGGGCAACGGCACATTGCGGTTGCGCGCGACTTATAAGGAAGAGAATGGCGATATCGTTATAACAGCGCTGCCGTATCAGATTGCAGGCTCGAAAATACTGGAGCAAATCGCGGCGCAAATGCGAAATAAAAAACTACCGTTGGTTGAAGACTTGCGCGATGAATCGGATCACGAAGATCCCATTCGGCTGGTGATCACGCCGAAGTCCAAGAAAGTGGATGTCGAACAGTTGATGTCGCATTTGTTCGCGACGACCTCCCTGGAACGGACGGTTCGCGTAAACATGAATATCGTCGCGCTGGACGGCCGCCCGCGCGCATTTGATTTGCCCTCTTTGCTGACGGAATGGCTGAAATTTCGTCGCGAGACGGTCAAGCGGCGTTTACAGCACCGTCTGCAAATCCTGCTGGATCGCCTGCACATCCTGGATGGATTGCTGATTGCCTATCTGAACATCGACGAGGTAATCAAGATTATCCGCAAGGAAGAAAAGCCGAAGCCCGTCCTGATGAAGCGCTTTTCATTGTCTGATTTGCAGGCTGAAGCGATTCTGAACCTGCGCCTGCGGAACCTCGCGAAGCTGGAGGAGATCAAGATTCGCGGTGAACAAGACGAGCTCAGCGAGGAGCGCGATGGGCTCGAGAAAACACTCAAGAGTGCCGCTCGCATGAAAACGCTGATCAAAAAGGAGCTGCTTGAGGATGCAGAGTCATACGGTGACGAGCGACGCACGACCATCGTTGCACGCGAGGCCGCCAAGGCGATGGACGAAACACAGCTTGTTGCCAGCGAGCCCGTCACTATAGTGCTGTCGCAACGCGGTTGGGCGCGGGCCGCGAAGGGCCATGAACTTGACCCATTCTCGCTGAGCTACAAGTCCGGCGATGGATTCCTGGCGGCGGCGCGCGGACGCAGTAATCAGCTGGCAATGTTTATCGATAGCACGGGGCGGGTCTACAGCATCAGTGCACACACTTTGCCGTCGGCGCGCGGCCAGGGAGAACCGTTATCCGGCCGTTTGAATCCACCCGATGGAGCGGAATTCTGTGGTGCAATGATCGGTGACCCGGACACGAAATGGTTGCTGGCAAGCGACGCGGGACATGGTTTTGTCGCAACACTTGAGGACCTGGTGACTCGTAACAAAGCTGGCAAGGCGGTGTTGCGCGTACCCGCGGGAGGCCGTGCCGTTGTGCCATCGCCCGTGCCGCAGGATGCGGAGTGCCTGATTGCCGCTGTGTCGTCGATTGGCCGGCTGCTAATGTTCGAAATGGAGGACCTGCCTGAATTGGCCAAAGGCAAGGGAAACAAGCTGCTCAATATCCCCAATAAAAAGTACCAGGCAGGTGAGGAAAAGCTCGTGGCAGTCGCCGTCGTGCCGGAGCTGGGCAACCTGCAGATCCATACGGCAAGTCGCACTATGACGTTGAAATGGAATGACGTGGATGACTATTACGGCGAGCGGGCCTTGCGCGGCAGTTTGCTGCCGCAAGGCTGGCGCAAGGTAGAGCGACTATCTGTTACCGCAGATTGAAGGTTGTGCCTTAGCTCGCTTTCGACTGGCGCTGCTTTGCTGTTTCTTCAAGACCCAGTACCTCTGTGTCGTCATCGTCGTCGATATCGAATTCGAGGTCGAGCTCTTCCATACTCGCCGCCAGCGCTTCCGTGAGATCTGTTTCGTCCGGCAGGTTCGCGTCCCCCTCAAGGGCTTGATAGGCATCAGTCGGCGAATCATCGGTCAATGCCACCTTCGGCAAATCGGCCGTAATCTCGGCGGTCGAATCGAGGTCCGTAGCCATTGACATCTGGCTCGAATCGGCGTCCAGCTCGGGGGCGATCTGGCTGTCTGCGGGCGCATCGCTAACGGCGCGTTTCTGCAACTCGCGTGCTGCATCGTCCACCGCACCGCTCAGCGCCTGCGTCGCTGTCAGGGTTTGCGTGGCGGTCAGTTCGTCTTCGTAGTCCTGTTCCAGAATCTTGTAGTCAAAACTTGTGCTGCTCTCGGGCGAAATATTCGACGCAGTGGCTGATTTTCCGGATGCAATTTCAGTGGCGTCGAGGTCGCTCGCGGTTTGTTCGGGCACGCGGAAGTTCTGCCGCGTTACATCGAGCACCATCGACATGTCGTAGTCATCTTCTTCCGCGGACGGTGATGTCTTTTTGGCCGTCGGCATCAGGCGGGTAGCAAGTTCGGTATCCGAATTGTTTTCATCGTCGACGACAAAGTCGACGTCCTTGTCAAGCTTACTGGAGGATGAAAAGCTATAGTCGAGCGCGACGTCCACATCTTCACCGGTGTCAAAGCTTGCGGTTTCGGCAAGAATCTCTTCAACCTGCATGGCGCTCGCCTTGCTGATGGTCTGTGAGAGATCCATAGGTTCCCTCACCGCCACTGCGCTGACCTGGGTTGCAGCAAGATCCGCAACGTCTTCATCACGCGCCAGCAGCTCACGCAGCCGTCGACCAAAAAACAGCAAGGCCAAAAATATAGCGATGCCCGCGCCGCCCAGCCAGACGAGCCAGGACGAAGCACTGCTCTCGCTCTCGGCGGCCACGGGAATCGGCCGCGGCTGAACTTGTTCTATTCGGGTATCCGGGATACCGACCGTCGGCTCCACCGCCGGGCTTGCAGCAACCGGTGCAGCCTGCTCAATGGTGGCGGCAACATCAGCAACGGTGGAATCCGGAGCCGCTGTTTCGGGGACTGCGGGAGTAACCGTGCTCTCGGCCGCATCAGTTGATACTGCGGTTTGTCCGAGCGAAGTATTGTTTCGTGCAGCAGGTACGGCAATTTGTGTCGATGGCTGCAGCGCGCGTGCTTGCTCCTGGCCAGCCGCAGGGGTTACCGTTTGGCGGGTTGCGGCCCCGTTGTAAGCACGACTACGTGCTGCAACGTCTGTCACCGGAACCACCGCAGGCGCGGCCGAAAGGGCTACCTGGGCGCCGCTTGTCACGGTCGACGGTATTTGCAACGTAGCGCCGGCGATGAGCTGATCAATATCGCTGTTCAGGAATGCTTGTGGATTCGCGTCAAAGATTCGACCAACCGCATTCCAGAGCCCAACTTTGCGATCGGGAATGCGTGCCGCGATCTCAGACAACGTGTCGCCCGTCTGGACACGGTAGTCGCTGCCTGCAGAAACCGGCGTGGTGTTGCGAGGTGGGGCGATGAAAGTGTTGACCGGGCGTCTTTCGGCGACGACAGGCGCAGGCGTTGTTGTTTCGCGAGCGGCGGGTACGCTCGTCGAAACATTACTTTCCTGCATACTGGCAGGATTTAACAGCAGCAGGTATTCGCGACTGACTTTCGCGGTGTACGGGCAATTTACGGCAAGCTGCAGCGACATCATCGGCTCACGCAGCGGCGTGTTACCTCGCAAGATGATTTGCTGACCATTGATAGATGCTGTGGCGCGATTAACCAGCGGCAGACCCTGCCCGGGAGTTACCGAGTTCAGGTAGACGCACTGATCGTTAATTTTCTCGTTCGGCGCGAGCGCGAACGCAACGCTGGCCCGTAACGGTTGGCCCAACGCAGATTGCAACCGGAGTTCGCCTAATTCGACTGCCATTGCCGGATACGCGAGCAGTACGCAGGCGCTTCCCGCAGCGAGCATCGCGGGTTTGGCAAGTGTCGAATTTTGCGCGTTATGTACTTTCATTGCATCGTTCACGTTGTAACTCCAAACTTGTGCCACCTTGACCTAATCCGTTTTGGTCCCGGATCGCCCAAAACTGAGTTTCTTTACTTAAAGCCACCCTAATGACTCCCATGTTCCGGAAACATCGACCGGGTCAACTTTTGTTGCATAAGCAGCAGCATCCTGCAATTTGCATACGTAAATTGTGATGTCGTTCACATTATTGAACCGGGTGCAGTATGGCGGGGTAGCTCAGCATTCATCAGCTGTTCGCCGCCGCTTCCAGACTGTTGGTTGTCACTCGCGGTATCTCGGCCAGAACCACTTCCGGCTCCTGGACGTAATGACCCTGCATGAAATTCACGCCGAGCTGGAATAAAACGGCCATCTCGTTGGCGTTTTCCACGCGCTCGGCGATGGTCAGAATGGTCCGCTGCTCGCAGGCTGCCGCCAGTTCCTGCACGTTTTTCTGGACCGCGGTGTCGGCGATCAGTGCATGCATGAGTTCGCCGTCGACTTTGACGAAATCGGGTTTCAGGATATCCAGTATTTTCAGGCGCGTTTTGCCGACGCCGTAATGCGATAGTGCAAACGAAATTCCGACTTTGCGCAGGCCAACGGCGAGTGATCTGGCGAGTTTGATGTGTTTTGCGGCATCGCGCTCGGCTACCTGCACGCACAACCTGCGCGGCGGCAGTTGCCGTTTGGACAGTTCCTGCGTGACCCATACCAGCAGGGTGGAATCCTGCAGTGATTGCCGTGATAAGCGCACAAAGACGAGTTCAGCGCCTTCTTCACGGCAAAAATCCATGGCCGCGGTCAGTATCCAGCGGTCTATCGTTTTCATCATGTTATTGCGTTCAGCAGCGGGCAAAAACTCGGACGGCAGGACGGCTTGGCCTTGCTCGTCGATCATGCGCACCAGCATGTCAAACATGCCGATGGCTTCACTGCGCAGGCCGGCGATCGGGAGTTGCGCAAGTCGGAAACGATTTTCCATCAAGGCCGTGCGAATACGTTTGGTCCAGACTTCATCGAAACGGCGCAAGCGAGAGTCTGACGAATCTGATTCGTTCAGATAAGACGTGTTGCCGCCGGTTTCGCGTCCCTGCCGCTGCGCGTCCATCGTTGCGGCTACGAAATCCTCAAGAGTCGTGAAAACCCCGCTGGCAGCGCATATGCCGATGGTGCATGTCAGGCTAACTGTCTTGTCGCCAATCTTGAACTCGGCATCGTGAATTTGATCGATAAGCTGCTGGCCCCAGGCCTGCGCATCGTCCTCATTGCCTCGCTCGAGCAGCACCATGATCGCGGTTCCCTCAAAACGTCCAGCGAAATCATGCGGATGCAGGCGCGAACGCATTTGCTCAGCAAGCTGTGCGAGCACCTCTTCGGAGTCGATAATACCGACATCTTGCTGCACCGTTGAGAAGTGATCAGGTCGCAAACAGGCTAGCACCTGCACGCCCGAGGTCGGTTTCTTCTTCAAGCGCTTTTCAACACGTTCCAGAAACTGGGCGCGATGGTAAAACAACGTCGTCGGGTCCCGCTGAAGCGCGTCATGGATAAGTTTGGTGGGTTCTTCGGCAACGACCTCGGGAGCTACGATCTGGATTTGTACGTGCGGGCCGTCCTCAAACTCAACAAGCTCAAAACAAAGGTCCAGGTTGGCTGAATCGTCTTTGCCGCTGCGGTAGGTGACGTTGAGTTTTTCGTCGTTCTGCCACTTGTTCTTGACGGAGGCGACCAACGCTCCCTTGATAGCTGCGTGACTTTCAACTTCGAAGCTGTCCATTAATGGCAAGCCAACAATTTGTTCTGCGTTCGCTGCACCAAACACTTCCAGCCACGCGGAATTTGCGCTGGTAACGATGCCGTCCTGCGCGTAGGCGATCGGCTTATCGGAGCGTTGCATGTAATTGTAGAGTTGCCGCTTGTACTCGCTGGCTGCGGTCACAGTGACGTTCAACGCCCGTTCCAGCCGGAGCGCGCGCAACTCACGTTCTATTACCGCCAGCCAACGCGATTGCAGCTCCGACGAAACGAGATCGCGGGCGCCGTAGGCCATCGCTGCCTGCATAGCAGATTCATCGACACGCGCCTGCAATGCAACGATTGGCAGCTCGGGGCAGAAGGTATCCTTGTGTTTCACCACTTGCCGAATATCGTCGGGATAGTGTTTCGCGAACAGCACAATGATCTCGAGCGACTCGACCGCCAGCACGTCATCAAACTGTTTCGGATCGGCGACCCAACGGCAATGTGCGGCGTAGCCGGCACCGCGAAGCGTGGCATTGATGAGTTCCACGTCGTCCTGTCGGCGTGACAGAACTGCGATGGATATGCCATTTTGTTCGCTCAAATCAATTCCTTAGCGGCGCGCAACGCCCTCGGACGAGCGTCTGGTCAGAGCATCTCGCTCAGACTCGTTAGGTAATGCCCGAGATTAGCGTGGGGCAGCGGCCGGATTCCGTGATGCCGGTCATATTATGTGGGACGCCATAACAGGCTGAATTTTTCCCATTTGTGCGATACGCGGCGTGGCGGCGGGGTTCGGTGGTTCCGTGTGCCGCCTTGAGCAGTTACTATGGCAGTGGCTGCCGCGACGTCCTGGCGGCCTTTTTTCTGACTTTGCAGTCGTGCAGCGCGGTGGACAGGTTGATGGCAAGTTACAACACTAATGAATTCCGTTCCGGGCTGCGCATCATTCTCGACAACGACCCCTTCATCATCGTTGAGAACGAATTCGTCAAACCGGGCAAGGGTCAGGCCTTTAACCGGGTCCGCGTCAAGAACTTGAAGACCGGAAAGACGGTTGACAAAACCTTCAAGTCCGGCGAGAGCGTCGAGGCGGCTGATGTCATCGATACGGCGATGCAGTACCTGTATAACGACGGGGAATTCTGGCATTTCATGGTGCCGGACACCTTCGAGCAATTTGCAGCAGACGAAAACGCGGTAGCCGACGCAAAAAATTGGTTAAAAGAGCAGGATGTCTGCCAGATTACGCTGTGGAACAACACGCCCTTGATTGTATTGCCGCCAAACTTTGTCGAGTTGGATATCGTCGAAACGGATCCTGGGGTCCGTGGCGATACCGCGAGCGGGGGCGTTAAGCCGGCGCGACTGTCGACCGGAGCAGTAGTGCGCGTGCCGTTGTTTATCGAGCAAGGCGAATTGATTCGGGTGGATACCCGTTCCGGTGAATACGTATCGCGTGTTAAATAAAGCGCGTGCCAGATAGAGCGTGTGTCAAAAAAGAATGCACCGATATCAGATAAACGGTGTATTCACGCTTCCGCCATTACGCAAGTGATTGACGAAATGCTTGCAAAGCAATTCGATACCGTGCTGATCGCGCAGGGAAAATCTGTCGGTTTGCGGGCTATCAATATCCAGTACGCCCAGCAGAACACCGTCGCAAAGCAAGGGCACGACAAGTTCTGACCGGCTCGCTGCATCGCAGGCTATGTGGCCAGCGAAGTCATGCACGTCTGCGACTCGCTGGGTTCGTCGTTCTGCTGCTGCGGTGCCACAGACGCCCTGGCCCAGCGGGATTCGAACACAAGCCGGGTTGCCCTGGAACGGGCCGAGCACCAGCGCAGAACCACGAAGTACGTAAAAACCTGCCCAGTTAATTTGTGGCAGAGCCTGCCAGATAAGAGCAACCATGTTTGCAGTATTGGCAAGCGCGTCGGATTCGCCGTCGATAAGCGCATCCAGCTGCGCCGCAAGTAAATCAAAATCTGTCTTGTCATCCTGCATCGTCAGTATCCACAACGGCAAAGCTCTGCACGTCTTGCACGCGGGAATGTTCGGCTTGCAGCATAACAAGCCTGTCAAACCCCACGGCTACGCCACAGCAGGATGGCAGTCCCGCCTCGAGTGCTGCCAAAAATTTTTCGTCAAGCGGTCGTTGCGCAGCGTTGACGCGCGAACGTTTGATTTGATCCTCTTCCATACGCCGCCGCTGTTCGCCTGCATTCGCAAGTTCATAATAGCCGTTGGCAAGTTCCAGCTCGCCGGCAAAAATTTCGAAGCGGTCGGCGTAGCGGCGATCGCTTTCGCAAAGCCTCGCCAACGCCGCCTGGGTCGCCGGGTAGTGATGCAAAATGGTCAAACCCGTCTTGCTAAAATCGCGTGCAACTCTGCTTTCCAAAAGATAGTCCAGCCACGCGTCTCTGTCATCGGCCAGGGATTTAGCCAGGCCCGGGTCGGCGCCACTTAGCTCGCGCATCTCGCCAATGCTGGCTGTTAGCGGATCCAGGCCTGTGTAACGCTCAAACGCCTCCGCGTAGCTCAAATACTCGATGCGCTTCGCCGGATACGCGTCGCACAGCATCGTGGCAATGAACTCCGCAGTGTGTTCCATCATCGACTGCAGCGAATGGCCACGTCGATACCATTCGATCATTGTGAACTCCGGTTGGTGGCGCCGCCCCAGCTCCCCGTCCCGGTATACCTTACAAATCTGGTAGATATCCGGCCAGCCTGCGCAGAGCAAGCGCTTCATTGCGAATTCAGGAGATGTTTGCAGGAAGTACTGGCGCTTTGCGTCTGCGGACAATTGCACAGCGATCGTTTCGATATTGGGATCGCTGATTGCTGCCTCCGACAATGACGGAGTGTCGACTTCGAGAATGTCGTGATCACTGAAAAAGGCGCGCGCTGACGCCAGCATGTCTGCCCGGAGTTTTGCAGTTTGCAGCGAGCATGCCGGGCGCCAATCGACGCCGGAAAACGGCACGCTCATGGTGCGATGCTGCGCAACGTTGCCAGTGATTGTCCCATGCGGACCGGCGCGCCGGCGACTAAATGCTGATCGAGAGCGGCAGCGCCGCGCGGCAGCAGCACGATAACGGTTGAGCCCATATTGAACCAGCCGAGCAGGTCGCCCTTGGCGAGGGCCCGCGTGGCGGGCGCGGTCTTCAAGTTGAGTTCTTCAACCATGCCATTGGCACGAGGCCGGATTTCACCCGTCCAGGGCGTGGTAATCGAGCCGACGTTCAAAGCACCGACGAGCAGCACCGCAAGCGGACCAATGTCAGTCGTGAGATGACAAACCAGTCGCTCATTGCGGGCGAACAACCCTGGCACATGCGACACGGTTGCGGCGTTGACACTGAAAAGATCGCCCGGCACGTAGCGCGCTGCATTCAGGTGGCCCGCCAGCGGCGCATGCACCCGGTGGTAGTTATCTGGCGCGAGATAAACTGTAATGAAATGGCCGCCGTCAAAGTTGGCGCATTCATCGAGATCTGTCGCCAGCAAGTCCTGCAGGGAGTAGCGATGGCCCTTCGCCTGAATCAACATGCCCTCGCTGATTGCTCCTGCGGCACTTACCGTCCCATCGACCGGCGAAACAACAGCCAGGTTCGACGAATCGACAACCCTGGCGCCGCTTGCCAGCTCGCGCGTAAAAAAGTCATTAAAGGTGAGGTAGTCTGCAGGTACCTCGCCCGCGGCATCGCTGACATCAACATTAAAAAGTCTGATGAATTTGTTGATCAACAGATTCTTGATATGCTTTTGACGCACGCGCGAAATACGGTAAACAGCGGAGGTCATCCAGTACCGCGGCAACAGGTACTGCAGCCCAACAAACAATCTTGCCTTCAGCCCATTCACATCACAGGCTCCGCTGGTCGATAAGTTGATCGATCCAGCAACGTAACCTCGAAATCAAGTCTCTTGTCCGCACCGTACAGCACCGCAATTCGGCAGTTGTTGCCGGGCTTAATCGCAGCGCTTGCGTTAATTAGCATCAGGTGTAATCCACCGGGGCGCAGCGTTACCGAAGAGGCCGGTTCAATACGCAGCATCTTGACCGGCCGCATTTCCATGACGCCATCATCCATTACGCTGGAATGTAACTCGGCCTGCTCGAAACAATCACTGGAATATTCGCGCACAGTGAGCGCCGTGCTGCCCTGATTAGTTAACGTAAAATAGGCAACGCCCGGAACCGTTGCCGTAAGTGGCGCATACGCGTAGACGTCGCTTGCCGACAACGCCTCCACCTGTTGCGTTTCACAAGCCATGAGAAATAGCAGGATCAGGCAAGACGAGAACGCCGCGGGCCGTTTCAAAACGCGGCCATAACGATCGGCAGATCGTGAACGAGTGCCTGCACATTTTGCGGTGCAGAAAAAATTGCATGCAGCGCGCCTCTCGGGTTAATCAATAGCACGGCGGCCGAATGATTGACTTGATAGCGTTCAGCCGGCCCCGGCCCTTGCTCGAAGAAAATGCCCAGGTTGCCAGTAAACTGGCGCAACGCCGGCAGTTCAGCTCGTGCCCCGCGTAACTCGCCGTTGAAACTATCGACATAGCTCGCCAATGCTTCGACCGTGTCCCGTGCCGGGTCAACACTGACGAACAGGATATCGGGAACTTGGACAACGCCCTGTTTCTGCAAGGTTACCCTGGCCGTGAGCAGTTGTTGCAGCGTAACAGGACAAATATCGGGACAGCGCGTAAAACCGAAGAACACGAGCGTCCAGCGATCCAGTAAATCGTCTTGTGTGAGAGAGCTGCCGCGTTCGTCCGTTAATTCGAACGCCTTAATCTCGAGCGGCTTAGGCAATTGCGTTGCGTTTTCGAGAGCGACAGGCTGCCGGGTATCGCACGCATGGAGCAGCATGGCGGCACCCGCCAAAGCCAGCAGTCGCGCTACTGTCAGCTGTAGTCGTTTTTTGTTCATCAAGATCCTGACCCGCGAAATTGCGGCGTAGAGTCTAATCGATACTGCCTGCCACTGCGAAGCTGCGTGTGGCTGCGGCGTACGTGATAAATTTCATAGAATGTTGATCTTGGCGACTGAGACTTGGGGATTGCTCCAATGGCAGAAGCAGTGCACGGTGCAAATCTGACGGTCGCTCAGGCAATTCATACTATTGCCACACGTTTTGCCGACGCAAATCTCGTTTTTGGACACGGCACGGACAATGCCGAGGATGAGGCAGCGTGGCTGGTATTTGACCGGCTTGGAATCGATTTTGACGATGCTGATTCGAGCTACGCGCGCAAGGTGACGTCGCATCAATGGGCAGCAATAGACGAGTTGGCCACGGCTCGAGTGGAGGACCGCCGCCCACTGGCCTACCTGTTAAAGCGTGCCTATTTCGCGGGGCTTGCATTTTACGTGGATGAACGTGTGCTGGTGCCGCGGTCACCGCTTGCAGAATTGATCCTGAATCGTTTCGCTCCCTGGCTGTCGCCGTCGGCGGTCGAACGCGCCGTGGATTTGGGAACCGGTTGCGGCTGCATTGCGATCGCGCTGGCCTACGCGTTTCCGCAAGCGCGCGTCGATGCTGTCGATATTTCCACGGACGCGTTGGACGTGGCCGCGCGCAACATCAGCGAGCACAACCTTATTGACAGAGTCCGACCGCTGCGATCTTCATTCTTTGAGGAACTGCAGGGTCGATATGAGCTTATCGTCAGCAATCCGCCGTACGTTGATGCCGAGGACATGGCGTCGCTCGCGCCGGAATTCAGGCGCGAACCCAGACTGGGCCTGGCCTCGGGTCAAGATGGTCTGGATTCAGTAATGAGCATCCTGCATGATGCCAACCGATTTCTGAGCGACAACGGCATACTCGTTGTCGAAGTTGGCAACAGCCGGCCCGCCATTGAGGCGAATTTTCCGGAGGTGCCATTTGTTTGGCTCGACTTCGAACATGGCGGCACGGGCGTGTTCTTGCTCACCGCACCGGACGTTGCTCAGCATCAGGATACTTTTCGTCGCGCGGCCAGAGGACGCTGACAATGCCAGGAAACACTTTTGGACACTCGTTCACCGTAACGACCTTTGGTGAGAGCCATGGACCTGCACTTGGCTGCGTGGTTGACGGGTGCCCGCCGGGCATGTCGCTTAATGAGAGCGATATTCAGAATGATCTGGAACGACGTCGACCTGGTCAATCACGGCATACAACGGCGCGCAACGAGCCGGACGCTGTCAGCATTCTGTCGGGCGTATTTGAAGGCGTCACAACGGGTACGCCAATCGGCCTGTTAATCAAGAACAAGGATCAGCGCTCCCGCGATTACAGCAAGATCAAAGACAAATTCCGTCCCGGCCATGCGGACTACACTTACCAGCAGAAATACGGCATTCGCGACTACCGGGGCGGGGGTCGTTCATCTGCACGCGAGACAACGATGCGCGTGGCTGCCGGGGCGATCGCTCGCAAATATTTGCGCGAGAGATTGGGCCTCGAGATTCGTGGCTACCTGTCGCAGCTCGGCCCCATCAAGTTGGCTTACAAAAATCCGGAAGTAATCGATGACAACCCCTTCTTTTGTGCCGACACTGAAAAACTCGCCGAGCTGGAAGCTTTCATGGACGAGTTGCGTGCCGCCGGCGATTCCATCGGAGCGCGCATCAGTGTGCTCGCCACCGGCGTGCCGGTGGGCCTGGGTGAACCGGTGTTCGACAAGCTCGAAGCCGACCTGGCCCATGGCTTAATGAGTATTAACGCGGTCAAAGGCGTTGAACTCGGTGCCGGTTTTGCGGCGGTTCGCCAAAAAGGCAGCGAGCATCGCGACGAATTGGGTCCCGACGGCTTCAAAAAGAATGATGCCGGCGGGACGCTTGGTGGCATTTCTTCGGGCCAGGATATTCTCGCCAGTATTGCGCTTAAACCGACCTCAAGTATTTCAGTCGCCGGCAAAACTATCGACAGCAAGGGACAGGCATCGGAAATTGTGACCACCGGGCGGCACGATCCCTGCGTGGGATTGCGTGCTACGCCGATTGCCGAGGCGATGGTGGCGCTCGTACTGATGGATCATTATTTGCGGCATCGCGCCCAAAACGCAGACGTTGCCTCAAGCACACCTGTAGTCCCTGCGAGCAGCTGATACGCATCAGACCTGTCGCCACGCGTCTAATTCGTTAATATCACAGCCCCTTTTGAGGAATCAGCATGTCAAACGCAATTGACATAGCCGTCGTCGGCGCTACCGGCGCCGTCGGTGAGGCCATGTTGCAAATACTGTCGTCTCGCAAGTTTCCGATAGGCAAGCTCTACGCGCTTGCCAGCGAACGTTCTGCAGGCAACAAGGTCGCGTACGGCAATCGGGAGCTGACCGTCACCAGCCTTGCGGACTTCGATTTTGCACAGGTGCGCATCGCGCTGTTCTCGGCCGGCGGCTCGGTTTCTGCGGAGTACGCTCCGCGAGCCGCTGCTGCTGGATGTATCGTGATTGATAATACGTCGCACTTCCGACGGGATGATGATGTTCCTCTCGTTGTGCCTGAAGTGAATCCCGAGCGCATCGCCGATTACAAAACCAAAGGAATAATCGCAAACCCCAATTGCTCCACTATTCAGATGCTGGTTGCGCTTAAACCGATTCACGATGCCGCCCACATTCTGCGGATCAATGTTGCTACCTATCAGGCAGTTTCCGGTGCCGGCCGTAGCGCGATTGAGGAACTGGCGCGACAGACTGCGGCGTTGTTGAACGGCCGGCCGCTGGAGCTTCAAGGTCCTGCCAAGCAAATAGCATTCAACGCCGTGCCCCATATTGATGAGTTCCAGGACAACGGCTACACCCGCGAAGAAATGAAAATGGTTTGGGAGACCCGCAAGATCCTTGGCGACTACAGCATCGAGGTCAATCCGACGGCGGTGCGAATTCCGGTTTTTTACGGTCATTCGGAGGCTGTGCACATCGAGACTGAACGGAAAATATCGGCCACGGAGGTGCAGGCGTTGCTGCGTGCGGCCCCCGGTGTTGAGCTTCTCGACGGACGAAAAACCGGCGCTTACCCGACGGCCGTCACGGACAGCTCGGGTAAGGATGCGGTATATGTTGGTCGGGTCCGGGAGGATATCAGTCATCCGCGCGGTATCAACTTGTGGGTGGTTGCCGATAACATTCGTAAGGGCGCGGCACTAAATAGCGTCCAAATAGCTGAAATATTGGCCGAAAAGTATTTATAAGATATAGTTCACCAGCCAATCGGGCTGGGCGTCCATCAACCAAAAGCAGGTTCCCGTAAGCACACCAAATGGCAATGCATTGCCGGGAACCGGAGAAATTATTATGTCACGACGAATTCATCGTTTAGGGCTGCTGCTTGCATGCTTGATTGCAAGTGAAGTCTGGGCTCTGGGCCTCGGTGACATACGACTTAGTTCGGCGCTAAACGAGCCGCTCGATGCGGAAATCGTTTTGCTGTCTGCAACGCAGGAAGAGCTCGACAATCTCAAGATCGCGCTCGCATCGGCCGAGACATTTGATCGCTACGGCATCGATCGCCCGAATTTTCTGCAATCCCTCGATTTCACCGTCACCCGATCGGGAGCGGGTGGGGTCATCGCCGTTACGTCGCGCGAGCCCATCACGGAGCCGTTTGTCACCTTTTTGATAGAAGCCGAATGGTCGCGCGGCAAATTGTTGCGTGAATACACGGTTTTGCTCGATCCGCCTACCTTTGCACCACCGCCGCCGACACCGACGACAGAAGCCGTGACGGCGCCCCAGGAGACCCGGTCGGCTGATCGCGGTCGCATCGAGCGGCCAGCACCGCCGCCGCCAGCACCACGGTCGGCGCCACCGGTGCGCCAGACCAGCCCTATGCCTGCGCCGGCCGAGCCAGTGACGCAGCCAGCTCCGGCGCGCCCCGCACCGCAACCTGCAGCGACCACGCCCGCTGTCGACACCAGCGGCGGCAGCGAATACGACGTGCAGCGCGGCGATACCCTGTGGCGTATCGCAGAGCGCGTGCGGCCCGATCCGCGGCTGTCGATGAATCAGACGATGCTCGCGATCTATGAAGCCAATCCCCGGGCATTCGCCGGCAACATCAACGTGCTGCGAGCGAATAGCCGACTGCGCGTACCCAGCGCGGATGAAATTTTTCGGATCAGTCGCGGCTCGGCGTTGAGCGAAGTGCGGCGCCAGAATCAGTCGTGGCGCGGAGACGCACCGAGCGCCCCGCAGCCGACGTTGACGTTAGTGCCGCCGGACGACGCACCGCAGCAAGAGGCCGCTCGAGCGAGGAGTGCCCCCGATGTGGACAGTTCACGCACTCCGGCCCCGGCCGCCAGCCGTGCCGACCAGAGCCGAATTCAGGATCTGGAATCGCGCGTCGCTGAGCAAGAATCGTTGCTGGAGATTCGCGACAGTGAACTGGCGCGGCTTCGCTCTGAATTGCAGCGTCTGCGCGAGGAGCGTGCGGAACGCGCCGCTGCTGCGGGCGACGACAGTGCGGCGCCTGACAGCGTATTCATTGATGATGAGCCCGAGGTTCCGGCCGTCGGTGAGGAACCGGCAGTTACTGCGGAGCCCGCACCGGTAGTCGAGCCTGCGACGCCCGCCCCGCGGGTCGTCAGCACACCGCGACAGGAAGAGCAGGGTATTGTGGGAACGATTCTCGGGTTCCTGACCAGCATTTGGGGCCTTATCGGCATCGCCCTGCTTGCCGTGGTGGGTGTTCTCGTCTGGTTTGCGAGGCGTGCAAGCGGCACTGCAGGCGACGCAGAGGATACCGGCGTCTGGGAATCGCTGGGACCCGATGCCGAAGCAGATCCGGAGTCGATTGCGTCTACCCAGCGTTTGCGGGCATTGGCTCGAGACGACGAAACATCGATCATGGTGGTCGAGCAGCCCGGCGGCGATACGATCGCCAGCGAAAGCACGGAGCTGCCAGGCGTCGACATGCCGCCAAAGGCCCAGGAGCCGGCGGCGCCAGTATCAATTGACGATACGTTCTCCAGCGAGACGGCAATCAATCTGGACAAGTCGGATCCGATTGCAGAGGCTGACTTCCACATGGCGTACGGACTGTACGATCAGGCCGCAGACCTGGTTGATGGGGCCGTAGCGGTTGAGCCTGAGCGCACCGACCTGAAGGCGAAGCTCTGTGAGATCTACTTTGTGTGGGGCAATCGCGATAAGTTTATCGAGGCGTCCAATACGCTGCAGGCATCGCTCGGCCCGGACGAGACCAGCGAATGGGACAAGGTCGTGATCATGGGCCAGCAGCTTGCGCCGGACGACCCGCTGTTCGCTGATGCCAGTCCGAGCCGGATCGTGCAAACCGTTGACCTTGATTTCGAAGATGCAGGCGGAAAAACCGGCAGCCTCGACATCGATTTTGAAGGCAGCGATGGTCTGGACGAGATCGACAACGATGCCAGCGTTATTATTGATCTAGGCGCCGAAGAGTTCGATGAGCCCGAGGGAACGCGCGGCGGCATGCTCGACTTCGACATAGATGATGTGCCGGACACCGCGGCCTCGGCAACCCGTGAAATGCCCAAAGATTTTGGCAAGGACGACGACGCAACAGCGGAGTCACCTACGATCGAGCAGTCGCTCGATGACGTAGACGATACGGCCCAAACCGCCGAGTCACCGACACTTGAGCAACCACTCGGCGGCGTTGACGGAACGACCGAATTGCCTGCGATCAGCGACGACGTCGATGCCCGACTCAGTGGCCTCGATAGCGGCGCGCAAGGCGATGCGACCGCAGAGATCGACATTTCCGATCTCGGTCTGGATTTGGGAACGATGCGTGGCGATGATGCCGGTGGTGAAGGCGTGGATCTTGACGCGACCAGCGAATCACGGGCACTTGACGACACCGGCACGGCCCGACTCCCTGGCACTGATGACAATGACTTGATGGAAGCGACCGGGCTGACGCAGGTTTTGAGCGACGATGTAATCAAGGCCGCGAAGGACAGTCAAAGCGAGCTTGGCGACGATGACGCTACGCTGCTGGCACCCGGCGCCGGTGGTTCTGCAGGGCCTGCGGACTTTGATTTCGCTGAAACCGAATCGCTGCCATCCGGCACGTTCAAGGAAGACGACTCGTCGGATGACACGGCGGAATCGCCGTTGCTGGCAACGGAAATGAACCTGGATCTCGATGACCTGACTGCCGCACTAAAGGTCAGTGAGACCGGTGACACCGTCGAACAGGCGCGCGATGAGAAGACTGTCGAGCAACCGCTGCTGAGCGAGGATGCTTCCGACGCGGATGTTGGCCTTGATTTGGGGGATGTCACGCAGGAAATCTCTACTGGCGATGACCTCGGGGAAGCCCGCACAATGACCGAAGTAGGCACCAAGCTTGATCTGGCACGCGCCTATGTCGACATGGGCGATCCCGGCGGGGCACGTAACATTCTCGAAGAGGTGCTGGAAGAGGGTGACGAGGGTCAACGGCAACAGGCGCAGCAGCTGCTGGACTCGTTGCCGAGCTAAGCAATTAAAAACCGAAGCTGCCGGATTTATTGCGTGCAATAGGTCCGGCAGCTTTTTTTTTGCGGATGATTACCATGCGAATTGCCATGGGCATCGAATACGATGGCACCGGCTATAACGGCTGGCAACGTCAGCGTGCCGGTCTGGGCGTGCAGGAGGTGGTCGAAAAGGCCCTGGCTGTGGTCGCCAACGAAGCCGTTGAAATTTTTTGTGCGGGCCGCACCGACAGCGGTGTTCATGCTACTTACCAGGTCGTCCATTTCGACACGAGTGCCGAGCGCACCAGTCGCAACTGGATTCTGGGTGCCAACAGCAATTTGCCTGATGACATTAACGCCTGCTGGGTGAGGTTTCCGCCGGCAGAATTTCATGCGCGCTTCAGCGCGGTGGCGAGAACCTATCGATACCTGATTCTTAACCGCCTCGTCCGCTCATCGCTATTTCGGGACCGGGCCTGGTGGGTATACCCGTCGCTTGACGTTGATCTGATGCGGCAGGCTGCCCGCGGTTTGTTGGGCGAGCACGACTTCTCGGCCTTTCGCGCGGCAGGCTGCCAGGCGCAGAATGTGCGGCGGCGGCTTAGCCAACTCGACATCGAACGCCACGGAGACTGGCTCAGCATCACGGTGACAGCCAATGCATTCCTGCAGCATATGGTTAGAAATATCAGTGGTTTGCTTGTCAAAATCGGTAGCGGCGAGCGAGATCCTTCCTGGTCGCTCGAGGTGCTCGAGAGCCGCGACAGGACGCGAGGCGGCGTAGCCGCACCAGCACACGGCCTTACCCTGACGGGTGTTGCGTATCCGGCGGAATTCGACCTGCCGGCGCCCGAGCAACCGCAGCTCTTGCCGGGCATTCCCTGATGCCTCGGCGGCGCCATCCCGAGCCGGTTTTTCCGCGTTGCGTGGCGGCGTTCTGCAATGAGCAGCAATTCGTTTATGATGCGCAGTTATGAGCTGGTTTGAAAAATTAATGCCCTCCCGTATCAATACCGAGAAGCGCACTCGGTCGGTGCCGCAGGGCGTATGGATCAAGTGTCCTAAATGCGACGCCCAGCTGTACCGCACGGAGCTGGAGCGAAATCTCAAGGTCTGTCCCAAATGCGACCACCATATGCGCATTGGCGCGCGAACCCGCCTCAATTACTTTCTGGACAAAGACTCGCAAACAGAAATAGGCGCAAACCTCGAGCCGCGCGACCCGCTCAAATTTCGTGATTCCAAGAAATACCGTGATCGCATTGTGCAGGCACAAAAAAATACTGGAGAAAAGGATGCTTTGATCGCTGTCAGCGGAACGCTGAAAGGTGCGCCTATCGTTGTGTGTGCCTTCGAGTTCAGCTTCATGGGCGGATCGATGGGTTCTGTGGTCGGCGAGCGTTTTACTCGGGCGGCGAAGATCGCGGTTGACAGCAAAGCGCCGTTGGTGTGTTTTTCTGCGAGTGGCGGTGCGCGCATGCAGGAGGCACTGTTTTCCCTGTTGCAAATGGCGAAGACGGCTGCCGCACTGACGAACCTCGGTGAACAGGGCGTTCCATTTGTGTCTGTACTCACGGACCCCACGACCGGAGGTGTCTCTGCCAGTCTTGCGATGCTCGGTGACGTCAATGTTGCTGAGCCAAAAGCCTTAATCGGTTTCGCGGGACCACGCGTCATTGAGCAAACGGTTCGGCAAAAGCTGCCGGAGGGTTTTCAGCGCTCTGAATTTCTCGTCGATCACGGTGCCATCGACATGATCATCGATCGCCGCAAGATGCGCGATGAGCTGGCCGACTTGCTCGCAAAGTTGCAGAAACGTCCGCAACCGGCAACCTGAGCTGGCGAAGGGCGATAGTCCCGCCAGCGCCACGATCCAATCGCGATCTGAGACTCCTTTGGTCACCCCTGTAGCACCGCAGTCAGCAAATCTCGCTGAATGGCTAAACTGGCTCGAGACGCTCTCGCCTCGTGAAATCGTGCTTGGCCTCGATCGCGTACAGGCGGTTTTGTCGCGGCTCGGGCTGCAGCGGCCAAAGCGGGTTGTTACTGTCGCCGGCACCAACGGTAAAGGCTCGACGGCCGCGATGCTGGCCGCACTCTACGGCGCGGCCGGATGCAAAGTTGCTATATATACGTCGCCGCACGTTAGCCGTTTCAATGAACGCATGTGCGTTGCCGATCAGATGTTAAGTGACTCTGCAATCGTCAACGCTTTTCTTAAGGTCGAAAGCGTTCGCCAGGACGTGCCGCTTACCTACTTTGAGTTCGGCACGCTGGCCGCACTCGTGGCTTTTGCAGAGGCGCGGGCGGAGGTTTACGTCCTGGAGGTGGGTCTGGGCGGGCGCCTGGACGCAGTTAATGCTATCGATCCTGACGGCGCGGTGATCTGCAACGTTTCCCTTGACCACTGCGACTGGCTTGGCGCTGACGTGGAATCGATCGCGCGCGAAAAAGCCGGGGTCATGCGCGCGGGGATTCCGGTGGTTTACGGAGCGTCGCCTGCACCGCAAGCCATAGTGGACATCGCGCAAAGTACCGGCGCCAACCTGCTGCTGGCCGATCGGGACTTCCATCTTGGCGGCAATGAGCCTGGCAGGCCTGGCTGGACGTTCGCGTTTCGCGACCTGGCGCCGATCACGCTGCAAGTGCCGGCATTGGCCGGTAAGTTTCAAGTCCGGAACGCGGCTGGCGCATTGGCGCTTTACCAGTCGCTGGAGGGGACCGACACGCTTACGCCGCCTGCCATCGATGCTGCGTTCAGTGCCGTGCGGCTCGCCGGCCGCATGCAGCGCCTCGACACCACGCATCGCTGGTTGCTCGATGTCGGCCACAACCCGGCCGCGGCCAAGGCGTTGGCCGAAGAGCTAGCCCGGTCGCACGCCGGCAATATCACCGCGATTCTTGGCGTTCTCGCCGACAAGGATCTCACCGGGCTGGTGCAGCCACTCCTGCCGCACGTCGATTCCTGGATCGCTGTTACCCCGCGCGCTCCGCGTGCGTTACCGGCCATGGAGCTGGCATCCCGCGTTGCCTCGCTTGCAGAAAAGCCTTGCTGGATTGCCGAAAGTATTGAAGCGGCACTGACCCTGGCAGTTGACCTGTCAGCGCAGACTGACTTGATCGTGGTTACCGGATCTTTTTACACGGTTGGGCCGGCGCTCGACACGTTGGCGCCTGTTGCCCGTTCGACACTGGGATATACTCGCGACGCTGACACCAAAGGAGCGAGCTGAATCGTATGGATCGGGCACTTAAGGAACGCATTGTTGGAGCCGCTATTTTGGCGGTGTTTATTGTGCTGGTTGTGCCGGTCTTTCTCGATGGTCCTGCCGAGGAATCGCCTGTTGTCAGTGAATCCGTAAGCCTGCCCGGACAGAATACCCAGCAGCGTAAGCGCCAAACCATCGTCCTCAAGCGCGATCGTGAAGAACCTGTGCCAGCGACGCAGTCCGTTTCGGCCGAGAGCGAAAAAATCACTGCGAAGTTGCCGGCTGCTGCACCGCAGGAGACGCAAAAAAAGCAGGAACCTGCTGCCGCTCCGCGGGTCGTCCAGCTCGAAGAGAAACCGCCGGAAAAGGTGATTGCGTCACCCGCAAAGCAAGCGCCACCTGCGCCCGCGGTTGCGAAAACTGAGACGGCTGCCAATGACAGCGGCATGTGGGCTGTGCAACTGGGCAGTTTCTCCAAAAAGGAAAATGCGGACCGGCTGGCGGCCGACCTCAGGGGCAAGGGCTACGCTGCGTTTCTCAGTCAGGTGAATAAGTCCGGCACGCCTTTGCACCGAGTTCGGATTGGGCCGCAGAAAGACCGCGATGGTGCGGAAACAATCGCAGCTCGGCTCGCCAAAGACGGTGTCAAAAGCCAGGTTGTCCCGCATCCGTGATCATCGCGCTGGAAATCGTGCGCGCAACTTCGGTTCTGCTAGAATCCGCTACTCCCAACCCCGGTCCCGAAACCGCTAATTGCGATTTGGCCTGATGCCCGTCATCGATATCGTCATTGCCGTTGCCATACTCATGTCGATCGTCGTGGGGTTTGCCCGCGGCTTCGTCAAGGAAGGTATGTCGATTGCATCATTGCTCGTCGCCATTTGGGCCGCGTTCAATCTCGGAGATCAGGCCGGCAGCTTGAGCGCAGATTGGCTCAGCTCTCCGGGCATGCAGCTGTGGTTCGGCCGCGCTCTCGTCTTCGTCACGGTTCTCGCGGTCGGCGGACTGCTCGCCTGGGGCATAGGCAGACTCGTCAGACTTTCTGTCCTGAGTGGCATGGATCGCGGCCTCGGCATGATCTTCGGCTTTTTGCGCGGGGTCTTGCTTGGCGGCGTGTTCGTCATCGGCGGGCAATACGCCAGTTTCGATCAGGATGACTGGTGGCGCGAATCGCGCGCGATTCCGCATTTGGCGCAGGTCGCCGACTGGTTGCGCGTAATGGCGCCGAAGGGCATGGAATTTCTGCAGACACCGGCGCCGGCACCGATCGAATTGAACGGGCCGCCGGAACAGGAGACTTAGCAGCGTATGTGTGGAATTATCGGCATGGTCTCGACAAGGCCCGTCGGCCAGGCAATCTACGATGCGCTCACCGTTTTGCAGCATCGCGGACAGGATGCCGCCGGGATCGCGACCTCTGGCAAAGACGGATTGCGCGTCAGGAAGAGCAACGGTCTCGTACGTGACGTTTTTCATCAGCGCCACATGGTTCGTCTGACAGGGAACGTCGGCATGGGTCACGTCCGCTACCCGACTGCAGGCGGTTCGCAATCAGCAGAAGCCCAGCCTTTCTACGTGAATTCTCCCTACGGCATTTGCCTCGCGCACAATGGCAACCTGACGAACTACGATGAGCTTGCGGGTTTACTTACCCGGCAGGATCGCCGGCACCTGAACACGGCCTCCGATTCGGAAGTGTTGCTCAATGTGTTTGCACACGAACTGCAAAGCCGTACGACCGGGCAGGCGACGCCTGAGCAGGTATTTGACGCCGTTGAGGCGGTTCATCGGCGCTGCAGCGGCGGGTATGCTGTCGTCGCGATGGTTATCGGCCACGGGATCGTGGCGTTTCGTGATCCTCACGGGATTCGTCCGCTCGTCATCGGCAAGCGCGTAAGCGACGGGGGCGATGAGTTCATCGTCGCCTCGGAAAGCGTTGCGCTGGACGTTCTCGGCTTTGAGCGACTGCGTGACGTGCGACCCGGCGAGGCAATTTACATCGAGGAAGACGGAATTTTGCACTGTCGCGATTATTCCGGCGAGACCAAGCACACGCCCTGTATTTTCGAGTTCGTTTATTTTGCGCGGCCTGATTCCATTATTGACAACCTGTCTGTTTATAAGACGCGCCTGCGAATGGGCGAACAGCTTGCGGGACAAATCGTCAGGGAATGGCCAGATCATAATATCGACGTGGTGATTCCCATTCCGGATACGAGCCGTACCGCCGCGGTACAGGTCGCGCATCATCTTGGTGTCAAATATCGCGAAGGCTTTATCAAGAATCGCTACATTGGCCGCACTTTTATCATGCCGGGCCAGGCGGAACGGGCAAAGTCGGTAAGGCGCAAGCTGAACGCGATAAATCTTGAATTCCGCAACAAGAACGTTTTGTTAGTCGATGATTCGATCGTGCGCGGCACGACGTCTCGACAGATTATTCGCATGGCCCGCGAATCCGGCGCACGGCAGGTCTACTTCGCCTCGGCTGCGCCACCGGTCCGTTACCCGAATGTTTACGGCATCGATATGCCGGCGGCGAGCGAGCTGATAGCGAACGGACGGGACGTGGACGAGATTTGCCAGCTGATCGGCGCGGATCGGCTCCTTTACCTGGATCTGAATGGCCTTGTGCGCTCGGTGCGACACGACAACTCACAGATCAGCGAATTCGACACTTCCTGTTTTTCCGGCGAATACGTGACCGGCGACGTAACGCCAGCGTACCTGCAGGATCAGGAAGACCGCCGCAACGACAAAGCGAAATCGAGGCGTGCGGCAGCGTTCTTCGTTGATGATGACGGCGAACTCTCGCCCGACGACGAGCGAACCCGCACCTCAGCCAGCACAGGCACCGCTGTCGGCATGTAGTCTTTGACGATCAGAGTGCGCGTTACGTTCAACCGGTCGTCCTGACATCCCAACCTGCAAGCGCTACAGGCGATATTGCCGCGAAGCCGCCGCACGGCAGCATGCATAATGGAAACTATGCACGAGAAGGTCATGATTATTGACGGGCAGGAAGCTTTTCGCCGCTTGCTGGGTCACCACGTCAGCGTTCACTGGCCTGACGCGGTCGTAACCGACTACGATCCCGTAGCGAACGGCCATCTGTCGTCGACATTCAAAGGTGCGGGTAATGACCTGATATTGCTGGGTGACCGGCAGGGTGATCGCGACGTTGTAGACGTACTAAAGCAGTTTTCGTCACAACAGAATTTTCCACCCATTATTTTTTTCGGAGGCGCCGGCAGGACTATCTCACACGCTGCCATTGCGGCAGGCGCAAGCGCCGCTATTCCGCGAAAAGAAATCCGGCATAACGAACTTGTGGAAACGATGAGTGACCTGCTGCAGGCGCGACGTGATCCGTCATCAGTATCGACTTCGCGTGTCGGTGAACAAGGCGCCGGCAACCAGCCGCTGATCAAGGGTTACGAGCTGCGACAGCGAATCTCATCGGGCACGCATTCGGCCGTCTATCTCGCAAAGCATGAAAAAACAGGGCAGAGCGTGGCGCTCAAAGTGTTGCGCCACGATCCGCACGATGACACAAAGATGGAAACTTTTGATCGATTCTTGCAGGAATACGAGCTTATCGCGGACCTTGATCATCCCAACATTGTGCGCATCTTCGATTTAGGGGTCTCGGACGATCATGCGCATATCGCCATGGAATACCTGTCAGGTGGCGATCTCAAAGCGCGCATAGCAGAAGGAATTGAGCATGGGCGTGCAGCTCAATACGCCAGGCAGATAGCCAGCGCGTTAAACCAGATTCACCAAGTCGGTATTTTGCACCGCGACTTGAAGCCTGGAAATATCATGCTGCGGGCAGACGGTAGCCTGGCGCTGATCGATTTCGGGCTTGCCAAGCACATGCGTTTGACTCAAACAATAACCGATAGCGGCGAAATTTTCGGAACGCCGTACTACATGAGCCCGGAACAGGGCAGGGGTCATGACGCGGATGCGCGCAGTGATATCTACAGCCTCGGCATCATTTTTTTCGAAATGCTCACGGGCGAAAAGCCCTATCTCGCCGACAATGCAATGGGTATCATCTTCAAGCATGGTGAAGAACCCATTCCGGAACTACCGGTAGCGTTTGCCCGTTATCAGGCTGCAGTAAACACGATGTTGGCGAAAAAACCCGAAGACAGACCGCAATCCGCAGCGGAAATCGAGGCCTGGTTGTGACGGCTAGCGTGCCCGCAGCCGTCAGCGATTTCCTGGGGATGCCGACGCCGGATGATTGGCTGGATAAGGCCGCTGTGCATTTGCGTGAACTGCTGCTGGATCACGCCAATTGTGAACTCAAAGCGGCATCGAGTGCGCTCGGCATTATTTACCGTTACCCGCAACGCGATGAGCTCGTTTGGCGCATGTCACGACTCGCTCGCGAGGAACTCCGCCATTTCGAACAGGTGCGGCAGTTAATGCGGGAAAGAGGAATTGTGTTTCAACGACTCACGGCATCCCGCTATGCCAGCACACTGCATGAGGCTGTGCGCCGCGAAGAGCCAGCTCGACTGCTAGATACGTTGATTGTTGGTGCGCTGATTGAGGCGCGCTCCTGCGAGCGATTTGCGGCACTTATACCGTTGCTGCCCGAGGACGTTGCGCGGTTCTACCGTGGCTTGCTGGCCTCGGAAGCCCGTCACTTCGAGCAGTACCTCAATTTTGCAAAAGCGGAGTGCGGTGTTAGCGAGCAAGCGCTTGCCGCGCGGGTTGCAGAATTGCGCCGCCTCGAGAACCAGATCATCAGCACACCGGATAGCGAATTCAGATTTCACAGCGGACTGCCGGCGGCAGCCTGATGTCTCCGGTAACGCCGATCTAGCGCGGCATTTCTGTCAAAGAGAAGCCGTCGTCACCCCAGCGAACCGCGCTGCCCTGATCGTACCAATCGCCGAGCACAATGCGGGTTGCGGGCTCATTTTCGATTTCGAATCGATGCACTGCCGGCCGATGCGTATGGCCATGGAGCATAAAGCTGACGGCATGCTCGCGCATTACGTTTTCAATAGCGTCAGAATTTACGTCGCTAATGTCGTCGTTAAGCTTGCCGGTCTTGGCGATACTGTCGGCGCGCGCCTGCGCCGCGAATGCCAGGCGTTCTTCCAGTGACTTTTGCAGCATCATTGCCTGCCACTGCGGGTCGCGGGTCATGCGGCGGACCGCTTGGTACTCGTGGTCGTCGGTGCAGTAGGCGTCACCGTGACTCAGCAACACCTGCTTGCCGTGGATTGTCAGGACGACAGGATCTTTCAACAGGCATACGCCTGTCTGCGCGGCAAATTGCTCGCCGATCATGAAGTCGCGATTACCGTGCATGAAAAAAACAGGCACACCCGCATTGGAGACCGTTCTTAGCTGTTTTTTCGTCTCGGCATAGTGCGGATTGGGATCGTCATCGCCGACCCAGGACTCGAAAAGATCACCCAAAATATAGAGCGCACTAGCGGCAAGCGCTTCGGATTTCAGAAATCGCGCAAACTGCTCACCGATTTCAGGCTGCGATTCATGTATATGCAAATCCGAAACAAACAGGGTAGTCACGATGCCACTTTCACGATTAGAGCCGCCGCGCCTTTAAAATAATTATCGGCGCAATGGGTACATCCTGCGACAGGGGGCCAGCCGGGCCGGACGGCGCGCCGGCAATCTTGTCAGCAATATCCATGCCCTCAATAACGTAGCCAAAGACGGCGTAGCCCCAGCGCGTTGAACTCGGGTTGAGGCTCTTATTGTCGCCCACGTTTATAAAAAACTGGGACATCGCCGTGTGGGGTTCATTGCGCCGCGCCATTGCAACGGTGCCGCGCAGGTTCGGCAGCCCGTTGCCGGACTCGTTAGGAATGCCACCTTCGGGCTCTTTCAGTTTCAGGTCGCGGGTATAGCCGCCCGCCTGGATCATGAAATCCGGAATCACGCGGTGGAAGATCGTGCCGTCGTAAAAGCCGTCGTCGACCAATTTCAGAAAGTTTCGAACCGTGAGCGGCGCGCGCCTGCCATCAAGTTCAAGTAGCAACGTACCCTCGGTGGTTTCGAGCTCTATCTGCGGGTGTGCGGGTACGGCTTCTTCGGCAACAGCGGGCAGGCTGAGCACGAGCAACGCCAGTAAACCCGTTTTCATGAAGCAAGTTGCGACAATGTTTTTCATAGCGGGACGATACCAAAGCGGGCCACCTCGCTAAAGCGCCGTATAGCCAAGGACTTATCAGTGCCGCTGCGTTGACTGCCCCCGGAGGCGGCCGTATCATCGGCCCCCCGTCAGGGTCTGCCAGAGTTTGGCCGACCTTAGCGGAGCGGAGAAAGGCGGGGCATAGCGCAGCCTGGTAGCGCATCTGCTTTGGGAGCAGAGGGTCGGGAGTTCGAATCTCTCTGCCCCGACCATTCCTCCGTGTGCAGACCGTACCGCGCCCGTAGCTCAACCGGATAGAGCACCGGCCTTCTAAGCCGGGGGTTGCAGGTTCGAGTCCTGCCGGGCGCGCCAGATTGCTGGTGTTGGCCGGGGCAGGCAACAAAGTAAGGTATATGAATAAGGTAGTGGTGGGCGTAGCTCAGTTGGTAGAGCCCCGGGTTGTGATCCCGGTCGTCGTGGGTTCGAGTCCCATCGTCCACCCCATTAATTGAAAAATGTGAGTTGTGGGCGTAGCGGGGCCGCGAAGCGGCAGGGTAGAGCCCCGGGTTGTGATCCCGGTCGGTCGCAGTCGATAATCACGTCGCATGCGGGTGGATGGTGCCTTCGTCCCAGTAGGGTTCGAGTCCCATCGTCCACCCCATTTTCAACGGGCCTCTAGCTCAGTTGGTAGAGCAGGAGACTCTTAATCTCTTGGTCCGGGGTTCGAGTCCCCGGGGGCCCACCATTCCCGTTGCGCGATCCACCCCACGTTCACCAGCACATCCGCTATAATGCGCGGCTGGACAAAGGGTGCGAGTACCTGGCGGATCGGGCACAAGCGAAAGTGGCGGAATTGGTAGACGCGCTGGATTTAGGATCCTGTGGGGTAACCCGTGAGAGTTCGAGTCTCTCCTTTCGCACCACATTCCTCATAAATTATTGAATTTCTTATTTATCTATTCGCGATGCGTCGTTGGTGACGGGCTCATAATCGGGCAAATTCGTCGCCAGGCAGACAGGCCAACGCAGCGTGAAACGGGCTGCTTGGGTCGAGTCACGCAGCGTAAATGACAGCAAAGGATTAGCAAGATGATGGTAACCGTTGAATCGACGGGCGCTTTGGAACGGCGGATGCGGGTCGAGTTGCCCGCTGCCCGCATCGAGAAGGAAATCGAAACGCGCCTCGAGCGAGTAGGGCGCTCCGCCAAGATCAAGGGATTCCGACCCGGCAAGATTCCGGCGAAAGTTGTGCGAAAGCACTACGGCGGGCAGATTCGTCAGGAAGTTCTGTCAGACCTTATGCAAAAGAGCTACAGCGACGCCGTTGCCCAGGAAAACCTGACGCCCGCCGGTGGGCCACAGATTCAGCCGGAAGTAACTGAGGCCGGCAAGGATTTCGCCTATGTCGCGACCTTCGAAGTACTTCCGGAGGTCAAGTTAAAGGGACTTGATAAAATCAAAGTCGAACGGCCTGTAGTTAGTATCGATGACTCTGATTGTGACGAGATGCTCGATAATCTTCGTCGGCAACGAGCAGACTGGGCCACCGTGGAGCGCGCCGCCGCGGACGGCGATCGGGTAGTCGTCGATTTCGACGGCACGCTGGACGGAGAGGCATTTCAGGGCGGCAAGGGCGAGGAAGTCCCGGTCGTACTCGGTCAGGGACAAATGTTGCCCGACTTCGAAAAAGGCTTGAAAGGCGTCAAGGCGGGCGACGAAAAGTCGATCACGGTCAAGTTTCCGAAGGACTACCAGGCAGACGAGCTGCAAGGCAAAAAGGCAGTGTTTGCCCTCAATGTTCGGCGGGTCGAAGCGCAGGACTTACCGCCATTGGACGACAGTCTCGCCGAGCTTTACGGCGTCGCAGAAGGTGGGCTGAAACAGCTGCGTATCGACGTCAATGCGAACATGCGCCGCGAAGCGGATGAAAAAATTCGCGCGTCGGTGAAAGAACAGGTCATGGAAGCGCTGCTCACGGCCAATCCTGTCGACGTGCCGAAAGCGTTGAAGGAGCAGGAAATGCATTCAATGCAGCATGAGGCGATGCGGCGGATGGGGATCGAAGATCACTCCAAGGCGCCACCTCGCGAGCAGTTTGCTGAAGCCGCGGAGCGTCGCGTCCGGCTTGGCCTGCTATTGCGCCAGTACATCGACGATAACGATCTGCACGTCGATGCGCAGCGCGTGCGGGCACGCGTTGAAGAAATGTGTGCGAGCTATGAGAATTCAGACGAGATGGTCACTGCGTATATGAGTAATCCGCAGGTACTGCAGCAACTCGAACCCATGGTATTGGAGGAGCAGGCTGTTGAGCTTCTCGTCAAGAATGGAAGCGAAAAAGAAAAGAAGGTCAGCTTCAAGGACTTTATGAAACCTTGAGCGTATTCTGAGTGTCAGAGCTAAACAGAACAGGACGAACTGAATGAGTGAAGCAACAATGAATCTCGTGCCGATGGTCGTAGAGCAGACGTCCCGCGGCGAACGCGCCTACGATATTTACTCGCGTCTTCTAAAAGAACGCGTAGTTTTTGTCGTCGGTGGTGTCGAAGACCACATGGCCAATCTTGTGGTCGCGCAACTCTTGTACCTTGAGAGTGAAAATCCTGACAAAGATATTCACCTGTATATCAATTCGCCGGGTGGCTCTGTAACGGCGGGTTTGTCCATCTACGACACGATGCAATTTATCAACTGCGACGTCAGCACTATTTGCGTTGGCCAGGCAGCCAGCATGGGGGCATTACTGCTCGCTGGCGGTAGCGGCGGCAAGCGCTTTGCACTGCCGCATTCACGCATTATGGTGCATCAGCCGAGCGCCGGTTTTCAGGGCCAGGCGACCGATATCGATATTCACGCGAAAGAAGTGCTCGAGTTGAAGCGGCGCCTGAATGAAATAATGGCTCACCACACAGGCAAGTCCGTTGATCAGATTGAAAAAGACACCGATCGTGACCGCTTCATGAGCGGTGAAATAGCAGTCCAATATGGACTGATTGACACGGTGCTGGAGCAGCGGGCGGAAATGCGAGCAGGGGCGAACGTAGACAAGAAAGACCGGTAATACTATCAAGCGCTTAGCCGCTATTTTTCGCGAATGAGACATGCCGCTTTGCACCCTCGGAAAGCGCATGTTATATACACGATCAGGTCGTAACAGACTGATTTCTTGGACATAGAGGCACGGCAACGATGAGTGACGAATCCCGCAGCAAGAACGAGGACGGCAAGCTCCTCTATTGTTCTTTTTGCGGCAAGAGCCAGCACGAAGTTCGCAAGCTGATCGCCGGACCGTCGGTCTTCATCTGCGATGAGTGCGTCGAGCTGTGCAATGACATCATCCGCGAAGAGCTGGAAGACGCCAGCGACTCTACCCGAGAGAAATTACCGAAGCCGCACGAGATCAAGGCGGTTCTCGACGAGTACGTTATTGGCCAGATGCGTGCAAAGAAGGTCCTGTCAGTTGCCGTGTACAACCATTACAAGCGTCTGGAGAACCGGTCCGGCGAGCGCGGCAAAGACGACGTCGAACTCGCGAAAAGCAATATTCTGCTGATAGGCCCGACCGGCTGCGGCAAGACCTTGCTGGCGGAGACGCTGGCGCGCTTGCTGAACGTACCGTTTACGATTGCGGATGCGACGACGCTGACAGAAGCAGGTTACGTTGGCGAGGATGTCGAGAACATCATCCAGAAGCTCTTGCAGAAATGTGACTACGACGTCGAAAAGGCACAGACGGGCATTGTGTATATCGACGAAATCGACAAGGTTTCGAGAAAGTCGGACAACCCGTCGATAACCCGCGACGTATCCGGAGAGGGCGTGCAGCAAGCGCTGTTGAAGCTTATTGAAGGGACCATCGCGTCCGTGCCGCCACAGGGCGGCCGCAAGCACCCACAGCAGGAATTCCTGCAGGTCGACACCAGCAATATCCTCTTTATCTGTGGCGGTGCGTTTGCCGGGCTTGAAAAGATCATTATCAATCGTTCGTCCAAGAGCGGCATCGGTTTCGTTGCAGAGGTCAAGACTCAGGATGATGAGCAGTCAATCGGTGAATTGCTGCACGAGGTTGAACCGGAGGACCTGATTCGCTTCGGACTGATTCCAGAATTCGTGGGACGACTGCCCGTTGTCGCGACACTCGAGGAATTGGACGAGGATGCGTTGGTCAGTATCTTGCTGGAGCCACGCAATGCCCTGACCAAGCAGTACAAGAAGTTGTTCGATATGGAAGGTGTGGATCTTGAGTTCCGTGATGACGCCCTGCGCGCCGTCGCCAAACGCGCCATGCAGCGCAAGACCGGTGCACGTGGCCTGCGAACCATACTCGAAAGTGTACTGTTGGATACGATGTACGAATTGCCGTCCTCGGAATCTGCCCGCAAGGTAGTTCTCGATGAGGCCGTGGTCTCAGGAGAGACCAAGCCCTACATTATTTACGAGTCGGACGAACCGCCGACGATTAGCATGGATCAACAGGAACGGCCGACCGGTTCAGACCGGTAGGTCCTTTGCCGCCCGCTCAAATGTGGCGCTATTCAAGCGCCTGAGACTGATGCCGATAACTCTTCCATCGGCGTGACCGTTGAATTCCCAAAACTTGGACGCATGTCACTCCAGAGTGTGCCCAAGGGCAAGATGTTCGTACTATGATGAACATTGTGGCTACACGCTAACTGCATCTCACTACGAGGACTTACTTGGTGTCTGACGAAGCTTATTCAGAAAATGACGATAAATCCCTGATCGAAGAAGGGCAGGATACTCGTGTGCCGGTATTGCCGTTGCGTGATGTCGTGGTCTATCCACATATGGTTATTCCGTTGTTCGTCGGCCGCGACAAATCGATCGTCGCGCTGGATCGCGCAATGACAACGGGCAAGAAAATTCTGCTGATAGCACAGAAGAAGGCGGATAAGGATGACCCGCAACCGGCCGATCTTTACAAGGTTGGCACCCTTGCGACGATCTTGCAGCTCCTGAAGCTTCCCGACGGAACCGTCAAAGTCCTGGTTGAGGGTGGCGATCGCGTTAACGTCAAGGACATTGAAGTTGCCGATTATTTTGCCGCGGAAATCGAGGTTCTGGCTGAAGATGACCGGCATGACGAACGTGAGATCGATGTTCTGCAGCGCTCGATCATTGCGCAATTCGAACAATACGTAAAACTGAACAAAAAAGTACCGCCGGAAATTCTTACTTCGCTAAATGGTATTGATGAGCCGGGTCGGCTTGCAGACACCGTTGCGGCACACATGGCATTGAAGCTTTCCGAGAAGCAGCGGATTCTGGAGATTCGCGATGTCAAAGAGCGGCTCGAACAAATACTCGGCATTATCGAAGGCGAAATCGATGTGCTGCAGATCGAGAAGCGTATTCGTGGCCGCGTTAAACAGCAGATGGAGAAAAGCCAGCGCGAGTACTATTTGAATGAGCAAATGAAGGCCATTCAAAAAGAATTGGGAGAGATGGAAGACGCGCCTAACGAACTGGGCGATCTCGAGAACAAGATTGAAAAAGCCGGCATGCCGAAAGAAGCGAAGGAAAAGGCCATGTCGGAACTTAACAAGCTCAAGTTGATGTCACCGATGTCGGCAGAGGCGACTGTCGTACGAAATTACATCGACTGGCTGTTGAAAGCGCCTTGGAAAAAGCGCAGCAAAGTATTGCGTGACCTTACTCGGGCTGAAGAGGTCCTTGAAGAGGATCACTATGGGCTCGAAAAGGTCAAAGAACGCATCCTCGAGTACCTTGCCGTGCAGCTGCGCGTCAAGCGTTTGAAAGGACCCATTCTTTGCCTCGTGGGTCCGCCCGGCGTGGGCAAAACCTCGCTGGGACAAAGTATCG
>JABDKF010000046.1 GCA_013003155.1 Woeseia sp. | reverse complement strand
CCCAGCGGAAGAACGCGATCAGCGTTGTCGGTGGTGGCCCGTCGGCAGGCCGGAGCGAATTGATCAGGTTTCCGGCTCGCCTGATCACTCCGCTGCCTCCGCGGTGTTGATGAAACCGCCTGATTGCCGATTCCAGAATCGGGCATACAGACCGTTTTCGGACAGAAGCGTATCATGGCTTCCGGCCTCGATGATTCGGCCGTTGTCGATCACGATAATCTTGTCCATGTGGGCAATGGTCGACAAACGGTGCGCGATGGCGATGACGGACTTGCCTTCCATCATGCCGTAGAGCGTCTTCTGGATTGAGGCTTCAACCTCGCTGTCCAGCGCGCTTGTCGCCTCGTCCAGTACAAGAATGGGTGCATCCTTCAGTATGACACGGGCGAGAGAAATCCGCTGCCGCTGACCTCCGGACAGCTTGACCCCTCTTTCACCGACATGAGCATCATAGCCCTTTCGTCCCAACGGATCGCTGAGTTGCAGAATGAAGTCATGCGCTTCGGCCTGTTTGGCGGCTTCGATCATCCGAGCCTCGGATGCGTCCGGTCTTCCGTAAAGTATGTTGTCGCGAACCGACCGGTGCAACAATGCGCTGTCTTGTTGCACCATCCCGATGCGTTCACGAAGACTGTCCTGCGTGACGTTCGAGATGTCCTGATTGTCGATCAGGATCCTCCCCGACTCGATATCGTAAAAGCGCAGCAACAATTTCACCAAAGTGGACTTTCCTGCGCCCGACCGTCCGACCAATCCGATTTTCTCTCCCGGCTCGACCGTCAAGTCGATACGGTCGATGCCGCCCATCTCACGGCCGTAGTGGTGAGAAACGGATTGAAAACAAATGCGACCCGGACCCGGGGCCAGCGGCCTGGCATCAGGCCGGTCAACCAAGTCGATTGGCTGCGCAATCGTCTCCATACCTTCGGCGACGATTCCCAGGTTCCGGAAAAAGCTGGTCAGCGCCCACATGATCCATCCGGTCATGGCGTTCAACCGCAGAACCAGCGACGAGGCCACGGCCACAACACCGATTGTCGCGGCTCCAGCCGACCACAGCCAGATCGCCCAACCCACGACCGCCACGATGAGAAATCCATTGATGACCGTAAGACCGACATCCATCCGCGTGTAGATGCGCATTTCGGTCTGGAAGGTTTCTCGAGACCGCTCAATCGCCTCGTGTGCGTAATCACGTTCGGTCGAAGTGTGTGCGAACATCTTCACCGCGTGGATGTTTGTGTAACTGTCGACAACACGACCGGTCACCGCGCTGCGCGCATCGGATGCGGCCTTGGACGCCGGGCCAACGCGCTTGACCGTCCACCAAACCAATCCCGCATAAAGCAAAAGCCATGCGAGCAGAGGCGTCACCAACGCCGGGCTTGCATCGGACAAGATAATTGCAGCGCCGACAACATAGGCAACTGCAAAGGTAAGCGCGTCAAATACTTGGAAAACCGCTTCGCCAGCCGCTGGTGGCGTCTGCATGATGCGGTTTGCAATTCGACCGGCGAAATCATTCTCAAACCAGCCTACCGATTGGCGCAAAACGTGGTTGTGCGCGCGCCAGCGAATTAGTGTGCCAAAGTTCGGCAGGATTGCGTTGTTCAGCAAACCAACGTCGATGAGTTGGATTGCAGGACGCAACAACAAAAGAAAAGCGCCGACAGCTATCATCTCAGGGCCGTGCTGGCTCCAAAACTGGCTGGGCTCGGTAACAGCGAGGACATCCACCAGTCGTCCGACATACGAGATCAGCCAGATCTCAATGAACGCGACGACAACCGAGAAAACGGCTGTGACCATAAAGACCTTTCTGAACGGTCGTGCATAGCCTTTCAGAAACGGCCAGAGCTCTGTTGGTGGCCTATCTTCGGGTGGATAGCTGCAATAGGGATCTACGAGCTTTTCAAGATAACGGAACATTGGGCAGATAGCCTTGGCAGTATAGGAGACATGATGAACGACGGTACGCGACCGGACCGTCCTTACAGGATCGGGCCGGTCAGGCTTTCGCTTTGCGGATCCTGAAAATCATCGGCTGCACTCCAATTGCGGCTGATATCCAATTACCTGATCCTGCGCTCACTGTCATCTGTCTTTGGAGGCGAGAGCCAGGAGCTCGGACAGTTTGAGCTGGAAATGACTGTCGATCCAGTGTTGCTCCAGATCCTTCAGGGCTGCTCCCAGAGCAGGACCCTGAAGGCCGGGCATCAGATCCGCGGCGCTTAGCGGAAAGACTCGCGTTGCCGCCGCTTGGGCCGATTGCAGCTCTTTCAAATCGACCGGAATGCCCAGCGTTGCGGCGCGAACCAGAATCGCGTCGCGCACTATTTCCCAGCCATACCTATACCCAGCCTCTTCTCCGGTAAGCTCGGTTGCCGACCTGATCGCCTTGAGTTTCTCCGTTTGTTTGCGCGACAGGCGAAGTCGTGAGCGCAAGTGCTTACCGCCCAACACCGCCAATCTTCGCATGGCGTCGGGGGTTACGCCTAGCTCGGCTTCCAAATGTACCAAAGGCGCTACAGCATAGTCTTCGGATCCGGGCAGTATCATGCCAAGCACGCCTGTCGAACGCATACCTGCAACCGATGGCGCCGGATTGTCTGCGCCCAAAAGTTTCAGGATCTCTGCGCCAATCCGCTCTCGAGACAAGGTGGCGATCCCCGCCAGGTTTTCGGCGATGGCCGCCATTGCGTCGGTATCGAAACCAATTTTCGGGTCGCCGTACCAAGCATGGAACCGAAAAAACCTCAGGCTTCGTAAGTAGTCCTCCCGGATACGTTCCGACGCGTTCTCTATGAACCTGATCCGGCGAGACTTGAGGTCGGTGAGGCCCCCGATCGGGTCCAGGACATTTCCTTGGCGGTCGACGTACAGCGCGTTCATGGTGAAGTCTCGTCGGCAAGCGTCTTCCAGAATGCTGTCGGCAAAGGCGATTGTTGCCCGACGCCCGTCAGTTGCTACGTCGCGGCGAAAGGTAGTTACTTCGTGTGGGACATCATCAATGACGATGGTGACGGTGCCGTGGTCAATCCCTGTTGGAACGGCGTGAAAGCCATGCTCTTTCGCCACGCTGAGAACGTCGACCGGTCGGGCGCTGGTTGCGAAATCGATGTCGTTAACTGGCCTGCGCAACAGGCTGTCTCTTACACAGCCCCCGACGGCATATGCCTGGTAGCCCGCCGTTTCAAGCGCGCGGAAAAGGCGCTGTGTTGCAGCGCGCGTCAGCCAGTCTTCGTCAATCCGGAGCATCCGCCATCCGATCCGCAAGCGCTCGTAGCATTCGGGCCGTCGCGCCCCAGATGTAATATGGACCCCAGGCTACGGTGTAATACTTGCGCCACTCGCCTCGCCAGCGCCGAGACTGGACCGAATAGTGGGCTGTTGTTGTCACATGGGAGAACGGAGCTTCAAAAACCTCGTCAACTTCGCCGACCTCTCGCACTGGCACATACGCAGGATCGACCAACGCCAGCACCGGCGTCACCGTGAAGCCTGTTACGGTTTCATGTGGCGGAAGGATTCCAAGCAGTTCAACCTGTCGCGGATGCAACCCGATTTCCTCGTGCGCTTCTCTTAAGGCCGCACCGATCGCACCGTCGTCGTCCGGGTCGATCTTGCCGCCCGGAAAGGCAATTTGCCCGGGATGATGCTCAAGTGCGGATGAGCGTTTCGTTAGAAAAATCCGAGCGCCGCTGGATCTTTGCACAATCGGAAGCAGAACACTGGCTGGTCTCAACGCACTCCTTTGCCGAGACTCACTTACCGGGTTCAGATCATAGTCGGAAGTCGGAGGGCCCGTCGCGTTGATAGCTGCCAAAAGGAGACGACGCAGATCAGGGGTCATCAGTTGCCTCGAAACCCAAGGTTCGTGGATCGAACTCGTAATGACCTCCGCAGAACTGGCAATCGGCGGTCACGGTACCATTGTCGGTGGTCATGTGTCCGATGTCCTTTGCGGAATAAATTGAAAGGGACTGTCGAACGCGTTCGGCTGAGCAAGTGCAGCCAAACTTCACCGATTGCGGATCGAATACTCTCGGTCCGTCCTCGTGGAATAGTCGAAGCAGGAGGTCCGCCGGCTGCACGGCTGGTCCAATCAGCTCAATGTCTTCCGCTGAATCCAGGAGTATATTCACATGATTCCAGTGCTCGGCCGTGTTTTCGTCGAGAATGTCGGACGCATGCAAAAGCCCGCCTTCGCCTGAACCACCTGTTACAGACTGGGCCGATGCTTGCGGCATTTGTTGCAGCATTACGCCGCCAGCGCGCCAGTGAAGGGGTTCGCCCCTTGTCTGAGACTGCCCAAAACTGATTGCAAAACGCGTAGGAAGTTGCTCGGACTGGGCAAAGTATGTTTCCGCACACGCCGCAAGCGATCCGCCTGCAATTGGTGTAATGCCCTGATAAGGCGTCGTTCCCTGGCCTTGATCGATCAAGATTGCAAAGTATCCCTGTCCAATTTGCGAGAACGGATCGGCGTCAACGGATAACCGCGAATCATCGTAGCTCGCGTAGGCCCGGATTGAGGCGGGTTCTCCGTCCCGCTTCGGGGCGAAGTAGTCGGTCGCAATAAGTCTTGCGGGCCCGTCGCCCCGAACCTGAAGCGACAGTTTCCAGCGCAACTTGATTGTCTGACCGATCATGGCGGTCAACAGTGTGGCCTCGGCAACCAGTGCCTCTATCGGTCGGGGATAGTTATGCTGCGAAAGCACATGTTCCAGCACGCCGTCCAATCTCGCCACTCGTCCTCGGGTATCGGTCCTGTCGAGCTGAAACGGCAGAACGGTATCGTCCCAAGCGATTTTCGATCCTAGACTCATGGAGTTTCCTTTGGTCACGGCGGCGTGGCATACCCCTTCTCACCAGAAGCCGCAACCTGAGGCCAATCCATGATCAGGCGCGTTGGTGAGCCGGTCAGGTCTGATATCAATTACAAGATAAGACCTGGTGCTTACGCTGTTTTGTTTCGAAAGGGCGCACTTCTTTTGACCCATCAAGCCGAGCCCGTACCGGAATATCAGCTTCCTGGAGGTGGCATCGATCAAGGCGAATGTCCGATCCCCGCTCTGCACCGAGAAGTGCTCGAAGAGACTGGCTGGCGGATAGGGAGGCTTAGGCGTCTGGGAGCATTTCGGCGATTCACATACATGCCCGAATACAAACTTTGGGCTGAAAAAATCTGCATTGTTTACCAGGCGCGCCCGTCCCATAGGCTGGGTCCGCCCACCGAAGCGGGGCACAGCGCTGTCTGGGCGCCACCCGAGGTGGCGGCAAAGATTGTGGCGAATCCTGGTGATGCCTATTTCATCCGCAAAGCTGCCGGACTGCGTGCCTAACGCCTTTCAATCAGAACGGCGGACAGGTCGTCGGGAAAGGATTGGCTACCGCGGTGTCGTTCTACTTCGCGGATAATACCATCCAGAAATTCAGTGCCGCGTAGTGCACGGTTTCGGTGGATGGCCGATATCAACCCGTCATCATCTATCAGCAGACCCTCGTTGTCCGGGCACTCCGGTATTCCGTCAGAATAGATCAGAAGTTTTTCGCCCGCTTGGAGGTAAACTTCCGAGATTTCGAACTCTGCGTTTTCAACCAGGCCTATTGGCATCCCGAAGACCTCCTGAAGCTCAATCTTACCATCAACTCGGACGATCGCCGGGCTTGGGTGTCCAGCTTGGCAAAGGCGGATCTTGCCCGTGTGAACTGACATATGTGCCAAAATCATCGTCAGATAATGATCCGACCCCCCATCATTACAAAGAAGGGCGTTCAGGCGGTTGCACACGGCGTCGGGGGCATCCATCGCGTAGCCATCTGGCTCGGGAATCAAGGCGATGTTACGATCAGGCGCGTTACTGCTGAAGTAGGTCATTATTCGCGCGGTCATCAGCGCCGAACTAACCCCATGACCGGATACATCGACCGCAAACAAACCAATTTCACCATCCCTGACCGGGAAGTAGCCGACCATGTCCCCGCCAACGTGACCGCTTGGTCGGAACATCAGGGATATATCTGTCGACCCCTGAGAAAAGCGCCTAGCTGGCACGAGCATTTCCTGGAACTTCTTGGCCTGCTCAAGGTCCCGGTCGATGGACGAATATGCATCAGTCAATTTGCCCAGCGTATCGGTCAGTTGAGCATTCTTCGCCGACAGAGCGCGTTGAGCGTTCAGGATTCGCTCACCCGCCTTGAGGCGCGCCCGAAGCTCGATCGTGCTAACTGGCTTGCTCAGAAAGTCGTCAGCACCGTTCTCAAGTCCTTCGGCCAGAACTTCGCGTTCGGTCTGAGCCGTGAGTAGTATGAAGTAGCCCTCGTGTGCGCCCGCCAGAGAACGATACCCACGGCAGAATTCAATTCCTGTCATGCCCGGCATGATCCAGTCGCTGATTATCAAGCCTATT
>JABDKF010000002.1 GCA_013003155.1 Woeseia sp. | reverse complement strand
TACTTCTACAGCACCTATTTCGAGGAAACGGTTTACGTCACCGGCAAGCAGGAAATCGAAACCGGCGAGCTGTACCAGTTTGGCGGCTGCACGTCCCTGCCCTGCAGCACCCTGTCCGACAACGGCAAATTTTACCTGATCGAGAGCAGCCTGTACTTCCCGATCATGTACTACCCCGAAGAAAACGTGTTCGCGAATATCCCGCAACAGGATGCTGCCTGTCGCGTCGAGGGCTACGGCATATACTTCCGCGCGCTGCGCTGGCTGTACAAGAGCCTGCAGCTTTACCAGCACGTCGTCGACGTGTCCTGCCGGCCGTACACGGACCTCGAAATTCGCAAGGCCGTTGGCGAAGGCCAGATTCTTCGCGAACAGTAGTTCTCGAGGCAGCTGTTTGCGTCGTTGAGCGCGGAATGCCGCAACCCTGCGATACGAGTTTTCCGGTCTTATGTTTACGCGTTCTCAGTCAAGAATGCGTGGAGACACGAAACGCAGGTTTATGTCGAATCGCAAGCGGGTGATTTCGCTCGCGTTTATTTACTTCGCAAAGAAATTCCGGGAACGACGCCAATTTGATTGACAGTGCAGCACCGACTGTCAAACTGCCGCGTACCAATGACAAAGGCAAACCTCTCGCGAGAGAGGGACGCAAAACCACCGGTCTCAGTTTTTGCAGACAGCGGAGTTACCATTATGACCTTCCTGTTGGGAATCACCCCCTGGCCTGTTCTGTCCGCTCTTTTATGGATAGTGCTCGTTGTTTCGGCGCTCTATTTCGCGCGACCTACTGCTCACAAGCTCATTCGTGCAGCCGGCAACTCTCTGCACAAGGTGTTTCGCGCGGCGTCGCGTTCGGTGTCCAGCGCTGAAAAGAGCCTCGCGGCGAGAAACCGCCACGTATTGCTCGCGGCCGGGCGCGAAGCAAAAGAACGCATCGTCGAGCGTGAATTCGACCGTATCAACGAGACCGTTCGCAAGGACCTCGGCAACTTTTCCGCGCTGCATCGCAGCCTGAACGAGTCGATCGACCGCATCGAGAACGATCACCAGCAGGCCGTCGACATCCCACCCGATCCGCCGGGCTGGGTCAAGGCCGTCGAAGCGGTGGCCGCAATCGATGCCAGGGACAGCCAGGTTGGTGTTGGCGGCGTCCTGAACGACATTCATAAGTCGCTGGTGAAGGCACACAAGGAAGCGATGGTGTCCTACCATCATGCGAGCCGCGAACGCCATTCACTGCTGCGCAAGATGCGGCCGGAGTGGCGCCGCATCCAGCAGACGCTGAACAATGTTGGCAAGAATGTCGACAGCCTGCTGGGGCGATCGGCCACTATTGATCGACACATGAAGGAGTACGAGGACATCGTCAAAGGCGAAGATCACTCGGTGTCGATCCTTTCGTCCTCGTCACTCGTTTATTTCTTCGTCTCCGCACTGGTGCTCTGCGTAGCCGTCGGCGGCGCAACGATCAACTTTTCGCTGATCGCACGGCCGATGGCCGAGATGGTCGGTGGCACGACGCTGGTCGGAGGCTTCAAGACTGCGGATATCGCGGCGCTCGTGATCATTCTCGTCGAGATTTCGATGGGTCTGTTCCTGATGGAGTCGCTGCGAATAACGCGACTGTTCCCGGTCATCGGTGCACTGCCGGACAAGACGCGGGTGCGCATGGTCTGGATCACGTTCACGATTCTGTTCCTGCTTGCCAGCGTCGAGGCGGGCCTCGCATTCATGCGTGAAGTCCTGCTGCAGGACGAGCTCGCGACCAGTGCGATGCTGCGCGGCGCGACAGATGCGGTCGTCACCAACAACTACATGTGGATCACGACGGCGGCACAGATGGGCATGGGCTTCATACTGCCCTTCGCGCTGACGTTCGTCGCAATTCCGCTGGAGACCTTCGTCCATTCATTGCGCACGGTCATTGGCCTGCTGGCGATCGGTGTGCTGCGGCTTACCGCGCTCGTGCTGCGCCTTGTTGGAAACGGTTTCCGCTATGCCGGCGTGCTGATGGCGCAGGTATACGACCTGCCATTGTTCATCCCGCTGTGGTGGGCCGCCAGGGACTTCGGCGGTGACACCAACGGTACCGGCAAACTGCGCGAGGTGGCGCCATGAAAGCCCTTTACCTGCTGATTTTTTCCACTCTGCTGGCCAGTTGTGCGCCGTCGCAGTCGACGAATACGGGTGTGTACATGCTGCTGGATACATCGGGCACCTATCGCGAAGAGCTGCAGAAGGCCGAGCACATCATTCGCTATTCGTTGTCGCGCCTAGATGCGACGGATTCGTTTGCCGTCGCCCGCATCGACACCGGCAGTTTCAGTGAGAAAGACATTATCGCCAAGATCACGTTCGACGATCGCCCCAGCGAGATGAACCGGCAGAAACGGATGTTCGCCGAGCAGGTCAGCAACTTTGTCGACTCCGCAACATCCTCGCCCTATACCGATATTACGGGCGGGCTACTGCAGGCTGTAGAGTTTCTTAATGAGAAAGGCCCGGCGGAGAAAACGGTGCTGATCTTTTCGGACCTGAAGGAAGATCTTGACGAGGGCTACATTCGGGATATCGAGTTCGATCTCGACGGCTACCGCGTTGTTGCGCTGAACGTCACGAAGCTACGCTCCGACAACGTCGACCCGCGCGAGTACCTGGCACGACTTGAAGCATGGCAGGATAAAGTCGAAAAATCCGGCGGCCAGTGGCGCGTCATCAACGACCTCGAAGGACTCGAAGGGCTGCTTTGAAACAAGTGCAGGAACTCGCTCTCGGTTTCCTAGCTGCCCATTCGCCAGATCTCGCGACGATCGATCACCCGCTCACGGTGCATGAGTAGCCACTCAGCATGTTCGTCCAGCGCTGAACCGCCAAGTGCCCGCAAAATCAGGCGCTGCTCCCGTGCGTCGTCAGCGTTATCGAGGCGCCGACGGGCATTGTGGAACAGGCGCAGCATGAACTCATACTGCTTTATCAGTTCCTTTTCCGCAGTTGCGTAGCCGTATCCCTGGCGAATACCGTAGATCAGGAGCGTGGTGCCCATGATGAGCATCAACGGGTCGGACCAGCTGGCCGGCATCAGCGTGCCAATAGTGACGAAGACGATGACAACGGCAACGCTCGTCAGCAGGCTGAACTGGCCGAGGCGTTCCGTGAAGCGATTTCGCCGAATTTTTTCCGCCGTTTTCGTCGCGAAGTAAGCCAGCTGGCCACCGCCTCCGACCTTGCCGATCCATTCCCCGATCGCGAATTTCAATCCTTTCCCGCTGGAGGTCCTCGAGACGTCGCAATGCGTACCGGCAACCCGCATGACGTTGCGAATCCAGCCGAGCTCCGGGTCCTGCGTTTGCAGGAAATTGTCGTGCGTATACTTGGACTCGTTCTCGTTGTAGACGCCCGCTACTGCCCAGTAGAACTGGACGCGCAGACCTTCGGCCAGCGTCCGGTAGTCGAGATATTTTCGTTGCCAGCCCTGGCGCGCGGCAACGAACTGAATCGCCGCCGAGACGGCAAAGAACAGCAGGAACGCGATCATGAATACTGGCCAGCTCTCGAAATCGCTGAACAGAATGAACATCATGCCCATCAGGAACGCCAGCACGTGCATGGCGCGCAGCATCATCAGCACCTTTTTCTGATAAAGGACGGCGAGGACATCAGCAATGCAGAATAGTCGGTTGATGTCTTCAACACCGGGCGGCAGTTCGGCGGCCTGTTCTGGCGTGTAGAGCGGATACGCATTCGCTTCGATGGCATGCGTATTACGGATCGCATCCGCACTGAATTCTCCGCTACGCCTGAATATCAGCCGATGCTGCGCCGGAATTTCCTCGCTGCGCGGATTTTCACGATCTTTCGTATACCAGGAACATTCGAGTGGCGATAACCCCGTTTTCGGGTCTCCATCCGGTCGATCACGAGAACAGACGATGTGATAAACCAGGTCGCTCTCATCGTCGACGAGCATTTGCTGTGTTGCTACAGACTTGACCGTGTAGCCGGGCATGATGTCGTCATGATGAAACTTGACGACCTGCCCGGTTCCTCCAAGCTCGCCGGTCTGTTTTCCGTCCCAGATGGCCAGCAGGATATGGCAATGAGCGCAGAGGAACACGCCGAGCTGCGCATACTGCCGGGTGCGCTGTTCGCCCGGCGTCGAGATGCCCTCGTGCGTGTTGCCGCTGGCCAGCGGCAGCTCGTAACAGTTGGTAGCGCGTTCGCACAGTGAATCGAATCGCTGCTTCGATTCCGCCGTAGCAAAATCATCGCGATAAGCAGACTTTTGCATCGGCAACAATGCAACGAGTGCAATGTCCATCCGAAGCGCGACGTCGGCCACGAGTTGGTCCGCGCCCTCGGCCAGCGCCGACACGACCTGCAACTTGCGGTCCGGATAATCCCGCTGGATGTCCTCGAACAGCGCCTGAACCCGATCCCGGATACCGGGGACTTCGGATGCCAGAAGGTCGCGGTGCCCTGTTACGGCGACCACCAGGGGAATCGCGAACGAATGTTGGCTGTTCATACGCGGCGATATCGAGTGCTTGCATGCATCGGAATGCAGATTACCGCAAACGGGCCCTGATGTGGCCCTGCTGATGAGGCTTAGCCTCTCGCAACAAAAAAACCGGGAAGCAGTCTCCTGCTTCCCGGTTCGCTTCTGAACGGACTACCAGGCAGGTGATGGATAAATCGAGCAATCATCCGGAAAATCATCGAATCCGGGCAGCTCAGGTAACGCGCAACGTATATCTTCCTCGATTTCACACGCGCCTTGTAACGTAGATGCGGAGCTGTCGGGATGTTTCTGCCAGCTACAGGTTGCGAATTTCCACGCCATTAGTCGGTAGACAAACAGACCCTGCGGATTCTCTTGACAAAAAGCGTAGGGGTCTGTCGGCGGCAGACTCGGATTCCCGGCTGGATCGGTCGGTAGCCCCAGGGCCAGGCGGGTCGCATTATTGAGTATTTCGATCGCTTTGTCGGGATCGCCCTTTTTGGAATGATTCTCCTTTTTTGCGCTCTGCACGAGAGTCAGCAGGTCGTCCGCAAATCCAAAATCGTTAAGCCCACAGTTCTGCGCATCGACCAGCTCGATCGACTCTTTCAGCGCAGAGGCATATCGCGACAGCGTCGGTTGAACGTCATTTTGCAAGACGTCCTGCCAGATATTCAGCGCAATCAGGTTGTCCGAAAACCGTTTGCCGCTTTGCGATTCGTCCGTCAGGATCGATATCGGAATAGGATACGGGAAATCCACCTCGACCGGATCGATACTGACACCGACGGTAAACGGGCGGAAACGGATTTCGGGTCTCGAGTAATCGAGCTTATAGCCCAGCACGTTCAGGGCTTGCTCTGCTGTAATCACGATATTTCTCGCCGTCGGTAGCGCAACTATGCCGCAGACCCCGATATCGTGTTCATCGTTACCCGGAAGATTCGCAGTGGTATTGGGCATGTTTTCATCCAGGCTTCGCGGTATGCCGCGTTGGGATGGCCTCAGTACGGCCACACCCGGATTCTTGAACTGCTGCGGCATGTCGGCACAACGCGGATCCTGAGAGATCTCGTACCCCAGATCCAGTTCATCCGGCAAGTAGTTACCGAACTTCTTGCCGCCTCCACCAGCGTACTCGCGCCAGTCCGTAACGGCACAACAGGTGATGGTCACCGCGCCACCGTCGATTACTTGCGTGTACGCAGCGGTCAATGGATTGTTGCCCCCGGGCACCGGATTAATCGCCTGATTGAAAATCAGCTGGTCGCCTTCATCGAGAATCGACTCGGTGGCCGAAACCTCGACCGTCACCGTCGCGATGGCGAATGCGCCGTTGACGTCGGTGACCTTGTACTCGAATGTCTCCGTGCCTTCGAACGAGGTCAACGAGGTGTAGCCCACGCGATTCGGTACCGTATCGCTCTCGCATGGCGTGCTCGCCTGGCCGGCCACACACGCAGAACCGCCGTCGCTGAAAGAACCGGCGACGATTTCGACCGAAGCAACGCCCGCCGGCACCCAGTCATTCGCGAGCACGTCGATCTTTTTCAAGACGCCGCTCGACGCATTGATTTCGCCGGAGGAAGGATCGTCGACCGCCTCGATGACAATTTCGTACTCGACGATGTAGCCACCGATATTGCCCAGATTTCCTTCATCATTCCAGCCATTGCCCAAACCGAAAAAACCCAGAGTCAGGTGGTTTTCCTCGTTGTCCTCAGCCTCGCTGAAAAAGTCATTGGGTTCGACATCTGATGCTGCGGCGTTGTTACCCCAGTTTGCATAAGGTGTCACTGAATCCGTGCCGGGTATTGCTCCCTCACCATTCTCCCATTGCCAGCCATCGCCCGGAGACGCCTGGTTGTCCGCTTGCGACCCACCTATCCAGACCTGACCTCGCGTCAGAACCGGCGCCATACCGGTGGTTGCAGTCTGCCGCAATCCATCAACGAACGAGTCCTCATCGGATGACGTTAAGGTCGCCAGGTAGCCACGCAAGCCGATGTGGCCCAGGTTGATCGGAGAAACGACGGCTGACTTCGCGTTGTCCCAGGTAATTCCATTACTTCCAAAGACCTCGTAAAAATGATTCGGATCGCGGGGATCAGCAACCCATTCCACGGGATCGGCATGAACTGCCGTCGTAAAGAAAGCAAGAGCAAGAGTAGTAGCGGTAAGTCTGGCATTCGTGTAACTCATCTTGAATCCCCTTGATTCACTAGTTTTGATTTCTTCATTCGATGACCGATAGTCGGCGCTGAAGAATATTTTCGTCACTGACGGCGTGATCGTCCTTCGTGCAAAAAAAGATTCGATACACGTGAGCGGGTCGACTGGAACGATAGTGTGCACTCTAAAACGCAGTTTATTTATTCGTGTTCATCTACGCCTATACCTAAACATACTCTTTCCATAATTCCGCAGCAATTTGCCGCCACGAAAACGAACACTTTATGTAAAGTCGTGGTTATTGCCTGGCGGATCATTCGTCCTCATCAGACTTGCAATGGCCTACCGACTCCGCGTGCCGTTCAACATGGCTCGATACTCGGCAGCCTGTTCCGGCCGTCCCCAGTCCTGGTACAGGTCGGCCAGGTATCCTGCCGTTATCGCGATGTATACGGTGCGGCTGCCGCTGCCGGGCCCTTTCCTAAGTATAGACAGGCTTTCGAGCAGCATTTTTTCCGCCTGATCGAATTGCTTCAGTTCGGCCATTGCCGACCCCTCAATACCGGCGGCCCAGGCGGTACGCCAATGATCCTCTCCCAACTGCTCCGCCAGCACCGTGTGCGCATTGTCGGCCGCCTCCCGGGCGTCGTCGACACGGCCAGTTGCCAGGTACAACTGCGCCAGTGCAGACAGGCCGACCGCGGTGTGAATGTGCTCATCGCCAAAAATCTGCTGCCGCATCGCCACCGATTCCTGCACCAGTGGCTCCGCGTCTGCGTAGCGCCCGGCGTTGGTCAACCAGTTGCCCAGCGCGCCGAGGCTGCTCGCAAGGTCCGGATGGCCATCCGGGAAAACTTTCCGGTAAATTTCAATTGCCTCGCGCTGCATCGCGATGCCGCCTTCGCTGTCACCTTTGTCGTAAAGCAAAAAGGCCAGGTTGCTCTTTGCGAGTGCGACTTCAGGATGCTCGGCGCCCAACGCCTTTTGGCGAATGTCGATAACGTCGCGATACGTTTGCTCGGCGGCCGTGAATTCCCCACTATCGTGGTACAGCAAGGCGAGATTGTTCAGATTGACTGCAATGGTCGGGTGCAACTCGTCGAGCAGTTGTCGATTCATCGCCAGCGCCTCCTGGAACATGAGTTTTGCGCCGTTCGAATCGCCCTTGTCCATTAAGACCAGGCCCAGGTTGTTCAATCCGTCTGCGAGTTGCGGATGCGGACTGCCGTCCAGGAGCGTTTTGCGCATCGCGATGCTCTCACGCAGCAATGTCTCTGCGTTATCGTAATTGCCCTGGTTGTAGAGATTGAGTCCAAGCCGCTCCAGGCTTTGCGCGACTTCCATGTTCTCTGCGCCGAGAATTGTCGTCCGTATCTCGAGCGCCTCGCGCAACAGCCCCTCGGCCTGTTCGAATTCACCCACATGCGCCCGCAACTCGGCGAGGTTGGTCAGCGTTGCTGCTACCTCGAGATTCTCGTCACCTAATAATTCTCTGCGAACGGTCAGCGCCGCCGTCAACGCGGCGTCTGCGCTCGCATAGTCGGCAATTTTTGTGAGCACCTGGCCCATTCGGTCGTTTGTCCTGGCCACCTCCGTGTGATTCTCACCAAATACCTGGCGGCGTAAGTCCAGCGCCTGTTGCAGCAATATCGCCGCCTGTTCATAAAGGCCGAGGCTGGTATAGACGGTGCCAATGGTCTCCATCAGTGTCGCCTGGGTCGCCGGCTGTCCGGTCAGCTCCTTGCCGATGCGCTCGGCGCCTTTATCCATGATTTCACGCGCGGTAATGGTGTTGCCGCGAGCCTCACTCGGGTCCGATACGCTAAACAGGTTCACCATGAACTCGGTTGTCTGCTTTGCGGTTTCCGCCTCGACCTCCGCTCGCGTCCGGGCCTGGTTTGCGAGATCACGCTGCTGGGTCGCGAAATACGCCGACATCGCAGCAACCACGCCGAGCACGGCAAGCGCGGCAACGACGCCGGCCCTGAGCCTCTGGAAGCGCTTTGATTTCGCCATCGACGCATTGATAAAGCCCATCTCGGCGTCGGTCAGGTCGATATCGTGTTCGAGTAGCGATTCCGCTTCGACCAGCGGCTTGCCGGACGGCAACAACAGGTCTGAAGGCCGGCCGTCGGCGATCCAGCGTTCCGCACCGCGGACAAGACGACTGCGGATGCGCAGGTTCTCGCGGTTCTGTGCAACCCATTCATGGACGCGAGGCCAATGCCAGAGCAATGCTTCGTGGGCCACGGTCACAACCGCGCTGCCGTCGTCATCGAGCTCGGTGACGAACAGCCTGTTCTCGACGAACGTCTCGATCAGTTCGCGGCTCTTGCCCTTCATGACGTCGGCGAGCGGCGCGCGCTTGCGGCCGACCTGCTCGTAGCCGTCGCGCTCGATGCTCACGAGTGCATTCAGCACCTTGGGAAGCTCGGCCTCGACATCGTCGGGCAAATCCTTGAAGACCGTCTCGGCACGCTGCGCCAGTGAACCTTCGACGCCGCCGAGTTCGCGGTAGGCCGCGAGAGTCAACATGCCGTCTTCGGTGCG
>JABDKF010000350.1 GCA_013003155.1 Woeseia sp. | reverse complement strand
GTTTACGCTGAAGGCAGTGTGATCGTGCCCCCGCTACCAGATTCTTGGTAGACGTTGAAGCCCCGCTATGGGGTTTTTTGTTGCCCGGCGAAAGCCGGATGCCCTCGGGCTGCGCAAGAAAACAATGGGCCGAAGGCCCATTTTTTGTTTATGAAATATGTATTTAGGCGTTCTTTTTAAATGACCAGTGAAGAGCTAAGGCGCCTGCTGGAGCCTGCGATAGAACGACTCGGTTACGAATTGAGCGATCTCGAAATGAAACTCGGCGGTCGTGACGGTGTGCTGCGGGTCTTTATCGATCGCCCGGAGGGTGTGGGTCTCGAGGATTGCGAAGTCGTCAGCCGTCAGGTTAGTGCTCTGCTTGACCTAGAGGAGCCATTGCCGGGTCAATACGTGCTCGAGGTGTCATCGCCGGGTCTTGATCGGCGTTTGACCAAGCCTGAGCATTTTGAACGTTTTATGGGCGAGGAAGTGCGTATCAAATTGCGCTTCCCCGTGGAAGGAAGACGGAATTTCCGTGGCGTCTTGAAAGCCGCGGATGACGAGAATATTGAAGTCGAGGTGGATGGCGCGATGCATTCTTTGCAAATCGCAATGATCGAATCCGCCCGGTTGGTACCGGCCGTTTGAGGCCGGGCCCTAGTCTGGAGCTTGAGAGTTATGAGTAAAGAAATTCTGATGGTGGTGGACGCCGTATCGAACGAGAAGGGCGTTGAAAAGGACATCATCTTTGAAGCAATTGAAGCCGCATTGGCCTCTGCCACGCGTCGACGTCATGGCGATGATATTGACGTCCGCGTCGAGATCAATCGTGAATCGGGCGAATACGATACGTTTCGCCGCTGGCTGGTATTTGCCGACGAATCGACAGAGTTGGAATTCCCGGATCGCGAATTGCGCATGATCGATGCGGTCGACGTGGACCCGGCTGCCGAGCCTGAAGGTTACGTCGAAGTGCCGATGGAATCTGTCGAGTTTGGCCGTATAGCGGCGCAAACAGCAAAGCAGGTCATCGTGCAGAAAGTTCGCGAAGCCGAACGTGAGCAGGTCGTCGAAGAGTACAAGGATCGCGAGGGCGAAATGCTGTCCGGTCTCGTTAAAAGGGTCGATCGCAACGGGGTGTACATCGATCTCGGCGGCAACGCCGAAGGGTTCGTGTCGCGTGACCAGATGGTGCCGCGTGAGCCTGCGCGTCCGCAGGATCGCATGAAAGCCTTGCTGACCGAGGTGCGCTCGGAGCCGCGGGGTCCGCAACTGTTTATGACGCGTACTTCGCCGCAGTTCCTGATCGAGCTTTTTAAAATCGAAGTGCCGGAAGTGGGTCAGGGCCTCATAGAGATTCTGGGGGCAGCGCGCGATCCTGGCCTGCGCGCCAAAATCGCGGTCAAGAGTAACGACAAGCGTATTGATCCTGTCGGTGCCTGCGTCGGCATGCGCGGCTCGCGTGTGCAGGCCGTGTCGAATGAACTTGCCGGCGAGCGCGTCGACATCATCCTGTGGGACGAAAACCCGGCGCAGTTTGTCGTAAACGCAATGTCACCCGCCGAAGTCCTGTCAATCGTTGTTGATGAAGATGCCCACAGCATGGATATCGCTGTTGAAGAAGACAAATTGTCGCAGGCGATCGGCCGCGGCGGTCAGAATATTCGCCTGGCGAGCGAACTGTCCGGTTGGGAATTGAACGTGATGACCGAGACCGATGCGGAGCAAAAGAGCGAGGCCGAGACGAAAGAGTTGATCGAGTTGTTTTCGAAGCAGCTGGACGTTGACGAGGAAGTCGGCCTGATTCTTGTGCAGGAGGGTTTTTCAACTATTGAGGAAGTTGCCTACGTGCCAGCATCAGAGCTCGTGGAAATTGAAGAGTTTGATGAGGGCATCGTTGACGAGCTGCGTAATCGTGCGCGCGATGTACTGCTGACGCAAGCAATTGTGAAGGAAGAAAAAATAGACGAGGCGGAACCAGCAGAAGATTTGCTGAGCCTCGAAGGTATGGATCGAGGACTCGCGTTCAAACTTGCCAGTGAAGGTGTCGTAACACGCGAAGATTTGGCGGATCTGGCAACAGACGATCTGCTGGAGATCAATGAGATGGATCAGGAAAAGGCCGCTGCGCTCATCATGAAAGCACGCGCGCACTGGTTTGAAGCAGAACAGCAGGCCTGATTAGCGCAACACCTGGAGTAAGCAATGGCTGACGTAACAGTTTCACAATTTGCAGACGTACTGAAGGTGCCGGTCGACAAGCTGATTTCCCAGCTTGACGAGGCGGGCATCAAGGTCAACGGGTCTGATGACACGATCAGCGAGGACGCGAAGCTCGAGCTATTGACGCACCTGCGCCGCAGCCACGGGCAGGATGAAACACCGGCCACCGTCGGTGCGCCGCGCCGCATCACGCTGAAACGCAAGTCTCAATCGGAGCTGAAGCTGGCCGGCGCGCAAGGTCGTTCGCGCACGGTAAACGTCGAGGTGCGCAAAAAGCGCACCTATATCAAGCGTGACGTGCTCGAGAAGCAGGCGCAGGACGAGCAGGATGCGCTCGATGCGAAACGTCGCGAAGAAGAAGAGAAGGTCGAAGCGGCGCGTCGCGAACAGGAGCGCCTGAAAGCGGAACAAGAGGCGGCCGCGGCCAAGGCCGAAGAATCCAAGCGCCTGGAAGAAGAGGCGAAACGAGACGCGGAAGTGGCCTCGCTGGAGAAGGCGCAAATCGCGGCCGCTGTCGCGTCAGAACAGAAAGCCCGTGAAGAAAAAGCGGAGCAGGACGCGCGCGAGCGTCGCAGTAAAGACAAGGAACGTAAAAGGGCGAAACCGGTTGAGACGCGCTACGGTCGTAAAGAGCTACACGTGGCAGGCGACAAGAGCGGCCGGCGCAAGCGCAAGGCGCCTGCCCGTCGCCGTACCGCCGTGGTCAGCTCCGACGGCCAGCACGGTTTCGAAAAACCGACAGCGCCAGTCGTCCGCGAAATTGAAATTCCAGAGAGCATTGGCGTTGCCGAATTGGCGCAACGCATGGCTGTAAAGGGCAACGAAGTTGTAAAAGTGCTCTTTAATATGGGCGCGATGGTCACGATCAACCAGGTCATCGATCAAGACACCGCCACGCTCGTTGTCGAAGAAATGGGGCACGTTGCGAAACAGGCGACCGGCTCCGAAATGGATGAGCAGTTGTTGGCGGACGAGGTGTCGACAGGCGAGGAGGTATCTCGCGCACCTGTCGTGACCGTGATGGGCCACGTCGACCACGGCAAGACCTCACTGTTGGATTACATTCGCCGCGCGAAAGTCGTTGACGATGAAGCCGGCGGTATTACACAGCATATCGGTGCCTACCACGTCACAACAGATAAGGGTGCGCTGACGTTTCTCGATACGCCGGGTCACGCTGCGTTCACCGCGATGCGTGCGCGTGGCGCCCAGGCAACCGATATCGTCATTCTCGTGGTGGCCGCCGACGACGGCGTGAAGCCGCAAACCGTAGAAGCGATTGAGCATGCACGGGCTGCCAAAGTGCCGATCGTTGTCGCCATCAACAAGGTGGACAAAGAAAACGCGGATCTGGAGCGCGTGAAAAGCGAGCTGTCGCAACACGAAATCATTTCCGAGGACTGGGGTGGCGACCACCTGTTCGTGCCGGTGTCGGCGCAGACCGGTGAAGGTATCGATACGTTGCTCGATTCACTGCTGTTGCAGGCCGAGGTTCTCGATCTAAAGGCCGTTGCTGAAGGACCGGCACAGGGCATCGTGATTGAATCCAGCCTGGAAAAAGGCCGCGGTGCGGTCGCTACATTGCTCGTGCAGTCAGGAACATTGCGGCAGGGTGACATGATCATTGCCGGAGAAGAGTACGGCCGGGTCAGAAACATGTTCAACGAGTCCCAGAAATCTGTCGACGAGGCAGGCCCATCAACTCCAGTTGTCGTGCTGGGTCTGTCGAAAACTCCCGGCGCCGGTGATGAGTTCCAGGTCGTCAAGAACGAACGTAAAGCGCGTGAAGTTGCAGAGTTCCGTCAGGGCAAGGCGCGCGACTCCAAGCTGGCGCAGCAACAGGCGTCGAAACTGGATGATGTCTTCAGCCAGATGACGGAAGACGAAACTTCCGAAGTGCCACTGATTATCAAGTCGGACGTGCATGGCAGTACGGAAGCGCTGCGTGATTCATTAACCAAACTGTCGAACGATGAGGTCAAGGTGAGAGTGATCAGCTCAGGCGTCGGCGGTATCACCGAGTCCGATGCGACGCTCGCAGCCGCATCGAATGCTGTCATCATCGGCTTCAACGTGCGTGCTGATGGAGCTGCACGACTGGCGATCAAGGAAGCCGGCGTGGATGTGCGCTACTACAGCATCATTTACGAGGCGATCGATGACGTGAAGGCGGCGATCAGTGGGCTGCTAGCGCCGGAGATTCGCGAAACCATCGTTGGCCTTGCCGAGGTGAAAGAGGTCTTTACCTCGCCGAAGCTTGGCAACATCGCGGGCAGCATTGTCACCGAGGGTTACGTGAAGCGGTCCAACCCCATTCGCG
>JABDKF010000346.1 GCA_013003155.1 Woeseia sp. | reverse complement strand
TGTTGATTGTGCCGGCTGAAACACCGTCTGCGCGACGGGCCCGGCGATACTGAGCGAGGGTGTCGTTGTGAATACGATCTAACCGCAAATGCCCAATGTGTGGGATGGCCCGATCCAACGAATAAATATCGCGTTGGAGGCTCTTCTTGTGTTGGTAATCGTCAAGGTACTTTATGGCTGCCTGCTTAAACGTCCTTGTCGGTCGAACGCCGTAAACCATGGCCTGGCGAATCTCTTCCAAGCGATGCGCTAGGAAGCGCTCCGCCTCGTTGAGGTCACTCGTGCCACAGCTTTCGACCAATCTTCCGTATCCTTTGATTCTCTTGTCAATGCACCATGTTTGGCCTCTTTTTTGGAGGCCAGGTGTTTTTCTGCGTCCCATATCGAACTCCTTTTGGCGGGACGCCCGTTGCGAGACTTATAGTCCTCCACCCAGGCATCCAATTCAAGCCGGTCGAAAGCGATCCCGCGTCTACCGATCGGAATCTTGGTGAGGTAGGGCCTTACCTCGGCATTGAAACGATTTCGGTCCATGCCTAGGTAAAGCGGCGCATCGCGAAAGCGGATGAATCGCGGAAGGAGCTGGATCGCCAGAACCGTGGCGGGTTTTTCACTGTCCATTGACACGCTATGGTTACCTCGTAGTTGGGTGGCACCGGCAATTGGTGCAGACCGGTCTCCCAGATCGGCTCGGTGCCACCGACTTGCTAGGTTTGCTTCCGAATCAATCGCTGATTACGCCCGCGGTCGTAGCGATTCGATTGGTTGTTTCGAGATATGTAGAAATCGAGGTGCACGTGCACGGAGCCAATTTCTCGCACGGTGAACAAAGCACATGCGTGGCGCATATGACAGCGGCTGGGCCGCGGGAATCCGTGGGAAACAGCGCTTTCCGACTTGTGATGTGCGTGTTGGCGCAGCTCAGATAGAGTTTGAGTTTGCCGACGTTTTTAGGTCGGTCGAGAGGGCGTAGACGCGCAAAGTGGGGTCGGCAACTCTCGCCGCGGCGCCCGTTTCACGACCCTTTGTGGCGCTCCGAGTTCCTTGGGCTACACGAGCCAAGGTTTCGCCGTTATAGAAAAACGGCATTGATCTAACGCGTAAACCGTATTTGAGAATTGTCTCGGCGACAAGCCGAAAGGGGGGCGAAAGTTCTGCCCCTCTTTTTCTTTATCGTGAGCCGCTGACGCCTATACGGGCGTTCCGTGCAGCAGGCGATCTGCCAGCTTTCGCCAAAAACGCTTGGCTCAATACGCACAATAGCGGTTCCATATTGCTCGATGAAATACAAAAGCCGAATCGTACAAAGCGTTAACGGCTCTTGCATGGAACCCCGGCTTAGAAAAGGTCGTCCTGCAGTTTGGCAGGCGGATAGAATACGCCAATGATGAGAAACGGGTTTCGTCCCACTGCATCCCACTTCTGCGTTGTACCCAAGAACAAGTGGGTATCACGATCCTTGATGAGGTCATTCATGTACTTGTTCTTCACATCCTGAATCGCTGCATCTTCCGAACCTCTGGCGTCAAACTGCCGCCAATACAACCGGCCAATTTCCCAATCCTCGATCATCATCTTGCTTCGCGTTCCGGAGTCATCGATGAACTCGTAGCGAAACTTATACGGCAGCTTGCGTACGACTTTGAAATCCTCGGTCGGCCGATCGAAAAGGTGCCCCTGTCGTCCTCGTTGCAGCGCGGCGTCAAGTTTTGCCTTGTCCCATTCTCGACTGTCGGGCTCGCTGGTCACGTTCACGATTTCCGTTGGCTTAAACGTCGCAAGGGAGAGTTCTCGTGATCTATTTCTAGCGATGAGGTCGGTCAGATTCGTGTAGACGGTGCCTTTGCCCAGCACGAAATCACGACGGGCCTGCCAAGAGTTGTCAAGGCCCATTTCATCCAACAGCGTGATCTCTGATCGCGGCCGGAAGCTCTCAACCCGTGGGTCGCTTGAATTCCTTTCAACCGCGAGTTCGATCCATTGAAACTTCTTGTACCGCTGGTATTCGTCGTACTTTCGAAAGGGTACGGGGTATAGTCGAATCCAACTGGCGTCCTGCCGAAAACCTGCTGTGCAGACAATCTCATCGTAGGTGCTCGATAGCGTCGGGTAGGTCTTGACCGTGACAAGAATTCGTTCCCGGTGCATCACTAAGCTCAGTCAGTTACAGATGTGCAAAAGCGACGTCGGTCGGAGATTGTGTGGCGACCGCTTTGGCTACACGATCTCGGTGACACTGCACGTGCTCGCGCTCAAAGCATGTGATTGCGAGTCGTTTGTACTCAGACAAAAGCTCGGTTAGGTGTTTGATTGACTTCGTATTCTGCGGAAGTACTTCTTGTTCGTAGTGAGCGAACAACCGCTCATAATCATCTTGAGTATCGAGGTTTCGGCGCAGTTCCCCAGGGATCCCCAAATCCGGGATATGGAGGTAGGCAATCCCGAAGGCCTCGCAGAGGCCTGCCAGCGTTTTCTTCGAGAACCCGTACTTTCGACTGAGCGGGTTCTTGCGCACATCCACCAACAGACGAACGTCGTTTTCGATAAGTCGATTCAGGTATGTCTCAACGCTCTGTCCTTCGTAGCCGATAGTAAAAAATACCGACTTGCGTCGCTTCTTCGGTCGAGCCGCCACGATTTTCTCGTATTCCGAGTCCGACAGATGACTCGTCGCGATCTCACTGCGTGTCGCGAAGTAAGGATAGTTGACATACACGTGTCGAATCAGGCGCTTCCCGGAAAGCTTGCCATGTTGCTCTACGTACGCCTTCAACCGGGCTTGGTCGGCCTTTGGCAGCGCTTGCCGAAATGACACCGTGTGTTGCGCAATACACCAATTGGATTCGTCGAGCAGCCGACCTTGTCCAACAAGCTTCCGCTTGTCCGCTGCAGCCTGGAACGAGTAGCAGCCGAATCGATACGGTAAGAATTCGAAGCTTCGTTCTTGCTCATACAGGCGAGTGAATAGAAACAGGTGTTTCTGAAAATCTGTCGCGCCAACATCGCCACCTAATGATTCGAGAAGGGCTAGCAGCAATTTTTGACGATTGAATAGCACGATTGAGTTCCCCAGCAGCCGTTGACCGTCAACTCAGCCAGATTCGTTGCGTGCCGGCATGCTATCAGGTCGCTCTAGCATCTGCCATCGTACAGTTCCTGACCCCGAGTAGACCTAAGCGAGCCAGCTTGCGCAAAGTGGCGGACGTTGGCCGTTTCGAGCCGTGCTGTAGTTAGGAACGGCAGCATACGCAAGGAAACGCGAGACCACTTTGGACTCACAGTCAGACTTCGGATTTTGCCAGCGATGCGAAGTCACGGTATCATTACTGGCAATCGACAAGCGTCTTGAAGGGTTCGGCAGCAGACGCGTGTGGCGAAACGCCACTGGATCCCTCCTTCTTTGGTCATCGAATCAGATTGCGGCGAGCAAAGCACCCGCTAGATTCACGTCGATGACATCTCATTGATTGCACCGGCTCCCCACTACGTGCTGTGGGTTTTAGCCGGCGTCGCATCGTTTTGTTGTTTCGAATTGCCCAATGGGCACTCGCGCCTCAGTGCGCCATCGCCTGCCGTTGATCAACGGGCGACGCTACCCATCGCGCTGGTGATTCACATTGAATTACTCGGTCTATGTTCGATTTCCCGATGAACTCGAACCTGACCCGATTTCGCAATTTCATTGCGGCAGCCGGACAACAAACACTCCTTCGGATCCTGGGTTCGCGCGTCGTATTCGTAACCGGGATCCGATAGGAGTTAGCTGTGTCACAAGACAATGTCAGCCAATTGAACAGGGAGCGTGACGCGCTGCACGCCGTGTACGGTCTGTACATGCGACACCGCCAGTTAGCGGAAGTGATGGACATTTCGCCGAAAAGTCTGAGCAACACCATGCGTCGTTCGCAAGAACCCAACATCGTTTATCTGCGACGTAACACGGTTCGGCTGGGTCGTCGTATTCGATACCCGGTGCTTTGCGTTGCCGAAGCCCTGGTGCTCGATGACGATGAACTGGCGCGACGATTGAAGGAGTGCGATGCCGGAGGATCAACTCATGAGCAATGATCAATTTCCGATGGCGGAGTTTTTCGCGTTTCTGTTGTGGTATTTCAAGCAGGAATACCTCACCGCAAACGAGTGTACCGCGTTGGTGTA
>JABDKF010000323.1 GCA_013003155.1 Woeseia sp. | reverse complement strand
CTCGGTCACGCCAACGTGCAGACGACGATGATTTACACGCACGTGTTGCAACGCGGTGGCAGCGCGGTGCGAAGCCCGGCGGATGCCATTTTGGAAAAGACGTAGGCGGCGAAGAATACCGCTCTTGATTATGATATCAATAATGATACTATTGAATGGCACCACCGATTACTAAAATACTGTCGGCAATGCGTCGCAACCCCACGGATGTGCGTTTTGCAGACCTTTGCAAGGTGTGCGAGCGCTATTTTGGCCCGCCAAGACGGAGTAGCGGCAGCCATCGGATTTATCGCATGCCCTGGGCAGGAGATCCCCGCGTCAATATTCAGAACTCGCGTGGCAGGGCAAAAGCGTATCAGGTTCGCCAGGTCTTGCAGGCAATTGAACGACTGGAAACAATTCGCGATGACAAAAACCGTTGATCGTTACACTTACCGCGTTACCTGGTCTGAGGACGATTCCGAATACGTCGGCCTATGCGCAGAATTCCCCAGTCTTAGTTGGCTCGCGCGAACGCCCGAATCCGCATTGCGAGGCATGCGCCGGCTGGTCGCCGAGACCATTGCCGAGCTGGTTGATTCAGGAGAGGCTATTCCAGAACCACTATCGACTCGCTCCTATAGCGGCAAATTTATCGTCAGGGTACCGCCGCAAGTCCATCGCCTGCTCGCACTTGAAGCCGCCGAATCGGGCGTTAGCATCAACCGCCTCGTGGCAAGTAAGCTCTCGTAGTAAATTCCGCTGGCAGCGCGGCTTAACCCAGCTTCCGAATCCCGATCGCGTGACGAATTTCTGCTATGTAGGGCGCTGAAACCTTGCGGGCTTTCTCCGCGCCCTTTCGGAGCTCCTCTTCCACAATCGCCGGGTCATCCATCAGCCGCTTGTATTCCTCGCGCGCCGGTTTGATGTGATCATTGATGAACTCGAACAGCACCTGCTTCATTTCTCCCCAGGCAATTCCTTCTGCGTAACGCTTTTCTATGTCGCTGACCTCATCCGCACTGGCGAATGCGCGATAGATGTCATACAGCGTTGAACCCTCCGTTTCTTTTGGCTCACCGGGCTCAAGGCTGTTCGTCTTGATTTTCATTATCAGCTTGCGGAGTTTCTTCTCGTCGGCAAACAAGGGAATTGTGTTGTTGTAGCTCTTTGACATCTTGCGACCGTCGAGTCCGGTCAACACCGCCGTGTTGCCATCGATGACGGGCTCTGGCAAAACCAGGATGTCGCCGTAGTGATGATTGAATCGGCCGGCGATGTCGCGCGCCATTTCCACGTGTTGTTTTTGGTCGCGACCGACAGGAACCTTCGTTGACTTAAACATCAGGATGTCTGCCGCCATCAGGATCGGGTAGCTGTAGAGAGCCATCGTCACGCCCTTGTCCGGATCCTTCGTGCCGCCCTCCTCGTTCGCCTGCACCACGGCCTTGTAGGAATGCGCCCGGTTCATCAAGCCCTTGGCCGTCATGCTGGTGAGTATCCAGGTCAGTTCGGGAATTTCGGGGATATCCGACTGCCGGTAAAAGACCGCGTTCGAGGTGTCGAGTCCCAGCGCCAGCCACGAGGCAGCAATCTCGAGCGTCGATTGTGCAATTTTCGCAGGGTCTTCATTCTTCGCCAGCGCATGGAAGTCAGCAAGGAAGTAAAAGTTTTGCTTCGACTTGTCCCGGCTTGCCGCGATGCCGGGACGGATCGCGCCAACGTAGTTGCCGATGTGTGGCGTCCCGGTTGTGGTAATGCCGGTAAGGTAAATATCCTGAGTCATTGAGAAAGCCGGCCGCCCGCCTGTCGTTGCCAGATAGTGAATCGAAGAAGCATTGAATGATGCCTAGATTGCCCAGCGAATGGAACTCGGTCTGTTTGTTGCCCAACTCGGGCTCGCGGACCCCGTCAATGCATACCCGGAAACCTGCGGGAATCCGGGGCTACCGTGCCCTTTCTGGATATTTCACTCAGCAATTGCGGTGCACCAACCTGCTATTGCCCAAATTTACCCTCGCCGTAACTCACCGACTGCGGGTATCATCTACCCATGACCAACAACCGACCCGGCGCGGCCCTTGGCGCACACTATCCCGCCCACGTTGAGAAACTCAAAGCGCGGCACGATCGCGCGCTCGATGTTGCTGGTGCCAGTCATGCCGTTATCTTTGCAGGCGCACCGAAACTAAAATTTCTGGACGATTATTATTACGCATTCACGGCCAACCCGCATTTTGCGAGCTGGCTGCCGTTAACCGGCAACCCGCACTGTTACCTTGTGTACACGCCCGGCGAAACACCGATACTGGTGTACTTTCAGGAAAAAGATTACTGGCATGCGCCACCTGCGCCGCCCTCCGGTTACTGGGCCGACCAGTTCGACATACGTATTGTTCACGAACTGGAAGACATACCCAAACACCTGCCGGCAGAACGTGACAAGTGCATCCTCATCGGTGAGATTGACGACGAGGCACAAGCCTGCGGCATTGAGCGCGTCAACCCGAACTCGGCTTTGAATCAATTGCACTACGCGCGTGCCAGGAAAACCGCCTATGAACTCGACTGTTTACGTGCCGCTTCCGTGCGCGGCGCCCACGGGCATCACGCCGCGCAAAATGCGTTTCGTGAAGGCAAGTCAGAGTACGATATTCACCTGGATTATTGCCGTGCGGTTGATCACGTCGAGAAAGAGTTGCCGTATAACAATATTATCGCGCTGAACGAACATGCCGCGATCCTGCATTACCAGCATTTGTCGCGCGAGGTGCCGGCCACTTCCCGCTCATTCCTGATCGATGCGGGCGCCGCGGTCAACGGCTACGCCTCGGACATCACCCGCACTTACAGCT
>JABDKF010000322.1 GCA_013003155.1 Woeseia sp. | reverse complement strand
TTTCGGCAATACAACCCGAAACTCGATTTGCACAACGTGCAGCCCGGCACGCGGGTAAGCCTGCCCAAACTTGCGGACGTAGAGGGCTGAACGCAGTGATCGCCGCGGTGCTTGTGCGTTTGTTGCCCGTTGTGCTCCTGACTGCTGCGGTAATGGCTTACGTCGTTCACGTCGAAGGGCGGGGCGCATACGCGGCGAGCAACCTCGCGCCGATGGTGATTTTTTTAGTATTGGCTGCAATAACGCTTTACAAGGGCGGCGGTAGCTGGGTAGCGGCAGGCTGGCGCTGGCTGCTCGGCACTTTCGGCTTTGCGATCCCCGCCCTCGGACTGTCGCTCTACCTGCACTACGGCTATGCCAACGACTTGAATGGCATGTACAGCGAAGCAATTTATCCTGCGGAGTTGTTCCGCTTCTTGCCGCTGTACACGATGGTTGCGGGTGCATTGGGATTTGCGATTGGCTGGATCGCGGGACGCAACGTTTGACGGGGCAGGCCGACAAAACCCGGTTGACTGCTCGATAAGCTCTGGTAACGTCCCGCTATCGGCGAAGAGGTTGTAAATGCGTTATATCGATCTTAGGCGTTTGTGCGGTCTGCTGGTCCTGCTCGTGCCCTGTATGGCCCCGGCTGAGGGCGGCCTGTCCGGCGATTTTCCTGAGGCAGAGCTCGTGATCGTCGAAAAAGCGGCGAGAAAACTACACCTGATGCGCGACGGCCAGGCTCTGCGCACGTTCGAAGTCGCGCTGGGCGTTGCGCCGCTCGGCGACAAAGAGGAAGAAGGGGATGCCCGCACACCGGAGGGGCGCTACATTCTGGATCTGCGCAACCCTGACAGCGACTTTTTTCTGTCTATCCGAATCTCTTACCCGAACGACGACGATCGGCGGCGCGCTCGGCAGAAGGGTGTGAATCCTGGCGGCCAGATCATGATTCATGGCCAGCCGAACGTGCCGACTTACTCGGACGGGTACTACCGCAACGAGGATTGGACGAACGGTTGCATTGCCGTTTCCAATTCCGACATGATCGACATCTGGTTAATGACTCCCGACGGCACGCCGATCGAAATCCGGCCCTGACCGGGCCGTCGAGGCGAAGCCCATAGCACCTCGACTTTTTTATACGCGGTGAAAACGCGTGGACGGCGCGGCAACAATCCACTACCGTCCCACGAGCCAAAAGCGGACGGTGTGCATCCTTAGGTCAAATGCGCCGGCTGTTATCTAACAGGAACAGCATCTTGCAAACAGAAAAAACCGCGATGAAAAGTATTCGGGCTGACAGCAACCTGATGGTCGACGCCGAGGTGTGGCCCGAAGGAAGTCTCGAAGTCCTGTCACAGCATGAGGCCGACCAGCTGCGCAACGTGGGCCAGGGCGGTCTCTACGCGTTGCTGCGTCGTTGCCTGTTGGCCGTGCTCAATGCTGGCGGCATGACTGACGATGCGCGCAAGGTGCTCGAGAGATATTCGGATTTCAGCGTCAGTTTTGAGCAGCAGGATCGTGGCTTGAAGTTGGTGATCAGGGGCGCGCCTCCAAGCGCTTTTGTTGATGGTGAGATGATTCGCGGAATTCGCGAGCAGCTGTTCGCAGTGTTGCGCGATATTGTTTTTACGAGCAACGAGATTCAGGCTAGCGGCCGCTTCGATCTGCAAACATCCGACAACATCACGAACGCAGTTTTTCATATCTTGCGAAATGCGCGGCTGTTCAACTTGCCAGCAACGCCGGATCTCGTGGTGTGCTGGGGCGGGCACGCGATCAGCCGCGAAGAATATGATTACACCAAGAAAGTCGGATACGAACTGGGCCTGAGACGGCTGCACGTCTGCACCGGCTGCGGGCCAGGCGCGATGAAGGGGCCGATGAAAGGCGCGACCATCGGTCATTCCAAGCAGCGAATTCGCGATGGTCGCTATATCGGTATCACTGAGCCTGGCATCATCGCTGCGGAATCGCCGAACCCGATTGTTAATTCGCTCATTATTATGCCGGACATGGAGAAACGGCTTGAGGCCTTCGTGCGAGTGGGCCACGGCATCATCGTATTTCCGGGTGGTGTGGGCACGGCTGAGGAAATTCTGTATTTGTTGGGTGTCCTGTTGCATCCGGACAACGTCGAAATGCCAATGCCGCTGATTATGACAGGACCGGCCAGCAGCGCGGATTACTTCAGACAGATAGATCAGTTTATCGGCGCAACGTTGGGGGCGAGCGCACAAAAGCGCTACCAGATTGTTGTTGACGACCCAGAAGAAGTTGCGCGACTTATGCAGGCTGGGCTGGCGACCGTGCGCTCATTTCGCAAGCAACACGGTGACGCCTATTACTTCAACTGGCGACTACGGATTGATCATGATTTTCAAAAGCCGTTTGCAGCGACTCATGAATCGATGAGTGCGCTGGAGATTAGCCGAGATTTGCCGGCACATAAACTTGCCGCGAACTTGCGTCGCGCATTTTCCGGATTGGTCTCCGGCAACGTGCGCGAAGACACCATCCTGGCGATAGAAAAGCGCGGTCCGTTCGAAATCAGCGGCGCCGCCGATATCATGAGCCTGCTTGACGATCTGTTGGCCGGGTTTGTGGCCAACGGTCGCATGAAACTGGAAAGCGACCAATACCGGCCCTGTTACCGCGTGCGCCTTTGACGTAGATCAGATTTGCGCTGTGACGTGCCTCCCGATTCCCTTTGGGGGGCCTCTTCATTAAGTAAAAGAAGGGTTAACTTACTGTTTTTTCGATGAAAAAATAGCCTTTGCTTTGTGATGCAGTTCCTGTGATTTGTTGCCGCTACGACATAGGATTTGTCGACAGGATGCAAAGAGCAAATGCCATGCACAACAGCAAGGATGTCGATTGGGCCGAAAGCTATCGCAGCGACGATGACGAAGCGGCAAGCAAAACTGCCGATGATCAGG
>JABDKF010000313.1 GCA_013003155.1 Woeseia sp. | reverse complement strand
ACTTCCAGTTCGTGTGCGTCATACGCCCAGCGCCGCAATATTTCAATTTTCTGTTCTTTTGACAACGATTTGTCTTTCACAACATCGTTTGGAACCTTGTATGCCGTCGTCGGATCCAGCAATATTTTTTTGTAGTCAGACATGAGATTAAGCCTCCGGCTCCGCCACGTGCCGGATATTTTATCATGGAGGTCGGCGGGCCCCGACGCATTTCCTCTGCGCGCGTGACTAGATTGTGGACCGCGCCTGGACCATACTCTTGGTAATGGAGTATCCCGGGGCACGATGAGACTTTTCGACGAACTCAGGCGGCGCAATGTCTTCCGGGTGGCGGCGGCCTATGCTGTATTGGCCTGGCTGATAATCCAGGTCGTAGAGACTATCTTTCCAGCGTTTGGTTTCGGCGCGGGTGCCGTCCGTATAGTTGTAATCACGCTGGCGATTGGCTTTGTGCCCACGCTGATCTTTTCCTGGATCTTCGAGCTTACGCCTGACGGCCTGAAGCTCGATAAGCACGTCAGCCGCGCGGAGTCGATTGCGGACCGAACGGGCAAGATGCTAGATCGCGGCATTCTTGTCGTGCTCGCCGTAGCGCTTGCCTACTTTGCGTTCGACAAATTCGTACTGGATCCGGTACGGGATGAAAAACTGCAGGAGTCTGCGCGCCAGGAGGGCCGCAGCGAAGCGATCATCGCGAGCGTTGGCACTCGCTCGATCGCCGTCTTGCCATTCGTCGACATGTCGCCCTCGGGCGATCAGTCCTATTTTTCTGACGGTGTTTCCGAAGAGCTGCTGAATCTCCTTGCCCGGATTCCGCAGGTACGGGTTACTTCCCGTTCTTCTGCATTTGCAATAAAAGATAAGGGGTTAAGCACGCCGGAAATAGCGGAACGTTTGAACGTTACCTACGTTCTGGATGGGTCCGTGCGTAAGGCGGGCGAGCAGGTGCGTATCTCGGCACAGCTGATCGATGCAAACTCCGATACACAGCTTTGGTCCCAAAATTTTGATCGCACACTGCAAAATATTTTCCAGATTCAGGATGAGATCGCCAGCGAAGTTGTCGAACAGATAAAAGGCACGCTGCAGATTGATGTGCCCGTTCAGCGACAAACCGACCCCGAGGCCTATGCCCTCTTTCTGCAGGCCAGGCATCAGCGCCGGCAGGGAACGCCTGGAGGGTATGACAAAGCTATCGCTCTTTACCGCCAGGCCATAGAGCTGGACCCCAACTATCCGCCCGCCTGGGACGAGATGTCGGCGGCGTATTTAAGTCAGGCGATAACCGGACTCGCGTCGTCCGAAGAAGGATTTGCGAAAGCACGCGAGTCGGCGCTCAAAGCGATCGAGATCGACCCAACCTACGCGCCTGCTTTTGATAGCCTCGGGTTTATAGCGCAATACTTCGAGGCTGATCTGTCACTTGCTGCCAATTACTATCAGCGAGCTCTCGAGCTCGAGCCGCAAGACATGACGGTCCTCGGCAGCGTCGGTATTTTGCTGCAAAACATTGGGCGGCTAGAGGAAGGTATCGCACCAATCGAGTTTGCGGTCGCCGCTGACCCGCTGTCGCCCGGTTGGCACTATACACTGGGAATTGCCTACCTGACCGTAAACAGACCTGATGATGCAATGACTTCATTCCAGAAGACACTGGCGATGAGTCCGAATTTTTCACTGGGTTATTACAATCTTGCTGTAGCACTTACCCTTGCAGGGCGCCCTGATGAAGCCCTTGTAACGGTACGCAATGAAAGCCGTGAGGGCTGGCGGCTGCTTGCCCACACAATTGCTCTTTGTAAGATAGAACAGCAGCCAGAAGAAACCGGGGTAGACAGCGTTGCAAATTCGCCGGACCTCATGCTGCCCGACTCTGCAGCTGAATCAATTGCCCTGCTGGAGGAGCGATACGCCAATAATTTGAGCTATAACATCAGCTACGTGCACGCCTTTTGCGGTAACACCGACGCTGCGTTTGTCTGGTTGGAGAAGGCGGTAGCATTAGGTGATTCTGGTCTTGGCGCGCTGCTGTCCGAGGCGCTATTGCAGAATTTGCACGACGATCCGCGCTGGCTCCCATTCCTGCGAAAAATCGGCAAGGCCCCGGAACAGCTCGCGCCGATAAAACTGAGTTACCAGTTGCCCACTTAGACGCCAATATCAAGTCCGACTAGTGCGCAAGTCATCCGAAGTAACGTCCAACTACTTTTTCTTCTGCGACAACCACATCGAAATAACGGCACGAAAAACTACCTGGTCATTTGTGTCTGTTACAGCAACGTGCACCGGTATTTCTGTGTCGGGAATAAATTCGGGGAGCGGTTGAATGGTCGCGACGGCCGCAACACTCGTCTCCGCCCGCTTCAGGTACTCGACGGTCATGCCTTTCGGAATCCAGCGCAGCGATTGCGGCACTGTCGCATCGGTCATAGTACCTGCCGCGATCTCCGCCAGGTTGCACATCGCGATCGCGTGAACTGTGCCGATATGGTTTTGCACGCGGCGCCGTTTCTTCATTGTCACTTTGCTGTAGCCGGGCTGCAATTCAACGAATCGCGGTCGGATGCTGCTGAAGTAGGGTGCCTTCCAGCAGACGAGGCGCGAAAACACGAATCTGCCACCGGGCTTCTGTGAAAGCCGTTGCCAGATGGCCAGCGTTTGGTTGGATTTACTCACTGACCCCTCAATCGAAAACCGACTTTCTGGCTTCAGCGATATTGCAAGTACGCGGTCGGATAAGCATGGATTGCCGGAGCCACAAAAAAACTATACACGAATAAGTGAACCACGAATCTATCGCAAAACCCTACGATAAGAAATAGATTATCGAATCAACTGCGACGCGACCGCACGGTCGGAAGTTTAGCTTGTTGAGTGCTGCCAATCCGATAAATCTATTCGTAGCAAATTGAAATAATAGAAAGAACCCGCTCGCTTTCAGCAACAGATACCGCTACTACATCGCCTGCGCGTTTTCCCAAAAGTGCCTTGGCGATTGCCGAATCGATGCTTATCTCCAGCTTCTTGGGATTGGCCTCATCCGGTCCGACGATCTTGTAGGAATAGTTTTTGTCGTCTGCATCAGAAACGGTGACCGTTGCGCCGAAATAGACTGCGTCACTATTGGCGAGCTCGCGCACGACGTTGAGAGCGGGCAGACGTTTTTGCAGGTAACGAATACGAAAATCGAGTCCACCTAATTCTTTTTTGCGATAGATATATTCCGCATTTTCTGACCGGTCCCCCTCCGCCGCAGCTGCGGCCAGGGCCTTGACGACATCCCGGCGCCGGACCCAGAGTTCTCTCAACTCCGCCTGCAATGCGTCAAAGCCTGTGGCCGTGATGTACGGTGAAGATTTGGCGACAGGCGGACGCCAGCGACCCATATCGATCTCCGAGAATGTGTAGCAAAGCCATACCCTAAACCGTTTCTCAAGGTAAATAAAAGGGCCGCGCCCGTGCAGGCGCGGCCCGGTTTATTGCTGAGACTTTGGACTTATGGGTTTGCCGGCATGCGTGCTGCATCCGGTTGGCGGCGCAGGTCCTTGGCTTGCGATACCCAATCATCGCGTTCGATACGGCCCTTAAAAGTGTCCATCCGCTCGTCTATGACATTGATATCGCGTTTGTTCCACTTGGCAACCTGCCAAAAGTAGTAAACGCCGTTCTTGTTCAACAAACGTTCCAGCTTCGGGCCGACGCCTGAAATGAGCTTCAGGTTGTCCTTTTTTCCATACAATGCCGCACTCAAAATTCGGGGTGCCTCGCGTTTTGCCTTCGGCGCCGCCGGGCGGTTCTTGCGCGGGGCTGTTGTTTTCCGAGCGGGAGTTGCGGCACGTTGACTCAGTTTCCCGATCTTGGCTTCGATTGTCTCTAAACGCTTATCAACACCTGAAAGATCCACGGCCTGCGGGCGAGACAGTGAGCCGATCCTTTGTTCCAGAAACCGCAGTTGCGTATTAACAGGAGTGAGGTCGACAGGCTTCGGCTGCGGCAGTTTCTCGATACGCTGCTCGAGGTGCTTGATTTGCGAACTGACCGGTGCGAGATCCACGGCTTTTGCCGGGGGAATGCCATGTATACGTTTTTCAAGCGTCTGGATCTGAGCCTTTAGAGGCGCAAGATCCGTTGCCT
>JABDKF010000276.1 GCA_013003155.1 Woeseia sp. | reverse complement strand
GACGCCGGCCGCGCGCTCATGCTTGCGACCCGACCAACCGCATACCCTGCGAGAACTTCCGGCAAGTTCGCGCCGGGTTGCCGTTCAGCGATGCAAAAGGCGACGCGTAGAAATTTCTTCAATGACGAGAACGGCAATTTCTGGCTGGCCGCGTTCTCAAAAGCGGCACAAATGAGGTCGAACGCGGGCGGACGATCCCCGTTGCCTATCCAGGAACACTGGTGTCGCTGTTCCAGAAAAGCCTTGGCCGTCAGCTTGCACATCGAAACCAGTGGCCAGGGTTCGTAGACGACGTCGACATCATCAACGGTCGCGTTCGTGAACCTGCCGTGCTGAAAGTGCAGATCGATCCAGTCAGTTCCCAGGCCCCTGTGGTTTCGTATCGGCTTTGATGCCTGAATCGTATCGGCGAGACTTTCCAGAGCTTCCGGCCTGCACAGACACCCGTAGGTTGCGGCGGTATACAGAAACTGGCCGAGACGGAGATCAGCCGAGAGGTTCAGCATGTAAGGAGAATTCAATCCTGCGAGCCAGCGCTCATGTGCCTCATTCATGCGCCGTCGGTCTTCAGACCAGCGTTGTGTCCGTAGCGGTCGATCCTGAAACAGGCGAGCCAGCGGAGGCGGTATAGGCAGCTCCGTGCCGTTGCGCTGGTTATGTTGGTGAATGAGTCGCGCAAGATGAGCACGAGCTATCTTCAGAGTATTGGCGTTCTTGGACCAGGATTCGAGTTCCTTGAGGAAACGTTTCAAATCTTGCTCATACTCCGTGTACGGTTCTTTTGGTCTTGCAAGACCAGGAAGGTACTCGCTCAGTCCGTGTTCGGTAACTCGGCGAACGTAGTCAACTTTCTTCTCACGGTCCGCACGGCGCAAATCAATACCGGTGAATACGCGAATGTCTGTAGCAGGTACCTGTGCCATGGTTACTTGATCCCCTCTAGTGGTGTGATGCCAAGCTCGGTCAGGTAGCCCTGAATCCGAACGGCAACGGCTTTGCGTCCCGCGTAGGTCAGATTGCTGAACGGACTCAGCCCTGGCGGTTGATCGTCCTCGTGCCCCAGGAGCTGGTCGATGTATTCATGTGGATGTTTCGACTCGGTCAGTTTTGACCGAAGCCAATGGCGGTGCCAGTTAAGCGGCAAGGTCCAATCCTCCTCCAGCCAGCGATTGACGTGCATTGGATCGAACGGGACAAGAACAAGCTGATTTCGTCGATTCCGTTCAATCCGGAACAACAATGCACTGGTGCCCTCAATGGCTTTCTGAATTTGGGAGCTGATTTCCGGCGCACTGCGTCGCGACCGGCGCTCAAGGGCACTTAAGTGCTGTAGGTAGTGGTCGATCTGTTGACAGGCGACCTGCGGCAAGACAATCGTGCGCGAGTCGTAGGCTCGATTCGCCACTTTGTCGCAGATAAACAGCTCCTGGCTGACAGCATCAAATGAACACAGCGTATCCAGTGGCACGCGAACGGGTCGATGTCCAGAGGCGAGCATCAGCAACTGGTATGCATACATCGCGTAACGATTGTGAAACGCGCAGGCTCCGTCGAAAGATCGTTTCGAGAGCGAAGCTCGCTGGCGCAGATCCTCGAAGAGGTAGCAAATGGCCTCGTCCTTGACCCGTAGATGAGTGCCGAAGGCGATGGGCTTGCAGTCGCTGACCTGCCAGTCATCGACACGGTCTACGGTTTCCAGCAGGGCAGTCGCATATTCGCAATATGCGAGGCGTGTGTCGCCCAGAAAGTTGGCCTCGTAGCGTTGCTTAAAATTGACTTTCGCGTCGATGCCCCGCAATCGCTTCGATACGACGTCGATGTGTCCTGCGTGAATCAGCCATCGATGCAGATTCGCGGCAAGCCGGTTGCCCGTCAGTCGTGTGTTGTTGTCGCTATTGAGCTTCTTGATGCAGTCTCTGAATTCTGCGCGAAGATCTTCACTCGATATGTCGTCAGCCCAGACGGCATTCAACACCGTTCGTAGTGACTCGATCAGGCTCTTGGGCACGGGGAGCAACAGGCAGTTGTACACAGGCTCAACCAACTGCTGATCAACGTTGTCCAGCTGAAAATCGGGAAGCGACAAGTAGCTTACGAGTTGGATTTTCTTTTTGTTGACGCGCCAGTATTCGCCCGTGGTGCCGGTGTTACCGTAGATCTGCCTCGACGTTGACCAAAGGCGCTCCGGCGTTCGGCCCAGCAACAGAGAAAGAACAATCCAAAGTGACGGCCGGCAGCCCGAGATCGCTTTCTCGTAACACGAAGAAAGCGTCCGCTGTACTTCGTTTTCGGATAACCCCTCCCAGGCGCACTGTGCTGCGATGCTCCGCATGGTGAAAGACTGTGCAAGCTGTCGTCCCTGCAGCACTCGCCGTTTTA
>JABDKF010000220.1 GCA_013003155.1 Woeseia sp. | reverse complement strand
AATTCAGGGGCGGGACAACACAGAACCAGCGAAAAATGGTGGGGCGTGTAGGGATCGAACCTACGACCAGTCGGTTAAAAGCCGAATGCTCTACCTCTGAGCTAACGCCCCTTGCTGGATTTCTGTCGCAAATAGTTGTCGCGAATCAGCGCCGTTGCGGCGCCGGCGGCGATGATACCGGACCGGCTGCAAATGACAAGCGCTCGCTGGATTCGCTGTTTAATGCCCTTCTTCTCGCATCCGCGACAGGCGCTGTTCTGCCAGGCGCGCGGCCGTCGTATCGGAGAACTCGCCTTGAACTCTTTGCAACGCGCTCCGGGCGTTATCCCAACGTTGCAGTTCGTAGTTGCAGTAGCCCATCTTCAACAGCGCGTCAGGAACTTTGCGCGAGCGGGGGTATTTTTCTACAACAATTTGAAACTGGCCAAGTGCCTCTTGGAAATCACCTGAAACATAGTGCGATTCTGCCAGCCAGTATTGGGCATTATCCGCCAACTGGCTTTCCGGAAAACTCACGAGGAACTGCTCGAAGCCCATCGCGGCTTCATCGTAGCGTTGTTCTTTTAACAGCTCGAACGCAGCCTGGTAATTGTCGCGATCGGAGCCGCCGGGCAGCGGCAGTTCGCCCGGTTCGAGACTGCCGCCGTCACGGACGCTGGCTGCACTGTTACCGCGCGTAGTGCGCTCCAGTCTCTGGATTCGGTCATCGAGATCCATGTACAGGTCACGCTGCCTGGATGCGCCCTCCGAGGTTTCATGTTCGAGAGACTCGATGCGGCCCTGCAGCTCCGCGGCCTGTCGTCCAAGCTCGTTGCTCTGCACGGTGAGGTCGACGAGGGTGCCGCTTGACAGGATGCGTTCGATTGCGGACAAGCGCTTTTCCATCTCGGCAAGTCGTACCTGCAGTGGGTCTTCGGTGGGTGGATTAAGCACGCAGCCGCTACTCGTCAACGTCGCTGCGAGCAAGATGACAGGATAGATTTGGTTTTTTTGCACGTTTTCTTCCGCCTAGTTCAGGTACTTGATTTCAACACGTCGGTTTAACTGGTAAGAGTCTTCATCGCTGCCAAATGCTGCCGGCCGTTCCTCGCCAAAGCTGACGGTGGCGATCTGGCTGGCACCCGCACCCTGGATCAACAACATGCGGCGCACGGCCTGAGCACGGCGCTCCGCCAGGCCGATGTTGTACTCGCGAGAACCCCGTTCGTCAGCATGGCCTTCCAGCCGAACGTTGACGCGGGAATTATTTGCGAGCCGGGTAGCATGTCGCGCCAGCAGGTCTGCGTATTCCGCTCTGAGCTCGGATTCATCGAAGTCAAAGTAGATGATCATGGCAAGCTCGCCATCCAGCGCATTGCTGCCAAATTCCTCACCCTGGCCGAGACCGTTGTTGTCCCAGCCGGTTGACGATGCGCCGTCGCTACCCTGGCCTGCCACGTAATCCGGATCCGGCTCGGGGTCAGGGACGGTACGATCTTTCGAACAAGCCGCCAGGCTAACGGCAAGCAGTAGCGTGATCAGCAGTTTGTAATGTGTCATGTTGCTATCCTGGTAAGGTTTCCAAAGCGGGCTTCGGCGCTTTGTGTAAAAAACAAATTTTTTAAAATCAATACTTTATCGGCTTTTCCTAAAGTGCTCTCAAATCTTGGCAATCAGTATCGGGGAAACGGCGACCACACGGGCTCGCGGACATCCCCCTCGCCGGACGCGAGTTGTTGCTGGACCAAGCCATCAACAGAAGCGGTTGCCAGGATGCCGCGCCGTCCGGCCCGCGTCGCGTAAATTACCGCATCGCTGTTCGGCGCGAAACTGGGGCTTTCGTCCTGGCTGCCGGACGAGAGTATCAGCAGATCCTTACGCTCTAAGTCCATCACCGCAACGCGATAGTTCCCGCGATCGAGGTGCACCATGGCGAGCTTCTTGCCATCCGGCGACAAACGCGGTCTCGCATTATAGCTGCCATCGAAGGTAACCCGTTCCGGGCTGCCGCCGCTCGCACTGACGCGGTACACCTGCGGCCCACCGCTGCGGTCGGAGGTGAAGTAGATATGCTTGCCGTCGGGGGACCAGCTGCCTTCGGTATCAATCGAACGATTCGTAGTGAGGCGCGTAACCTCTCGCGTTGCGATATCCATGACGTTGATATCCAGATTGCCATCGGCACCACCCAGCGTCAGTACGAGCTTGCGTCCGTCCGGGGAGAATGCCGGCGAACCGTTGATGCCCACGCGACTGGAAACCTTTACGCGATTTCCTGTTCTCAAAGTCTGGATAAAAATCGACGAAACGTTGTTCTCGAACGAGACGTAAGCGATGCGACGACTGTCCGGCGACCAGGACGGCGACATGATCGGGTCCTTCGATTCCATCACTACCCGCTCATTTTCGCCGTCAGTGTCGGCAACCACGAGCCGGTAGAGGCGATCATTGCCCTGACCTACCGCGGTGACGTAGGTTACCTGCGTGCCGAACACACCCGGGATACCTGTCAGTTTCTCGTAAATCATGTCGGCAGCGCGATGCGACGCGCTACGCATGGTGCCGCGGCTCGCGGGCATTCGGTACCCGACCAACTGGTCGCTGCGGTACACGTCGAAGAGCTGAAACTGGACGCTAAAGACGTTATCCGCTGTCTGCGTCACGCGCCCGATGACGAGGGCTTCAACGCCCAGTATGCGCCAATCGTCGAAATCAACGTCGACCCCGCTGGTCGGCAGCTGCAGCATGTCAGTCACGGCAATAGGCGCAAAGCGCCCACTACGTTCAAGGTCTGCGGCGATGAGCTCGGCGACATCGAACGGTGGCGCGTTGCCGGTGCCTTCCCAGCCAAACGGGACCACCGCTACCGGCACGCGTTTCCCGGCGCCGCTCGTGATTTCAATGTTGAGTTCCGCCTGGCTGACCACTGAGCACAGCAAGCCGGCCAGCAGCAAAGTGAAACAAGTGACGGGCAATGATTTCATAACGTGACCTTAAGGCCGCTCATAACGTCGAGAGGCGTCTATTGTTCAGGTTTGACGGTGATGCGCAAGTTTCGGTCGAACAGCGCAGAATTCGCAGGTTGCGGCAATGGCGACGCCTTGTAAATAGCAGCTTCGATCGAGCGCCTTACTGCCCCGTCGCCATTGCAGCTGTCGATCTGCACGCCCACGACTTCGCCACCTGGTAACTGTCGCACAAGAGCGACACATTCAATGCCGGCGTGCGCACTGGGAGGCTGCACCCAGTTGCGCTGAATTTTTTGCTGAATCGCAAACAGGTAACGCGCCATCTCACCCGATTCCATGGCTTCCAGTCGGCGTGTTTCGTCCGCGATTTCTGATGCCAAACGTCGCTTGCGCTCTGCCTCTTCTGCCTCGACACGCTTGCGTTCATTTTCAGCGCGCTGCCGTTCCACCTCCTCGGCCCGCTTGCGTTCGGCTTCCTGGCGCTGCTTTTCTTTCTCCGCCTCCTCGCGCCGTTTGCGTTCGGCCTCGGCCTGTTCGCGTCTTTTCTGTTCAGCCTCCTGCTCGCGGCGGATTCGCTCCTGCTCTTTTTCCTGTTCAATTTTTTGAACACGCTCCTGTTCGATTCGTTGCTCTTCCAGGCGTTTTTGTTCCTCCAGGTTGCGGCGTTCTGCCTCTTGATCTGCCAGTTGTTGCTGTTCTTCCTGCTCGCGACGTTCTGCCACTTGATCTGCCAGGCGTTGCTGTTCTTCCTGCTCGCGGCGTTCCGCCTCCTCATCAACTTCTGGCGGAAGCTCCTCGGCCACGGGTTCTGGCTCTGCGTCGGGCTCGGGCAGCGGCGTCACATCAATATCCGCTGCGCTAACCAGCTGGCCCTTGATAGCCAGCGGCACGGCCGGGCGCACGCTGGAGGTAAATTCAAACGCGAAGATCATCGTCGCCACAATTGCGACATGCAACAGGATCGCGAGCGAAACAGGAATGATGGGTAAATCGTCACGCATGACGTCGATCGCTCACTCCGGGATCGGGTAGGTTTCCAGGGGATCGGTCACGAAGCCGACGCTGTCGGCCCCACCACGTTGCAACAGCACCATCGCTCCCACCACGTTGCCGTACGGCACACTCCGGTCCGCCTTGACCAGCACCGGCGTCTGCGGTCGCTGGTTCAGGACCGCCCGGACCCGCTTTACGATGTCGTCCGCCGCGGCGGGCTTGTCCTCATCGTCCCCAACATTGATAAACAGGTTGCCGCTACTGTCCACGCTGACGATCAACGGCGGGTGGTTGGGCACGTCAGGAATCGCCTCAGCACCCGCTTTCGGCAATTCAACCTTGATACCTTGCGTCAACAAGGGCGCCGTCACCATAAAAATGATCAGCAACACGAGCATCACGTCGATATAAGGCACCACGTTGATCTCGCCCATCAGCTTGCGTTTCTGCAGTGGAGTCGCCATCTCAGCTGTCCCGATGAGCGCGCGCGTGCCGCTGCAGAATACTGGTGAATTCCTCCATGAATCCGTCGTATCGCGTTTCCAGTCGAACCACTTTGTCCGCGTAGCGGTTATAGGCAACGACCGCCGGGATAGCCGCAAACAATCCCATCGCGGTAGCGACGAGGGCCTCGGAAATGCCCGGGGCGACCATGGCGATGGTTGCGGTTTGTACTTCGGCCAAACCGCGGAAAGAGTTCATGATGCCGATAACGGTGCCGAACAGGCCGACGTAGGGACTCGTAGAACCAATAGTAGCCAGCGTCGCCAGGCTCTGCTCAAGCCGATCGACCTCGCGCATCAGCGACACGCGCATCGCGCGCTGGCACTCATCTACCATTTTGGTTGCGTCAACATCGCCCTGTTGCTTCATGCGGGAAAATGCGCGAAAGCCGGACTCGAAAATACTCGCCATGCCGATATTCGCGTCGTTGCGCGCGGTATTCTGGTACAGCGTTTGCAAATCACCGCCGGACCAAAAGCGTGATTCAAATTCATCGCAGGCGATCTTGGTACGGCGGATCAAGCCGCGCTTGGTGAATATGATGCTCCAGGACA
>JABDKF010000215.1 GCA_013003155.1 Woeseia sp. | reverse complement strand
CGGATAAGAATGATTTTTCATTCGAAATTGAAAACCTGATGTTGCTCACCGAAAGCGTGCAACGCTATCAGCGGCTGCGGGCAAATATTGGCGGGCCACTACAATACGACCCGCGGCGCAGGCAAGACGCGGACTTCATATTTCTTGCTGCGACCGCGCAGCAGGGCCGCCTGTTGAAATCCCAGCTGAAGTTTCATTACGCGGGTGACCTCCCCGTCTACTCAACCTCGCGCATCTACGCAATGGACGGACGCTCCAATTCGGACCTTAACGGCATAATGTTTGCTGACACACCCTGGATAGTCGCTCCGCAGCCGTGGATCGCGGATCTCGTCAGTCAGTTTCGCGAACTTTTTCCCGAACAACAAAGTCTGGGTCGATTGCATGCGCTTGGTTTTGATGCCTATCAACTGATTGCGAATTTACATTCGATGCGTTTTAAGGGGATGCCTGAAGTGGACGGTGCCACAGGTCGCTTGTACATGGATCAAGACGGACGGATTCACCGCAAACTTGCCTGGGCCCGGTTTGAAGGTGGCGAGCCGGTCGCCGCACCGGGCGATCAACAACGCCGCCTGCCCGTCGACGCACTGCCGCCTGGCCGTATTGACTTGCCAAACCAGGAAGCCGGCGCGAGCGGGGATGCCAGCGGGCGCTGAGCGATTACCGCACATGCATGGACGCACAGCTACGAAAGGCGCCAGGGCGGAAGTGTATGCGCGAAAATTTCTCGAGCGTCATGGCCTGCGTTACGTTGACCGCAACATTCGCTGCCGTTTCGGCGAAATTGACCTGGTCATGCGGTCGGACCAACTGCTGGTTTTTGCTGAAGTGCGCTTTCGACGTGCCAGGAATTTGATCAGCGCAGTCGAATCGATCGATCGCAACAAACAGCGAAAACTTGCGCAAACGGCATCCTGGTACCTGTCGCGCTCCAAACGGTGGCAGTCCTGCGCCGTTCGTTTCGATGTTGTTGCCATAGACGGCCGGTCGGATGGTCAATACGCGCTACAATGGATACAGGATGCATTCAGACCCGGAGCCTGACTAAAAAATGGACCTGCACACTCGCGTTCGCGACCATTTCGCGGAAAGCATAAAGGTAAAAACGGCAGCGCAGAATGAGCTCATAGAGCCGATTGCGCGCGGCGGCCAACTGATGAGCCAGGCACTGCTTGCCGACGGCAAAATCCTGAGCTGCGGGAACGGCGGCTCCGCCGGCGACTCCCAGCACTTTTCGTCAGAGCTCCTGAATCGCTTCGAAATGGAACGCCCAGGGCTGCCAGCAATGGCATTGACGACAGATACCTCGACGCTAACGTCGATCGCAAACGATTACGCCTACGAGGAAATTTTCGCCAAGCAGGTCCTGGCGCTGGGCAGGCCGGCTGACATCTTGCTGGCGATTTCGACCTCGGGAAATTCGGAAAACGTCTGCCGCGCAATCGATGCGGCACATGAACGTGGCATGTCGGTGGTTGCGCTAACGGGACGGGATGGCGGACAGATGGCGCCAATGTTGTCTGACAATGACGTCGAAATACGCGTGCCAGCGGAACGCACCGCGCGAATTCAGGAAGTGCACCTGGTCGTAATTCACTGTCTGTGCGACTTGATTGATACCACGTTGCTGGGGAGCTAGCAGCGACTCTCGACGGCTTTTATTTTACGACCTTCAAGTGTGAACGGCCGGCGCGTGGCACGTCTTTTATTTCCGGATCCGGTGGCTCCGGCTGATTCGCACCCTGCGAAAAAATCATGCCCTGGCCCGTTTCTTTCGCATAGATGCCAAGCACTGAAACTACCGGCACCCAGACGTCGAACGCTACTCCGGAAAACCGTGCCCGGAAACTCACCGCCTCGTTCGTCATATTTAAGTTGTGGGCAGCAGAATTACTGATATTCAGGATTATCTTGCCGTCTTTGACGTGTTCTTGCGGAACGACGACACCTTCGGCCGATGCGTCGACGACAATGTGCGGAGTATTGCCATTGTCGCCCATCCATTCGTGCATCGCACGAATGAGGTACGGTCTTTTTGAGCGACTGGGGGTGCTCAAATCTGGGGCTCCCGACTTTTTCTTAGCAAATCTTTTCTTAGCAAATTTTTTCTTAGCAAATCGTTGACGGGCGAAATCGCGTCAGCGACGGTGCAACTTGCGGCTATAAATTGTTTCGTTAAGGATACCATTGCTGGCGCACGCTGGGCACGCCATGCCGCTCAAAAACAATATGTTACATGCGCATTTCCTGTTCCAGTTCGGTCAGGCTATCCTGGAATGACGGGCGCGCGAATACGCGATTCGCGTACTCCTCTATGGGCTCCGCTTTCGATCCCAGATCAATGCCATATAACGGTAGCCGCCATAAAATTGGGGCGATACTGCAATCAACGAGCGAAAAATCCTCGCTAAGGAAGTACGTTCCTGCGCCGAACAAGTCTGCGCTCGCGAGAATACTTTCACGTAATAACTTCTTGGATTTGACACTTAACTTGCGATCGCCGTCAGACTCGAACTCCTCGGCAATTCGATACCAGTCTGTTTCGATCCGAAATAATGCCAAGCGGAATTGCGCTCGGGTTACCGGATCCACCGGCATCAAGGGCGGGTGCGGAAAACGTTCGTCCAGATACTCAATGATTACCCGCGAGTCGTAGAGCACGAGGTCACGGTCGACCAAAGTCGGAACCGTGTGGTAGGGATTCAGGTCCATCAAGTCTTCAGGAAGATCCGGACCGTCGACATTTGCGATCTCGATATTGATATTTTTTTCTGCCAGTACCAGCCTCGTACGATGACTGTGGATACAAGTCGGCCTGGAGAAAAGTGTCATTACAGAGCGTCGGTTGGCAATAACTGCCATAGTGAAGTCCCCTCGGAACTAATAAAGTATAAGAATTGGCCAGGCGCGGTGCGATCAAAGGCGCGTCACGCCAGCGCTACGCATTCGGCCTAGGACACGTCCTTCCAGATTTGTTTCTTCAACATCGAGGCAATGATGTAAAAGAAAATCAGGAACATCAGCACCCAGGTCCCGAGCACTCGTCTCGTGCTGCGAATCGGCTCGCTGATGTATTCCAGGAAATTGACCGTATCACGTACAAATGCATCAAAATTTTCTGCACTCATTGATCCGGCAATCACAGGCTTGAAACTCTCAAAATGCGTGACGGCTACCGTTTCGCCGTCTTCGCCCGTATCCTGTTCGACCGCAAATTCAGCCTCCCGAAAACCTTGCAGCTCCCACAAAACATGAGGCATTGATGTGCCGCCAAGGTAAAGATTGTCAACGCCGGTCGGGCTATCCGCATCGAGGTAAAAACCGCGCAAGAAATTGTAGATGTAGTCAGTGCCTTTCGACCGGGCCATCAGCGACAAATCGGGCGGCGCCTGGCCGAACCAGCGGCGGGCATCATCTTCGGGCATATTGACCTTGATCGTTTCAAACGTCTTGTCAGCATTGAACATCAGGTTTGCGACAACCTGGTCCTCCGACAGCTCAAGATCCTTGGCAATCGTCGTATACCGAACGTACTTGGCAGAATGACAGCCCGAGCAATAGTTCATGAAATTGCGCGCGCCGCGCTGCAGCGACGCGATGTTCTCGACGTCGTTTCCGGCTTTCTCGAGTTCAGGGCCGGAACTGGCAGCAAACGCCGCGCCGGTAGCCAGCAGCAACCAAGAGCCAAGCAGAATCCCTTTCTTAATCAGCATTGTAAACCACCCTGTCTGGCACCGGCTTGGTCTTGTCGATCGAGGAGTAGTACGGCATCAACAGGAAGAAGCCGAAATAGATGACGGAAAATATACGGGCCAAGGTTACGTAGACGTCTTCAGCAGGCTGAAGTCCAAGCCAGCCTAACATCAGGAAGCTGAGTACAAATAATGCCAACGCGCTTTTGTATATCCAGCCGCGGTAACGAATCGATCGAACCCGCGACCGATCCAGCCACGGCAGAAAGAATGGCAGCATCACGGCCGCGCCCATCAGGATGGCGCCCCATAACTTGTCGGGAACCGCCCGCAAAATGGCGTAGTAAGGCGTGAAATACCAGACTGGCGCGATATGCTCAGGCGTTGCCATGGTGTTGGCTGGCTCAAAGTTCGCGTGCTCCAGAAAGTAACCGCCCATGTCTGGCGCGAAAAACACGACAAAGGAAAATATCATCAGGAAAACAATGATCGCGACAAGGTCCTTGCTGGTGTGGTACGGGTGGAATGCAACGCCATCCAATGGCACGCCGTCAGGCCCCTTCTTTTCCTTAATCTCGATACCGTCCGGATTATTGGAACCCACTTCGTGCAGCGCGACGATGTGCACGAACACAAGACCGATTAGCGCCAACGGCAATGCAATGACGTGCAGTGCAAAGAAGCGATTCAGCGTGATATCGGAGATTGAGTAGTCGCCGCGGATTATTTCAACTATGGCGTCGCCGACAAACGGTATGGCGCCAAACAGGGAAATAATGACTTGCGCGCCCCAATAGGACATCTGCCCCCAGGGCAGCAGGTAGCCAGCAAACGCCTCGGCCATCAGGACCAGGAATATCAGCATGCCAATAATCCAGATCAGCTCGCGCGGCTTTTTGTAGGAGCCGTAGAGCATTGCCCGAAACATGTGCAGGTAGACGACAATAAAAAAGAACGATGCGCCGGTGGAATGCATGTAGCGAATGAGCCAGCCCCATTCGACATCGCGCATGATGTATTCAACAGACGCAAACGCCTCGGAAGCGTCTGGCTTGTAATTCATCGTCAGGAAAATTCCGGTGACGAGCTGAATCACGAGCACGACCATCGCAAGCACACCGAACACGTACCAGATGTTGAAGTTCTTTGACGCGTAATACTCTGTAACGTGCTGCCGCATCGTCGAGGAGAGCGGGAACCTGTCGTCGATCCATTTCAGCAGTCCGCCCTTCGGCGTTCCGACCTCTGATTCAATACGCGCCATTTACGCTGCTCCTGTGTCGGCGCCAATAATGATGACGTCATCACGGATAAAGCGGTACGGCGGAACCCGCAGGTTGGTCGGTGCGGGCACGCCTTTGTAGACGCGCCCGGCCAGATCAAACCTCGACCCGTGGCAAGGACAGAAAAATCCGCCATACCAGTTTTCGGCGGGCACGACCTCAAACTCCGGCAGTGGCGCACAGCCCAGATGGGTACAAGACCCTTCAACGACCAGATACTCGGGTCGCACCGAGCGATATTCGTTCACCGCATAGGGCGGTTGCTGATCCACCTCGGACTCGGGATCGCGCAGCAGCGCGTCCGTTTCCGGCAAGCGCGACAGCATCGCCTCGTCGCGGCGCACCACATAGACCAGTTTGCCGCGCCAGATGACCCGAATCATCGCGCCCGGCTCAAGCGAGTCGAGCGGCACCTCGACGGGGGCACCCAACGCCTGCGCCCGAGCACTGGGTTTCAGCGACGATAAAAAAGGAATCGCGGCCAGCACAACGCCCGCCCCGCCGGTTACCGCCGTGGCTACGGTAAGAAAATGACGTCTGTTGCGATCAACGTCGTCTGTCATCAGGCGCTCCCATACGCAGGCTCAGAGCCGCTATTTCTTTGCTTGATTCAAAAACTGGTAGATTTGCAGCAGCCCCGTTATTTAAGTCAGGATGACTTAAGGTTTCGGGACTGGGTGCGGAACCAGGCGGCATTATACACGGGGCTGCTCAAAATTGGCTATATCGCGGCGCCGACAAGGTGAGTTTCTCGGTACGCGAACTAGCTGTAAAGACAGAATATTTTGGAGGAATCAATTGGCCCGTATCAAGCCCGTCGTGCTGTTCTTGCTGCAATCGGCGTGCATCGGGCTAGCCGCCGCATTTCTCGTGGTGCTCTTGCGACCGGAATGGCTGTCCGGCAGCAACGGTCCGCTGCTCGCGCCGGCGCCCGCAAGCTACGCGGATGCCGTTGACAGAAGTGCGCCGTCCGTCGCCAACGTCTACACGCGCCGGCGGATTGCCGGAACAGAAGCCACTGACGATGCCCCTCTGCTGCGCCTGAACACGAGTCTTGGCTCAGCCGTTATCATCGATAGCGAGGGTCTGCTGGTCACCAACTACCATGTCGTCGCAGAAGCCGCGGAAATCCGGGTGCAGCTGGCAGACGGCCGGATCGCCGACCCACAGGTTGTCGGCTTTGATGCCGAAACGGATCTCGCGCTGCTGAAAGTGGAACTCGGCGTGCTTCCGGCGATACCGCTGGGCCGCTCCAGCCAGTTGCGAATCGGCGACGTGGTACTTGCAATTGGCAATCCTTACGGCCTGACGAAAACCGTAACACAGGGAATTGTCAGCGCGACGGGTCGCGGTCTCCTCGGTCTTATGACCTTCGAAAACTTTATTCAAACTGACGCCGCGATTAATGAGGGCAATTCAGGCGGAGCGCTTATAAATAGCCTCGGTGAACTCGTCGGAATCAATACGGCGGTGCTTGCTCAGGACGCCGGTACTGAAGGGATCAGTTTCGCGATACCGGTAGATCTGGTCCGCGGCGTCGTCGCCGCAATCAAGCAGGATGGCCGGGTTATCCGGGGTTGGGTCGGCCTCGAACCCGCCGAGCTGGCGCCGGCAGAAGCAGCGGCGCTGGGTTTGGAGCCAGACCTGGGCATCGTGCTGCAAACGGTGATTCCGAGCGGGCCGGCAGAAGCTGCCGGGCTACTGCCGGGTGACGTCATTCTGACCATCAATGGCGAAGCCATCCGCAGCCGCCAGCAAGCTCTGCTGATCGTCGCGGGCCTTGAGCCTGGCGATACAGTGGACATGAGCTGCTGGCGCGACGGCCAGCGCTTTCTCGTACAATTGACCGTCGCGGAGCGACCGCCCGGGCCTTGATGCGATGATCAGGGCACGCGCCGGATCCTGGCCCCGAGTTGCTGCAATTTTTCCTCGATGCGTTCGTAGCCGCGATCAACATGGTAGATGCGGTCGACGAGCGTTTCACCTTCTGCCGCCAGCCCGGCGAGTACCAGTCCCGCGGAGGCCCGCAGGTCGGTTGCCATGACCGGCGCGGCGGTCAACCGCGGAATACCGGTAATGATCGCCATGTTGTGTTCTATGCGGATATCCGCGCCCATCCGCTGTAATTCCAACACGTGCTGGAAGCGATTCTCGAATACCGTCTCTGTTACGGTGCCAACGCCGTCCGCCATTGCATTCATCGCGCAAAACTGGGCCTGCATGTCAGTAGGAAATGCCGGGTATGGCAGGGTTCTGATATTGACGGCGCGCGGTCGCTTCCCTTGCATATCGAGCTCGATCCAATCGTCGCCCAACTGCAAATTCGCGCCTGCTTCGCGCAACTTGCCGAGCACCGCTTCAAGTATGTTCGGGTCTGTCTTGTTGAGTTTGACCTTGCCGCCGGTCATCGCCGCGGCGACGAGGTAGGTCCCGGTCTCGATACGATCCGGCAAGACCCTGTGCTCGCCACCGCCAAGCGCATCGACGCCTTCGATGACGATAGTGCTGGTCCCCGCACCCTGAATCCTGGCTCCCAGGCCCATCAGAAATCGCGCCAGGTCGGTAACCTCCGGTTCGCGAGCGGCGTTTTCCAGGACCGTTTTTCCGTCTGCCAGCGTGGCCGCCATCATCAGGTTTTCGGTACCCGTTACGGTAACGGTGTCGAATACAATATGCGCACCGTGCAAGCGTTTTGCGCGCGCATGAATAAAACCATTTTCAACGTCGACCGCAGCACCCATCGCACGCAGTCCGTCGACATGCAGATTGACAGGACGCGCCCCTATCGCGCAGCCGCCGGGCAGTGACACATAGGCCTCACCAAATCGAGCCACGAGCGGCCCGAGCACCAGGATAGAGGCGCGCATGGTCTTGACCAGCTCGTAAGGCGCGCGCCGTTCGCGAACCTCTGCCGCGTTTACTTCGACATTGAGACGATCGTCCATCGTCACGATGACGCCCATCTTTTGCAACAGCGTCAGAGTCGTCGCTACGTCTTTCAGGTGCGGGACATTGCTGATGGTCACGGGTCGGGTCGCCAGCAAGGTCCCCGCCAGTATCGGCAGGGCCGCATTTTTTGCGCCGGATATCGTGATAGTGCCCGCCAGCGGCACCCCGCCTTCGATAAGCAATTTGTCCATGGGTAACTCAGGCTTTGCCGGACATTTCCAGCTCACGCCATTCGTCAGGCGTATGGGCGCGAATGGACATCGCATGAATTTCGTTGCCCATCAAGCTCCCGAGGCATTGGTACACCAGCTGATGCCGGGCAATGGGGCGTTTGCCGGCAAAGGCCGGCGAGAGAATCAGCGCTTCAAAGTGGGTGTTATCAGGGCTCATCACGCGCACCTTGGCATCCGGCAGGCCAGTCACTATGAGTTTCTCTATTTCTGCGGTATCCATAGGGGAATTTTCCATCGGCTCTAGTGCAACGGAGGCCCGCCGCTCAATCAGGCCGGCAAGTGTAGCAAATCGTAGCTTTCGTCCAATGCCCAGAGGCGATTGTGTATGATTCAAGTCCTCGCTTGGTCGGAATCCTGCAACGGTTCCGGAAACCGTGTCGAACAGGTTTTACTCTACGGAATGCTAGGAAATATTTTTAACGTCGTTGCCGGATTTGCATTGCTGATTTGGGGCGCGGATCGCTTCGTGTACGGTGGTGCAGCAACCGCAAGAAACCTTGGGATTGCGCCGATTCTGATCGGCCTGACAGTCGTCGCCTTTGCAACCTCGGCACCGGAAGTTCTCGTGTCAATAGTTGCCGCGCTGCGCGGCGAGCCGTCGCTGGCGATCGGCAATGCCATTGGCTCCAACACGGCGAACATTGGCCTCGTACTCGGAACCGTGGCGTTACTGCGGCCGATTGAATTAACGTCTGCAACGCTGCGCCGCGAAATGCCCGCACTGCTCGCCGTTTCGCTGTTAACGGTCTCCCTGTTCCTCGACTCTTATTTGAGTCGCGTCGACGGCCTGGTGTTATTGGCGAGCCTGATCATCGTGATGGTCTGGCTGACACGCGTCGGTATTCGTTCCTCGGCGTCAGACCCGATGCGCAGTGATTACGAAGCAGAGATTCCCGTAGACGTCTCGATGCGTGCCGCAATCATCTGGTTGCTGGTCGGCCTCGCGACGCTGCTGCTCGGTGCGGACCTGTTGGTCGAAGGCGCAATTCAGATTGCGCTCGACTTCGGCATTTCTGAAGTTGTTATTGGTCTGACGCTGGTCGCGATAGGCACAAGCCTGCCAGAGCTGGCGGTATCAGTCGTGAGTGCGTTTAAGGGCGAATACGGTTTGGCTATAGGTAACATCGTTGGCTCCAATGTTTTTAACCTGCTCGCCGTCATAGGCATTGCAATCACCATTGAACCCACGGCGCTGCCGCAATCGGTGCTGTCATTGCACATTTTCGTCATGGTCGCCTTCACGCTGGTCTTGTTTGCGACGACCTACGAGGACAATGACGTCGGTCGAGTCAATCGCTTCGAGGGCTTTTGCCTGCTGGCGGCATATATTGGGTACATCAGCTACGTAACGGTTCAGAATGTGTAAGCGCAATTGTATGCAACCACGAGGCAGCGAATGAATTCGAAGCTTTCAGCCTCACAACAACTGGCGCTGGCAGAGCGTGTTCTGGATGTTGAATCTCGCGCAGTGAGCCAACTCGCAAGTCGGCTTGATCAATCATTCGCTGACGCCTGCCAGCTTTGTCTCGAAACAGAAGGCCGCGTGGTGGTGACGGGCATGGGCAAGTCCGGACACATTGCGCGCAAGATTTCCGCGACGCTGGCCAGTACCGGCACCCCGTCTTTTTACATGCACCCGGCTGAAGCGAGTCACGGTGACCTCGGCATGATCACCGCGCACGACCTGTTACTGGCAGTGTCAAATTCCGGCGAAACCCAGGAAATCGTCACAATATTGCCGCTCGTTAAAAGGATGGGGGCAAAGCTGATTTCAATGACAGGAAAGAAGGGCTCCACGCTCGCGAGAACAGCGGATGTACACCTTGATGTCAGCGTCAGTGAAGAAGCCTGTCCGCTAAACCTGGCGCCAACGGCCAGCACAACGGCAACGCTGGCAATGGGAGATGCGCTCGCCGTGGCGTTGCTCGAAAGTCGCGGTTTTACAGCGGAAGATTTCGCGCGCTCTCACCCTAGCGGTACATTGGGTAAACGCCTGATTTTACGCGTTGCCGATATCATGCATAGCGGCGACGAAATTCCCGCCGTTACACCTGACGTCAGTTTGAGTGCGGGGCTTGTCGAAATGTCGCAGAAGGGCCTCGGTATGACAGCCATCGTCGACGCACAGCGACAAATTCTGGGAGTATTTACTGACGGAGATTTGCGTCGGGCACTCGATGCAGGCGTCGATGTGCACAAAACAAAAATCGCGACGGTCATGCACGAGGATTGCCGCGTGACTGAACCCGGCATTCTGGCCGCAGAAGCGGTACACCTGATGGAACAACACAAGATCAACGGCTTGCTTGTCGCGGACACCGACGGCCGCCTGGTTGGCGCACTCAATATTCACGATTTGTTTCGGGCAGGCGTCGTATGAGCCTGACTGAGCGCTTAAGAAAAATCCGGCTGGCGGCGTTCGACGTGGACGGCGTTTTCACCGATGGCCGCTTCTATCTGTCGAATGACCTGGTCGAGAGCAAGGCGTTTTGCACGCTGGATGGTTACGGGGTGAGGCGCTTGCTCGAGGCCGGAATTGCCGTCGCCATCATCAGCGGCAGACCGTCGCCGGCCGTCGCTGAACGCATGCGAGAATTGGGCGTCCGCCATGTTTACCTGGGTTGCAAAGACAAGGTAGCGGCGTTCGAGGAGTTGCGAAAGGAATTGTCGATAAGCGCGGACGAATGCCTTTATGCAGGGGATGATCTGCCAGACCTCCCCTTGTTGCAAAGGGTAGGTATTCCGGTAGCCGTCGCCAATGCGCATCCCGACATAATTTCGGCCTGCGACGTGACGACCAAATGGCGTGGCGGCTTTGGCGCGGTACGCGAAATTTGCGACCAGCTGATCAACGCGAGGCAATCCGCCACTTGAGCATCTGCGACGCACCACCGATGTGCTTGCCATCCTGTCGCCTAGCTCGCGTGGCGATGAATTCATGCTGGGGCCGATGTCTCGCAAGGCTGCTGACCCGGTGAGTGCACGAAATCTTTTTGGCATCATCTTGTTGTTGGCTGGCGCCATGGGCAGCTGGTACCTCGCAAGCTCTCTGGACCAGGGATCAGAACTCGCTGATGCCGGGAACGTTGCTCAGCAAGGCTTTTACTTGCGCGATGCGCGTATTCTCGGAACCGGCGAAAACGGGAATCTGCTCTATGAAATTGAGGCCGACTACGCGGAACAACAAAACGAAGAACAAATCGCGTTTGACGGCGTCAAAGTACGTTACACAACCGCGAGTGAAATACCCTGGTCGTTGAGCGCCGACAGGGCGGTGATTAGCGGCAACCAGGATAAGTTGACGTTGAGCGGACACGTGCTGGCGACCAGTGAACAGGGTTTTGAAGGCGATGTAACCGAGATCAGCACGGACTGGTTAGCGTTGGAGCCGGAAAAATACATCGCATATACAGATCGACGCGTTCGAATTCGAATCGGTGACCGAAGTATATCGGCGACCGGCATGGAAGCATCATTACAGGACAACCGCTTGCAGTTGAAGTCGAACGTTAGCGGCAAGTTTGTCCCGTGATCGCGTAGAATAACTTTTACCGTATTTACCAGCGTAAGAATGCTGCCAGCAATTTATGCAAAAACTTTTTAAAAATTTGCGCAACCTTTTTGTACTTGCCTTGTTCCTGACGGCCGGTCAGGCGTCGTGGGCGCAGATTGCAGAATTGCGTCTGCCGATTTCCCTGGATGCGGATGCGACAGATTACGATGGCAAGAATTCCATGTTGATGTTTCGCGGCTTGCGATTGTCGCAAGGCACGATTGGAGTTGAAGCAGATCAAGGGCTCGCCAGCAAACTCGATTTTGAAGACAGCATTTGGCAGTTCTCGGGAAATGTACGTATCGAAACAGGAACTGCCAGCATCAAATGCGACCAGGCGGACCTGCGCTTTGGTAAGCACCAACTGCAGATCGCGACGATAAGTGGTGCGCCTGCAACGTTCGAACTGCGCCGCCGCGGCAGCGACGAGATAACTTACGCAGAGGCTGGCCGCCTCGAGTATAACTTTGCCGAGGGCATCGTAGAGTTTTCGGAGCAGGCGACGATCACCGAGGGCGGCAACCAAATCTCAAGCAACTACCTCGTCTACAACATCGCCGAACAACGCATAAACGCGGAGGCCAGCGGCGAGACTGGCGAAAAAGTAAAAATCATATATACCCCCGCCGTCGACCCGACAGCAGAAGATGCCGATCAGCAGCCCGCTGAAGATAGTGGCGGCGCAACGCTTTTCCCTGACGACGGACCGGATGGTGGCGGCACTCTATGAGCATTCTCAGCGTTCAGGGGATTGCCAAACGTTACAAGTTTCGCGAAGTCGTCAAAGACATATCACTGGAAATTTCCAGCGGCGAGGTAGTCGGGCTACTAGGGCCCAATGGCGCCGGCAAGACAACCGCCTTTTACATGATAGTCGGGCTGGTCAGTGCAGACCGTGGTCGCATACTGCTCGATGGTAAGGACCTGACGCCACTGCCGATGCATAAACGCGCGTCGTTGGGGCTGGGATATTTGCCGCAGGAAGCTTCCATTTTCCGCAAACTCTCAGTAGAGCAAAATATCCTCGCGATTCTCGAAAATCGCGGCGATCTCGATCGGGCCGGACGCGAACAGGAACTCGATCAGTTGCTGGAGGAGCTGCACGTCGGCCACGTCAGGAACAACGTCGGCATCAGCCTGTCCGGCGGCGAGCGGCGCCGCGTCGAAATCGCGAGGGCGCTCGCGGCCAACCCGCGCTTTGTATTGCTGGACGAACCCTTTGCGGGCGTAGACCCGATTTCGGTATTGGACATCCAACGTATTATCAATCACTTATGTGGCCGTGGCATTGGTGTTCTGATTACTGACCACAACGTGCGGGAAACGCTCGGAATCTGCCAGCGAGCTTATATACTCAACGACGGAACCCTTATTGCGGCTGGCACTCCTGACGATATTCTGGCCAATCAGCACGTTCGAGAAGTGTATCTCGGACAAGAATTTAAACTCTGAGCACAATTTAGCGAATGAATAACCTTTTGGACCTCGCAAGCTCATGCTGAAGCCATCGTTGCAACTTAAGATTGGCCAGTCGCTGACGATGACGCCGCAGTTGCAGCAGGCGATCCGACTGTTACAGCTACCCGTACTGGATTTGAGCGCGCAGATTCAGGAGGCGCTCGAAGAAAACATCATGTTGGAGATGGAGGACTTGCCTGACGTCCCCAGCTCCTCGGCGGAGTCGACGGCAGAAGTCGAGACGGTCAAGTCCGAAGAGGACTGGCAATCGAGCGTAACGGAACAATTTCAGGACGGCGGCTGGAACGGCGAGGGCCGCAGCCAGATCGATTATGAAGATCAGAGTGGCCAATCGCTGCGCGAACATCTTTTGTGGCAACTGGAACTCGAAAAATTTAGTCCGCGCGAAGCCCTCATTGGTGAAGCACTGATTGACGCCATTAATGACGACGGTTACCTCGTCGCTGACTTCGACGATATACGCGCGAGTGTACGAGCCAACAAATCCGTGGACGACACGGAAATCGAACAGACGCTGAAAAAAGTGCAGCGGCTGGACCCTATCGGTGTGGGCGCACGCAATTTATCAGAGTGCATCATTTTGCAACTCGGGCAGCTTGACCCCGAAACAACTGGCCTGCCGCTCGCACTGCGCCTGGCTGAACACCACCTGGATCGAATCGCCAACCAGGAATACAGTGAACTTCGGCGTACCGAGCGCGCGTCCGAAGAAGAGCTGAACAACGCGCTCGCGCTCGTTAAAGGTTGTAATCCCAAACCGGGCCTTGCTGTCAGCCCCGCCGCACCTGAGTACGTCATACCTGACGTGTTCGTTCGCAAGAGCGATGGCATCTGGCAAGTTGAAATCAGCTCTTCGGGCATTCCCCGGCTGTCAGTCAATCAGAAGTATGCGCAATTGTTACGTGGCAATGGCGATCACTCCGTTCTTCGGTCGCAGTTGCAGGAAGCGCGCTGGCTGGTTCGCAGCCTGGAGATTCGTAACGAGACTCTGACTAAAGTAGCGACCTGCATCGTGGCGCGGCAGCAGGACTTCCTCGATCAGGGGGATGAAGGCATGAAGCCGCTGGTATTACGTGACATTGCCGATGCAATAGGCATGCATGAATCGACTATTTCACGTGTAACAACAAACAAATACATGCACACACCGCGCGGCGTGTTTGAATTCAAGTACTTTTTTTCAAGCAATCTTTCGACCGTTGACGGTGACGATCAGTCGTCTACGGCGGTCCGCGCGAAAATACGGAAACTGATCGGTGCCGAAGATCCTGCCAAGCCCCTGAGTGACAGCAAAATCGCCAATATCCTGAAAGACGAAGGCATAAATGTTGCCAGGCGCACGGTTGCGAAGTACCGTGAAGCTATGAAGATTTCTTCGTCCAGCGAACGCCGCGTTCGCCAGCCAAAATAAAATCAGTGCTGAGCTTTAGACATAATATATCCGGTAGTTTTTCAAGTCGTGGGCGCTGCGCGCATCGCGGAGCGCCGTTCTGTCCACTCGTCAGGGCTGCCTTTCGCGCCCTGAAGATCAAGGGAGAAAACCATGCAAATAAGCGTTACAGGTCATCACGTCGATGTAACAACGGCAATGAGAAATTACGTTGCCAGCAAGTTTGAAAAGGTTGAGCGTCATTTTGACCTGGTAACGGATGCGCACTGCATCCTTACTGTGGAAAAGCTGAGACACAAAGCGGAAGCAACAGTTAACGTTAGCGGCGGCACGATTTATGCCGACGCGACAGAAGAAGATATGTACGCAGCGATCGATAGTCTTGTCGATAAACTGGATCGACAGGTCAGGAAGCACAAAGAAAAAATGGTCGATCACCATGCGAGAGACGCGAACAAGCGCTCTTTCGGATAAGCTCACAGTCCTGGTAGCCGAATACCGCGGCTACCAGGAATTGCGTGTCGATAATCCCGGGCAATGACCTCACAGCAATGACTCTCGAAGATCTCGTAAAGCCGGAAAACGTCCTGTGCAACGCACAGGCGCGGAGCAAAAAGCATTGCCTTGAAATCCTGAGTGAATTGCTGTCGCGCTGTGACAGCGAAATCGCTCACGAGGAAATTTTCGAAGGCCTGGTTGAACGCGAGCGCCTGGGCTGCACCGGGTTGGATTCAGGCATTGCGTTCCCGCATTGTCGCGTTGAAGGCGTCAAACGCAGTTGCGGTGCGTTCATGAGGCTATCCAGTCCCGTCGATTTTGACACGAGCGACAGTGAACATGTCGATCTGGTTTTTGGCTTAATGGTGCCACTGGAGCTCGACGATTCTCATGTCGCCGATATCAAACTCGTTACCAGCGCCCTAAACGATAAAGATTTGCGGGAGCGCCTGCGCGAAGCGCACAGTAGCAGCGAACTCTACAAAGCCTTGCTAAGCGCGACGCCGACCGATTCTGAGCCGCAAGAGGCGCCTACCTGAGCGGCAACGGCAATAGCGTATGTCTGAAAAAACGCGCCTGGTACTTGTCAGTGGCCTGTCCGGCTCCGGTAAAAGCGTCGCGCTGCACGCGCTTGAAGATATGGGCTATTACTGTATCGACAATATGCCCGCCGCATTGCTGAAGGCGCTGGTCGAGGAAGTCGCAAGCTTTGAGGAACAAGCGGGTAGTCGTATTGCCGTCGGTATCGACGCAAGAAATCGTAGACGCGACCTCGATACCCTGCCCACGACGATTCGTGAGCTGCGCAGCAATGGCATTCAGACAGACGTATTGTTCCTGCAAGCCAGCGACGACATCCTGTTAAAGCGCTACAGCGAAACGCGACGGCGGCATCCGCTTGCAGAAAAAGGCACTACGTTGCGCGGCGCGATTCATCGCGAGCGAGAACTGCTGGCGCCCATGATCAATCTTTCTGATCTGGTCATCGACACTTCCCGGTGCAGCGTCTATGAATTGGCGGATACTATTCGCGATCGGGTTGATCGGCGCGCGCCCAGAGACTTGTCGGTCCTGATCCAGTCTTTCGGCTACAAGCACGGCATACCGGCCGATGCGGATTTCATGTTTGATCTGCGCGGCCTGCCAAATCCGTACTGGGAACCACCATTGCGCAGACTTACCGGGAGAGACAGTGAGGTCGCGGCTTTTCTGGACGAACAGCCTTCGTTCCTGCGCATGTACGAAGACATCCTGCAATTTTTGCGGCACTGGGTGCCAGAATACGCGAGTACCGGGCGTAGCTACCTTACCGTGGCACTTGGCTGTACGGGTGGTCAGCATCGTTCCGTGTACATGACTGAAAAACTGGCCGCTGCACTAAGAGAAGTTCACGAGCCGGTACTGACACGCCACAATGAACTCGGCTTGCGAGTGTCTGAGTCCGCCTGACTGCACCCCAATTCCTTATCCGTTTGCGGGTGAATCAGGCGTGCCCTGTAACCCGAACACCGTTACACTGCGCTGGCGCCGCTAACATCATTTAAGGGCGGCACGCTCGCGGCGGACCGCGCACTACGGGACCCTGGTGTTAATGGAAAGCAAGGAAAACAAACCGACCAATCTTTCTTTGCTGCGCGAACGGCTCGATGCTGGCCGCATGCGGGCAGCGCAACGCCTCGCGGGCAATCTGCACCCGGCAGAACTGGCAAGACTGCTTGAGTCACTTCCGTTGCGGGAACGCGGCCTGCTATGGGAAATGATCGACCATGACCTTGAGGGCGACGTCCTTGTCGAATTGGGCGACGAGGTCCGCAAGGGATTTATCGACGGGATGGCAACCGATGAACTGGTTGCCGCCGCCGAGGGGATGGAGGTCGATGACTTAGCCGACCTGCTCGCAGACCTGCCGGAAGCGCTGACGCGCGAAGTATTGCATTCACTGGACCAGCAGGATCGCGACAGGCTACGACAGGTGCTCTCCTACGATGAGGATAGCGCCGGCGGCCTGATGAATGTCGACATCGTGACTGTGCGCCCCGACGTTACACTCGATGTAGTGCAGCGTTACCTGCGGGCACGCGGCTCGATTCCAGATGGTACCGACAGTATTTTCGTTGTCGATCGCGACAACCGTTTTGTTGGCTCAGTGTTCCTCTCCCGCCTTCTGACGTCCGACCCCGAGCAACTTGTCTCCGAGGTGATGGCTACAGAGATAGTGCCGATCAAAGCGACTGCGAGTTCTCAGGAGGTGGTCTGGGAGTTTGAGCATCGCGACCTCTTGTCGGCACCGGTTGCCGACGACAACAATCGGGTCGTTGGCCGCATAACGGTTGACGACGTCGTCGATGTCATTCGCGAAGAGGCTGAACACTCGCTGATGAGCGCGGCCGGACTTGACGAAGAGGACGACATGTTCGCTCCGGTCGTGAAGAGTGCGCGACGTCGTGCACTGTGGCTGGGTATTAATCTCGCAACGGCTTTTCTCGCAGCGTCAGTCGTGGATTTGTTCCAGACAACGATCGACAAGGTCGTGCTGCTCGCCGTGTTGATGCCGGTCGTGCCAAGCATGGGCGGCGTTGCGGGCAGCCAGTCGCTTACCATCATGACGCGCGCCATTGCGCTCGGACAGATAGACAAAACCAATGCTGAACGCATTTTCCGCAAGGAAGTGCTGGTGGGCATTCTGAACGGTATCGGCTGGGCTATCGTCGTCTCGGTCGCCACCTACCTGTGGTTCAACGACTGGCGAATCGGCGGCGTCATCGCCGGCGCCATGATCGTCAACCTTGTCGTCGCAGCGGCGGCCGGTTTCGCCATTCCGCTCGCGATGAAGCGCATGCACATAGACCCCGCGCTGGCAGGTGGCGTTGTGCTCACAACCGTCACGGACGTCGTCGGGTATGGCGCGTTTCTCGGCTTGGGCGCGCTTATTCTTATTTGAATTTGTCGGGATCGAGCTTGCGGTACTGGCCCGTCAGGTCATCCGACAGTCGCTCCGGCGCAGACAGGCGCGCGACATCCGCGCCAGTAACAAACGCCCGTAGCTCGTCCCTGACTTCCATCGCATCGCGATAGCCGAGGTCGATGAGGCGGCTCGTGTACGCTTTCTCGAACATCAAGAAGCTCAATAGCCGGCTGCCGTTCGCGCCGCGTCCGCCGATTCCGCGCAACAGGGCACGCACAGGGCGCGGCATGGCCAGTCGTTGTTCGTTGGCGATTTCTCGTAGATCCTCACTGGGCACGATTACCATCGTATCGATCGGCCGGACATCTTGCAGCTCGCCGCGACGCTCTTCTGCCGGGGCGCAATCGAGCAGCTGATTGATACGCGTCAGGCGTTCGAGATCTGAGTAGAGTCCGTCCATGAACAACGTATCGAGCATGTAGCCCGCGATCAGTGCAAGACTCGGGAACGGTTGCGGCGTATTCGGATCATGTTCCGGGGTGCCGCTTTCATCGCGCACACCAATAACAAGAATGCGATCAGCACCCAGGTGGACGGCAGGACTCAGCGGTGTAGCCTGCCGCATGGCGCCATCGCCAAAGTACTCGCCGTGAATCATCACCGGCGGGAAAATGAGCGGAACCGCAACGCTTGCCATCAGGTGATCGAGATTGAGCGTGCTTCTGACTCCAGCGCGGCGCGTCCGTGCCCACTCCTCGTGCACCGCTGATGCCTGGAAGAATGACGTGGAACGCGCGCTGGCATAGCCGGCAGCAGTGATTGCGACAGCATCAAGCAAGCCGGCGTCGATCGATGTCTGGATGCGCGGAAACCGGATGTTCTCGCTGAGCAAGTGTCGCAGGGGCTCGTTGTGTAACAGCGATTTGGGCGTACCGACGAGCGTTCCGCCAAGCACAATCGCTGACAGCCAATGCAGGCTGCTCTTTAGCATGGTCAAGCCGTCGGTTCGAAAAACCTGATTGCTTTCAAAGTTTTGCCAGACTTCTTCGAGATGCTGCACGGCAATTTTAAAGCGCCGCGCGCGGCTCGCGAGCACTATCGAGTTAATGGCGCCGGCCGAGGTACCGCTCAGAATCGGGAAGGGATTAGGCGCACCCTCCGGCAGCAATTCGGCAATCGCCTTCAACACGCCCACCTGGAAGGCGCCGCGCGCACCACCGCCCGGCAGGACGAGCGCCATTTTGTGACTTGGCGGGGAGATCTTCATCGTTGTTGCCCATTATAGTGGGGCTGCACCTGCTGCCAATGAACTCAGTCACATCGCTCACCGCGAGCCTGCTCGAATACAGCAAAGAGTCCGGCATTTCAAAGCCTGCGGGAAGTCGGCTACACGGCTTGCCGGGCAGGCTACTGCTGGTCATGGCGAGCATCGCAGCAAGCAATTCGGGCAACGCGTTCTCGTGCCGGCTGCCGCGCATTGCACGGCGGCAGAATGCTTACCTAATGCAGCGCACGGATCGCTTCGTCGAGCCCGCTGATGGTTAAAGGAAACATTCGGTCATCCAGCAGGTCACGCGTCAGTTTGATCGACGGCGTGTACTCCCAGCGATCGCGAGGCTCCGGATTCAACCAGACTGCTTTCGGGAAAGTCTTTAGCAACCGCTGTATGCACACGGCGCCGGCTTCCTCGTTCCAGTGCTCTACACTGCCGCCGGGATATACAATTTCATAGGGGCTCATCGTCGCGTCGCCTACGAAAATCAGCTTATAGTCAGCGCCGTATTTATTGGTAACTTCGCTAACCGGAATCGTTTCACTGTGGCGCCGGCGATTATCCTTCCACAAACTCTCGTAGACGAAATTGTGAAAATAATAGTATTCAAGGTGCTTGAATTCGCTACGTGCTGCGGAAAACATCTCTTCACAAACACGCACGTGATCATCCATTGAACCGCCGACGTCGAGACACAGCAAAACCTTCACCGCATTGTGGCGTTCCGGCACCATACGAATATCAAGGAAACCGGCATTGCGGGCCGTCTTGTCGATCGTGTCGTCAAGATCCAGTTGATCGGCAGCACCTTCGCGCGCGAACTTACGCAGCTTGCGCAATGCGAGCTTGATATTGCGGGTACCGAGTTCGAGTGTGTCGTCAAGATTACGGTACTCGCGCTTGTCCCAGACCTTCACCGCACTGCGGTGCCGCGAACCCTGCTGACCGATGCGCACACCTTCCGGATTGTACCCGTAGGCACCAAACGGTGATGTACCTGCTGTCCCGATCCATTTACTCCCGCCCTCGTGGCGTTCTTGCTGTTCGTCAAGACGTTCGCGCAGCGCATCCATTAGCTTGTCGAAACCACCCATCGCCTCGATCTGCGCGCGCTCTTCATCACTCAGGGCGAGCTCAGCCTGCTTCTCGAGCCAGTCTTCCGGCAACGCCTGACGCAGGTCTTGCAAAGAATCGCTAACGCCGCGGAAATAGGCTGCAAAAATGCGGTCGAAACGATCGAACTTCGTTTCATCCTTTACAAGTGTGGCGCGCGCGAGGTAGTAAAAATCGTCGATGCTTTGCCCGGCCAGCCCCTCTTGCAACGCGCCATGCAGCGTCAGCAGTTCCGTAATAGACGGCTTCAGACCACCCTCGCGTAGCAGGAAAAAGAACGGGATCAGCATCAGTTAGCGGGCTTACGCTATTGCGTGCGCGAACGCCGATCCATGAACACCAGCTGCTCGAACAAATGCACGTCTTGTTCATTCTTGAGCAACGCACCGTAAAGCGGCGGGATTGCCTTGCGCGAATTTTCCGACCGCAAGGCTTCGGGAGGTATGTCCTCAGCGAGCAGCAGCTTGATCCAGTCCAATAACTCAGACGTCGATGGTTTCTTTTTCAGGCCGGGCACATCGCGCAGCTTATAAAAGGATTCGAGCGCCTCTTTCAGCAATGCTTTCTTCAGGCCCGGATAATGCACTTCGACAATTTGTTCCATCGTCGCCTTATCCGGAAACTTGATGTAGTGGAAGAAACAGCGGCGCAGGAACGCGTCCGGCAGCTCTTTCTCATTGTTGCTGGTGATGACAATGATCGGACGGTGACGCGCCTTGATGAGTTGCTGCGTTTCGTAAACGTAGAATTCCATTCGGTCGAGTTCCTGTAGCAGGTCATTCGGAAACTCGATGTCAGCTTTGTCGATTTCATCAATTAATAAGACAGGCTGTTGCTCCGACTCGAACGACTCCCAGATCTTGCCGCGCAAAATGTAATTCGAAATATCATGGACACGATCGTCACCGAGCTGGGAATCGCGCAGACGCGCCACCGCATCGTATTCATACAGACCCTGCTGTGCTTTCGTCGTCGACTTGATGTGCCATTCAAAAAGCGGCCGCTGCAACGCGCTGGCCACCTCTATGGCGAGCTGAGTCTTGCCGGTGCCGGGCTCTCCCTTTATCAGGATGGGTCGTTGTAGCGTCACCGCTGCGTTGATCGCCATCATCAGGTCTTCGGTGGCGATGTAGGAATCGGTGCCTGTAAATTTTGTTTTGGTCATGCCGGTAACGTCTCTTATTGCGTTGCAACAAACAGTAGCACGGCGGCGCGGCAGCCGTACACGGCGGCCTTTCTCAGGGCGCTGGCGTCAATGTCAGCCGGTGCGCCGCGGGGCCGGGCAGAAACGGCGTCGGACGACCGGCAACCCAGTCTGCATGCCCCAACCTGTAGAACGGCGACAGCGGATGGCCGCTTTGACCAGCCGGCAGGTGCAGGTAGCCGTTGGCCTCGTCGCCGGGCGCTACGGCAAATCGTTCCGATGCACCGGTCGCCGGCGCCTGCACTCGCGGCATGTCGTTGTCGCCCGGCAGCGGCTCGCGCGGCATGTCGAGCCAACGCGAAAACCACGGCAAGGAAGGGCTGAGCGGATGGCGAATGGCGGCCCGGTTGACTTCGCCCCAGGTGCGTTCCCCGAGACCGCCCGGCCGGCCTTGCAGGTCATTCAGGTTGCTGTCGATGACCGACAACATCAGCGCCTCCCAGCTGTCGAAATTGCCGGTCAACAAATGTGCCGGCTGCTCGGTGACCATCGCCCACAACGGCGCTTCGAATTGCCGGCTCATGCGCAATGGCACCGGGAAGGGATAGGCCGCCCGAATCGGCATCGTCAACATTTCGAAGACTGTGGCTTTGACCCGATTGCGAAAATCACGCACCAGGCGAAAACCGACAGAATCCGTGGAGGCCCGCGGAATCCAGTCGCGCACCTGATCGCGATACTGTGCGCGCGCTTCATTGCCGGCAACCGCGTTTTCGTCGAGCACGCCAAGCAGCAAATCTCGCCACCGCGACAAGAACAGCGCTCGGTCGTCAAGCTGGATAGCGAGCATGTCTTGCGGTGTAAATGAGTCACGCGCAAACAAGCCGTCGCGAATTTGCCGGGCGCGAGCGCCGAGGGCATAACCGCTGTCGCCCACAATGGCGAGAGCCTCTCCGTCGACGACACGTGCGTTGGCGGTCCAGATGCGACCCGTTTCCGGATTTACGACCCGTGGATAAGTGTCACTCGGCAACCAGCCGACAAAACCGCGATAGATCGCGCCATCCACCGGCAGCTCGGAGTCGTAGCCATCACGCAGTGGAATCTGGCCCGCGATAGTCCACACGATATTGCCGTCGGCATCGCCACTGACGAAATTTTGCGGCGGCTGACCGATCGCGTTTGCAACATCAATAACCTCGGCAACACTACGAACGGTTTCGAGATCGATCTGACGGAGATTCAGGCCGCCTGGCTCCTGAGCGATCCAGCTGACGGCAATCTCTCCTTCCGGATACACCACGTCATCGCGTACCGGACCCCACACGGTTTCGCGCACCACAAGTTCTTCGGTAGCCGCGTCGCGTACCTTGATGAGTTCTCTGAATTCTGCAAAACGTTTTTCGCCATCCGGCGTCAGGTAGGTACCGCGCTTGCTGCCCGGACGAACGATAATCGCGTCTGACCAGTCGCCATAGCTGTTAGTGAATGCCCAGGCAACATGCCCGTTGCTCCCCGCCACCAGAATCGGCACGCCCGGCAAGGTTACGCCCGCGAGATCGACCGCGGCCGGTTCGTCGTACTTCAAGCGCGCGCGGTAGAACACGCTGGGAACACGCAGGCCGAGATGCATGTCGTCCGCGACGATGGCCCGACCTTCTGCCGTCAGCGCCCCTGTCACCGCCCAGTTGTTACTACCGGGCAGCGGCACGTCGACCGGCACAACAAGGTTGGCCGTGGGCAGGCGCAAGTCTCGCAGATCGATGAGGTCCGCACCGGGTATTACCGATTCTGCTCGCGCATCGCCCATGATGGGCGCATCCCAGCGGGTGCCTTCAGGGTACATCCAGTCAAAAACTTCGGCCGGGAGTACGCGTGCAGCAAAACCTCGCTGCACATCACGATCCGCGCGCTCATCGTTGAGATCGAGAAACATGGAAAAACCGGTAAGCAAACTGTCGACGGGCTCCCAGCGCTCTGGCTCACTCTGCAGCACGTGGTATTCAAATGGCTTGGCATCCATTGCAGCGAGCGCCGCATTGACGCCCGCTGCGTACGCGTCAAGCAATGCCTTTTCCTGCGCATTTTGCTGTAGCAGGAATTCACCGGCCCGCGCGCGGAAGCGGTGCATGCGCACGCGGCGGTCGCGCGCAAGCAGTGCTGCACCGATGAGCTCAGCGAGTTCGCCTGCGGCATTGCGGCGCGATAAATCCATCTGGAAGAATCGATCCTGGGCATGCACGAAGCCAGTCGCAAAAGCCAGGTCATTGCGATTCTGGGCATGCAGGGTTGGCGCACCGATTGCGTCGCGCTCGATACTTACCGGGGCGGTGATGCCAGCAACTGCAAACTCTCCATCGAGTTGAGGCAAGCTGGCGCGGAGCGTGGCCCACGCGAGCAGCACCGCAATAGCGAGCAGGATGACGACCGTCAACAACAGTCGTTTCGTCCAGCGCGCGAATAATCTGATCACCAGGATCCGGGCCGTCAGAGCTGCGAGGTGACGCGAATGATTTTCATTGAATTGGTACTACCGGAAACGCCGCTGAGATCGCCTTTTGTGAATAGCACGAGGTCGTTTTCCTCGACCAGCTCTCTCGACAGCAAAGTCGAGAAGATATCGCGATACAGTGCGAGAATTTCGGTGTGCTCGATCTTGAATTCAACCGGATAGACGCCGCGGTACATGGTTACGCGGCGCCGGGTCTCGATGTGTGGCGTAAACGCATAGATCGGAATATCGGAACGTATTCGCGACATCCACAGCGTCGTGGAACCCGACTCCGTCAAAGCAATGATTGCCTTAACGTCCATGTGATTTGCGGTGTACATGACGGCCATGGCGATGGCCTCGTCAACCTCCTGAAACTCATCATCCAGCCGGTGCGACGTGCGGCCGCGTGCCAGCACGTGCTTTTCCGCGCTGCGGCATACGTCGCTCATCACCTTGATAGCCTCGACCGGGTAATCACCGACCGCCGTTTCCGCCGACAACATGACGGCATCTGAACCGTCCATTACCGCGTTCGCGACGTCAGAAACCTCAGCGCGAGTCGGTATGGGGCTGCTGATCATCGACTCCATCATTTGGGTAGCCGTGATGACGACTTTATTCAGATGTCGCGTGCGGCGAATAATGCGTTTCTGTAGTCCGGGCAGTTCGGCGTAACCCATTTCGACGCCCAGATCACCGCGGGCCACCATGATGATGTCCGACGCCTTGATAATCGATTCGATCTGCCCTATCGCCTCGGCACGCTCGATCTTCGCCACAATCCGGCCGTGTCCGCCCGCATCGTGAAACAGTGTGCGCGCTTCATTCACGTCGGCTGCGTTGCGGACGAAAGATACAGCCAGATAATCCATGCCGAGCTCGGCCGCCGTGCGAATGTTCTCTCTGTCGGTTTCTGTTAATGCTGCAGCCGACAAGCCGCCGCCCTGCCGATTTATTCCCTTGTGATCCGAGAGCTCGCCACCAAACTGCACGGTTGTGTGGATGCGCGTGCCGTCGACGTTGCGCACCAGCAGCGTAATCTGGCCGTCGTTCAGCAACAGGACATCACCGGCCGCAACATCCTTGTGCAAATCATCGTAAGCCACACTGACGCCGTTCACGTCACCATCGTCACCGCCGAGCTGCGAGTCGAGAAAAAAGTCGGCGCCCTCCTCGAGGTCTACGCTGCCATCGCGAAACCGGCGGATTCTGATTTTGGGCCCTTGCAGGTCGCCCATGATGCCGATTTCGCGGCCAGACTCGCGGGCGGCCGCGCGCAGCTGTTCGGTGCGACGCCGATGCTCAGCTGTGTTGCCGTGCGAGAAATTAATTCTCACCACGTTCAGGCCTGCCGCGATCATTGCTTGCAGCACGGCAGGATCGTCCGTCGCCGGCCCGAGGGTCGCGACTATTTTTGTCCGTCTCAGCATGGCCGCGATTATTGCACAGTCGTATTGCCGGCGTACGACCCCGAAGGCAGGCGAATACGGTTACAATTGACAGCAATAGGAGTTGTCTCATGTGAATTTATCTCATGCAGATTTTTCTCAATCGACGCCTCGACGGACGCCAGTGATTGACCGCCGAACATTCCTGCTGACGCTGGCAGCGGCAGCCGCGGCACGCCCTGCTTTGGTGCGCGCCGGCCGTGGTGTCGGCTTCGGTGCCTTGCAGCCCGATCCGCAGCGCATTCTCGATCTGCCGCAAGGCTTTCACTACAGCATTGTGTCGCAGACCGGCGACGCAATGGACGACGGACTCGTAGTGCCGGGCCAGCCCGATGGCATGGCCGCTTTCCCCGGGAAGCACGGGAACACCGTCCTGGTGCGAAATCATGAAATCTCGTCGGCGAGCAGTCAGCCCGGACCGTTCGGCAGCGGTGCTGCATTGCTGCCGCGTGTAGATACAACAAACATCTATGACCGCGGTAAAGGTGCAACGCCCGGTCCCGGTGGCACAACGACGGTCACCTGGAATTCCAGCGAGCAGCGCACGGTAAAGCAACACATGAGCCTCATTGGCACCGAAGTAAATTGCGCCGGTGGACAAACCCCGTGGGGCAGCTGGCTCAGCTGTGAAGAATGCTTCGAAGATGCGGGGCGAACTTTTGAATACGGCCGCGTCGTGACGCGTGAGCGCCGCCACGGCTACGTGTTCGAAGTGTCCGCCAGTGCCGATAGAGCGTTGCCACCACAACCTCTGAAGGACATGGGCCGTTTCGAGCACGAGGCTGCGGCGGTCGACATCAATACAGGCATCGTTTACCTGAGCGAGGACCGACATCGCAGCCTGTTGTATCGATACGTGCCGCAAGTGCCGGGTCGCCTGGCTGCCGGCGGCAAGCTGCAGGCGCTCGTAATTAGCGGGCGACCTTCTTTCGATACGCGCAACTGGGGTTGGCGCCCGGATCTTCTGCCAGGCGACCAGCTACCGATCAGCTGGGTGGACCTGCCTGATGCGGATAGCGCGAGGAACGATTTGCGCTTCAGAGGATTTGATTTGGGCGCAGCGCGCTTTGCCCGTGGCGAAGGGCTCTGCTTTGCCAACGGAGAACTGGTCCTGACCTGCACGATCGGCGGCAGCGAAAGACTGGGCCAGGTATTTGCTGTCAGGCCCGGCCGTGTCGGGGCGCAAGGTGAGCAGGAGGGCGAGCTCCGGCTGGTCGCCGAATCTACTGTGGATAGCCTGCTGCGCAATGCGGACAACGTCACGCAAAGCCCGTGGGGCGATCTCGTACTGTGCGAAGACACCGCCGAGCATTGTGGGCTCGTTGGACTGACTGCGAATGGCAAACAGTATCCGCTGGCGGATAACGCCTATAGCCCGGCAGAACTCACCGGCATTTGTTTCTCACCTGACGGGAGCGAAATGTTCGTCAACGTGCAGCAGCGCGGCCTGACGCTGGCGATTCGCGGTCCGTGGGACCTCGCCGCTGCACCCACCGGCAAAAGCTGAATCAGCTGCTTGCGCGTTCCTCGAGGATCGCAACGGCCGGCAGCGTCTTACCTTCGACAAACTCCAGGAAGGCACCGCCGCCGGTCGAGATGTAGGAAATTCCGTCGGTGACGCCGTACTTGTCGATCGCAGCGAGCGTGTCGCCGCCGCCGGCCACCGAAAATGCGTTGCTGGCCGCGATTGCTTCTGCAAGACGCCGCGTGCCCTCACCGAACTGATCGAATTCAAACACACCGACCGGGCCGTTCCAGATGATGGTGCCGGCCTCCGCGAGCAACCCGGCAAAGGACTCTGCGGTCTGCGGACCGATGTCGAGAATTAGCTCGTCGTCCGCCACGTTTTCCACGGCTTTAATTTCCGCTTCCGCCGTTGCCGCAAATTCCTTTGCGACGACGACGTCTACAGGCAACGGAATCGATGCACGGCCCGCACCGCCGGCAGCAAGTCGTCGGGCCGTCTCAAGCATATCCGCCTCGTGCAGCGACTTGCCGACCGGGTGTCCTGCCGCGGCGATAAAGGTATTGGCAATCCCGCCACCTACAATGAGCTGGTCGACGAGACCGCCGAGCGTATCGAGCACGTTCAGTTTTGTTGATACTTTCGATCCACCGACGATGGCAACAAACGGTCGCGCCGGGTTATCGATTGCCTGTGCAAGCGCGTTGAGCTCTGCAACGAGCAGCGGGCCGGCGCAGGCGACCGGCGCAAACTTTGCAACACCGACCGTGCTGGCCTGTGCGCGGTGTGCGGTGCCGAATGCGTCCATCACGAAAATGTCGCAAAGGTTTGCAAGGCGCTTTGAAAGCTCGTCATCGCAGGCTTTTTCACCCTTCTCGAAACGAATGTTTTCGAGCAGGACGGCTGAACCTGCCGCAACGTCAACGCCGCCCTGCCAGTCTTTAACCAATGGCACGTCGACGCCGAGCGCATCAGACAGGCAGGCCGCAACCGGCGCAAGCGAGGCTGCCGGATCCGGTTTACCCTCCTCCGGCCGACCGAGGTGCGACATCAGCATGACTTTGGCGCCTTCTGCCAGCGCCGCACGTACTGTGGGCAACGCGGCCTCGATGCGCGCGGCACTCGACACCTTGCCGGCGGCCAGCGGTACGTTCAGGTCTTCACGAATCAGCACCCGCTTGCCGGCAAGATCGAGGTCCGCCATCTTCAACATGACTTGAATCCGCTACTTGGCTTTGGCGAGCGCGACAGTGGTGTCAAGCATGCGGTTGGAGAAGCCCCATTCGTTGTCATACCAGGCAAGCACTTTAACGAGCGTGCCCTGCGTCACTTTTGTCAAGCCTGCGTCGTAGGTCGATGACGCCGGGTCGTGGTTGAAGTCGATCGATACGAGCGGCTCATCGTTGTACGCGAGCACACCCTGCAAGGGTCCGTTGGCCGCCTCCTTCATGATCTTGTCAATCTCGTCGATGCTCGTTTCGCGCTCGGCGACGAACGTCAGGTCGACCGCCGATACGTTGATCGTCGGTACACGCATGGCGTAACCGTCCAGTCGGCCTGCCAGCTCCGGCATCACAAGACCTACCGCTGCGGCTGCACCGGTTTTCGTCGGGATTTGCGACATCGTGGCCGAGCGCGCCCGGCGCAGGTCCTTGTGAAATACATCGGTCAGGACCTGGTCATTCGTGTAGGCGTGAATCGTTGTCATCAGGCCGTGTTTTACGCCAATTTTTTCGTGTAGCGGCTTGACGAGCGGCGCGAGGCAGTTCGTCGTGCACGATGCATTGGAAATAATTGCGTCCGCGGCGGTCAGCGTTTGGTGATTTACGCCGTAAACGATCGTCGGCATGTCACTGCCGGCAGGTGCAGAAATAACCACTTTTTTTGCGCCGCCCTGAATGTGCAGCGCGGCTTTTTCTTTGGACGCGAACAGGCCCGTGGACTCCAGCACGATGTCAACGCCGAGCTTGCCCCAAGGCAACTTCGACGGATCACGCTCGGCCAGAACCTTGATGCGATCACCATTGACGAGCATCGAATCGCCATCGACTTTGATGGTGCCGGGAAAGCGGCCGTGCGCGGTATCGCGCCGCGTCAGGTGCGCGTTCGTATGGGCATCTCCCAGGTCATTAACCGCTACGATTTCGATGTCCTTACGACGCTCACCCTCATAAAGCGCACGTAAAATATTGCGGCCAATGCGGCCGTAGCCGTTGATGCCTACTTTAATTGTCATCGTCTACTCCCAGAGTTTTTCATGCCGGCAATCGCCGGCCGTTTAGTTTTGTGCAAGCACATCGCGCGCCTTCGCGACGACGTTCCCGATACTGAAACCAAAATGTTCAAATAATTCCGGCGCGGGTGCCGATGCGCCGTAGTGATCGAGCCCGACTATTGCACCCTGCGCGCCGGCAAAGCGCCACCAGCCCGCGGTAACACCGGCTTCGACGACCAGTCGCGCCGTTGCGCTGTGCGGCAGGACGCTTGCCCGATAGTCCGCCGGCTGCTGGTCGAACACCTCAACGCAGGGCATCGATACGACGCGCACCGCCACGCCTTCTCGACGCAATTCGTCTGCGGCGCCCTGCGCCAGCGCGATCTCGGAGCCCGTCGCAATAATTACCAGGTCAGGGTCACCGTCGCTGTCGCTCAGGATATAGCCACCGCGTGCAATGTTGCCGAGTTGCGCGGTATCGCGCGGTTGGTGAGGGACATTTTGTCGTGTCAGCACGAGACTGGTCGGACCGTTGCGACGTTCGATGGCCGCACGCCAGGCCACCGCCGTTTCAACCGAATCGCAGGGCCGCCAAACGTCCATATTGGGCATCAGGCGCAGGCTTGCTGTGTGCTCGACCGGCTGGTGGGTGGGACCGTCTTCACCGAGACCGATTGAATCATGCGTGTAAACGAAAATGTTTTGCAGCTGCATCAACGCCGCCATGCGCAGTGCATTGCGAGCGTAATCGGAAAACGTGAGAAAGGTACCGCTGTAGGGAATGATGCCGCCGTGCAGCGCCATACCGTTGCATACCGCGGACATCCCGAACTCGCGCACGCCGAAAAAGATGTAGTTTCCCGCGGCGTCATCCCCGCTGATTTTCACTGAGCCCTCGTGTTCTGTGAGGTTTGAGCCGGTCAGGTCGGCAGAGCCACCCGCGAGTTCGGGCAAGACGGGCGCAAATGCGTTCAACGCGACAAGCGACGCCTTGCGCGTCGCCATCGTGGCGCCGGCATTTGCGATGTCGGCAATTTTCGCTGCGGCATACTGATCCCAGTCTGCCGGCAGCTCGCCGTGTTGGCGGCGCAGAAATTCTTTGGCCAACTCGGGGTGTTTTGACTGGTAGGCGGTGAAGCGTTGCTGCCAGTCCTGTTCGCGCGCAGCACCCGACTCGCGGGCGTCCCAGGCGTTGACGATCTCGGCGGGCACTTCGAACGGGGCGTACGGCCAGTCAAGCTCCTTGCGCGCCGCCGCAACTTCCTCCTCGCCGAGGGGCGCGCCGTGCGTGCTCGCTGTCCCTTTTTTATGCGGCGCGCCATACCCGATGATGGTTTTGCAGCAGATCAGCGACGGCCGTTCGCCCTCGGACATTGCCCGGTTGATCGCTGCAGCAACAGCCGTACTGTCGTGCCCGTCAACATCGTCGACCACATGCCACCCGTAGGCACGGAACCGTTTAGCAGTATCGTCGGTAAACCAGGACTCGACTTCGCCATCGATCGATATGCCGTTATCGTCATACAGGCAAATGAGCTTGCCGAGCTTCAGCGTGCCGGCCAGCGAGCAGGCTTCGTGCGAAATACCTTCCATCAGACAGCCGTCACCGAGGAATACCCAGGTACGGTGGTCGACAATGTCGTGACCCGGCCGATTGAACTGCGCAGCCAGCATCTTCTCGGCAAGCGCCATCCCGACCGCGTTGCTGATGCCCTGCCCCAGCGGCCCGGTCGTCGTCTCAATGCCGAGCTCCGCCTCATGCTCCGGATGGCCGGCCGTGCGATAACCGAACTGTCTGAAGTGGCGAATCTCGTCCATGCTCAAGGGGTAGCCCGCTAGATGCAGCAGGCTGTAAAGCAGCATCGAACCGTGGCCGTTCGACAACACGAAACGATCACGGTCGAGCCACTCCGGGTTGGCCGGGTTGTGTTTCAAGAAATCGTTCCACAGCACTTCGGCAATATCCGCCATGCCCATCGGCGCGCCGGGGTGACCGGAATTCGCGGCCTGCACGGCATCCATGCTCAGCGCCCGTATTGCGTTGGCCAGCTGGCGGCGGCTCGGTTGGCCGGCGGGAGTCATGCGGGTGGCTTTTTCAGACATAATATGGGGCCGGGGCCGCTGCATGCGGCGTTATTGTTAAATGACCGGGTCGGGTGCGGGACAAAGCTCGCGCATTTTGGCTGTTTCAACGCAGCGGAGCAAGCGTAAGCCCGGAACGGCGCTGATACAGAGGGTTACGTTCCGCACGTGGTACTTCCCGCGGGCAATAGGTACAATTCCGCTCCATTTCCACCGACTATGTGATTAATTGATGAGCAACGCCTACCTATTCACCTCCGAATCCGTTTCCGAGGGCCATCCCGATAAAATCTCTGATCAGATTTCCGACGCTGTACTCGACGCCATTCTGGAACAAGACACAAGCGCGCGGGTTGCCTGCGAAACGCTCGTCAAGACCGGCATGGTACTGGTGGCGGGCGAGGTCACGACCAGCGCCTGGGTGGACATCGAAGAACTCGTCCGAAAAACAGTCCTGGAGATCGGCTATACCGATTCCGACATGGGATTCGATGGTGAATCGTGCGCCGTGATTAACGCGCTGGGCAAACAGTCTCCTGACATTGCGCAAGGCGTCGATCGAGAAGACGCGGAAAGCCAGGGCGCGGGCGATCAGGGACTGATGTTCGGCTACGCAACCAATGAAACCGATGTTCTGATGCCGGCGCCAATTACGTTCGCGCATCGCCTGGTAAAACGACAGGCAGAAGTTCGCAAGAATGGAACGTTGCCGTGGTTGCGACCCGACGCCAAGAGCCAGGTCACGTTTCGTTACGAGAATGAAAAACCGACGGGCATCGATGCCGTGGTGCTGTCGACGCAGCACCACGCCGACATCAGTATGAAAGACCTGAAGGAGGCAGTGCTGGAGGAAATTATTAAGCCCGTTTTGCCATCGGCATGGCTAACGAACGAAACGCAGTACCATATAAATCCGACGGGTCGCTTCGAGATTGGTGGACCCATGGGCGACTGCGGCCTGACCGGACGCAAGATCATCGTTGATACTTACGGCGGTTCTGCGCGCCACGGCGGCGGCGCATTCTCCGGCAAGGATCCATCGAAGGTCGACCGCTCGGCCGCCTATGCCTGCCGCTATGTCGCGAAAAATATCGTTGCGGCAGGGCTCGCTGACCGCTGTGAAATCCAGGTGTCCTACGCGATCGGTGTTGCGGAGCCAACCTCGATCAGCGTGCAGACCTTCGGCACCGGCAAAGTCAGCGAGGACCGACTGACCGCGTTGATTCGCGAAAATTTCGACCTGCGCCCCTTCGGCATTTTGAAAATGCTTGACCTGATCAAGCCTATTTACAAAGCCACGGCGGCCTACGGCCATTTCGGTCGCGAAGACCTCGATCTTAGCTGGGAACGCACCGACCGCGCCGATGCACTTCGAGGTGCCGCTGCCGCGTAGCACGCACCAATTCGTTACCTGTTTCGAACAAAAATCATTACTGAAAATTCTAGGAGAAGTTCATGAGCAGCAAGGTTGTTGCCCTGTCAAAGGAAGATTATAAGGTTGCCGATATCGCGCAGGCCGGTTTCGGTCGGCAAGAAATCGCGATTGCAGAAACCGAGATGCCGGGGCTCGTTGCGCTGCGCACGGAATACGGCAAGAAGCAGCCGCTGAAGGGTGCGCGAATTGCGGGTTGCCTGCACATGACTATCCAAACTGCCGTCCTGATCGAAACCTTGACGGCTCTGGGCGCAGAAGTGCGCTGGTCCTCCTGCAATATTTTCTCTACCCAGGATCATGCCGCTGCAGCCATTGCGGCGAGTGGTGTGCCGGTATTTGCCTGGAAAGGTGAGACAGAAGACGAATACTGGTGGTGTGTCGAGCAGACCATCAATGGCCCCGACGGCTGGCAACCAAACATGCTGCTCGACGACGGCGGCGACTTGACGCAGCTCATGCACGACAAGTATCCGGACATCATGAAAGGTGTGCGCGGCGTGTCAGAAGAGACAACCACCGGCGTCAAGCGCCTGTACGACATGCAGAAAGAAGGCAGCCTGAAGTGCCCGGCGTTTAACGTGAATGACTCGGTCACGAAGAGCAAGTTTGACAATTTGTACGGCTGCCGCGAATCGCTCGTAGACGCGATTAAGCGAGCTACCGACGTAATGATTGCTGGCAAGGTAGCGCTCGTTTGCGGTTACGGCGATGTAGGTAAAGGATCAGCGCAGTCGCTACGTGGCCTCGGCGCAACCGTTATGATCACGGAGGTTGATCCGATTTGCGCATTGCAGGCAGCAATGGAAGGCTACCGCGTCGTGCGGCTCGATGACGTAGTCGACAAGGTAGATATCTTCGTAACCGCAACGGGTAATTACCACATTATCGAGGGCAAACACCTGGAAAAAATGCGCGATCAGGCGATCGTTTGCAATATCGGTCATTTCGACAATGAAATTGATGTTGAGCATTTGAAGAAATTTGAATGGGAAAACATCAAGCCACAAGTCGATCACATCATTTTTCCCGACGGCAAACGACTTATCCTGTTAGCCGAAGGCCGACTCGTTAACCTGGGATGCGGTACCGGCCACCCAAGTTTCGTAATGTCGAATTCCTTCACCAACCAGGTGCTGGCACAAATTGAGTTGTGGAATCATTCCGACAAGTACCAGGTCGGCGTGTACGTTTTGCCGAAACACCTCGACGAGAAAGTAGCGCGCCTGCATCTTGACCGCATCGGTGCGCGGCTGACCGAACTCTCTAAGGAACAGGCGAAGTACATCGGCGTTGCGACCGACGGTCCGTTCAAACCGGAACATTATCGCTACTAGGGGCTAACACAGTGTGGCCAGCGTCGGTCCCGGCGCTGGCCTCCAACGACCACTCGCGATAGTATTTCAGTTGACGCGTGTCGCGAGAGCTGCTTCATCAACAAACCAGCCCCAACCCTGCGAGTCTTGCAGATAACCGACCCGCACCTGTTTGCGGAAACAGGTGGGAATTTGCGCGGCACCGTCACCCACAATACCTTGGCCGCTGTTCTAAACCACGTTAGGAAGTCGCAGTGGACGGCGGACATTGTCACGATGACGGGCGATCTTGTTCAAGATGACAGCCGCGGCGCTTACGAAAACTTCACCCGACAGTTCGTTGCGCTCGACCTACCCGTATTGTGCGTACCCGGCAATCACGATGTGCGCGAATTGATGCAGCAAGCTCTGCATGCAGCGCCCTTTCGCTACTGCGGTACGCATCGCCAGCACGACTGGTTAATTGCAGGGATCGACAGCTGCAAACAGGACAGCGCTGGCGGTTGGGTCTCGACCGCCGAACTGAACCGGCTGCGGAAACTCGTGGCGCAGAGCGAGGCCGCACACGTCCTCGTTTGTTTGCATCATCCGCCGCTTGCCGTCGGCACGCCGTGGCTGGATACCGTCGGCCTCGAGAATGGCGACGAATTGCTTGCACTGCTTAAGGATCTCAAGAAGGTGCGCGGTTGTTTGTTCGGCCACGTGCATCAGGACTTTGATCAGATGCACGCCGGGATACGCATTATCGGTACGCCATCGACCTGCCGCCAGTTCATGCCGGGCAGCAAGGAATTCGCACTGGACGATCGACCGCCGGCCTACCGCCGGGTTGAACTGCACGAGGATGGCAGTATCGAAGAGCAGCTTGTCTGGGTGCAGGTTGAGGATGCAGCGGCATGAGACGGTATCTGCTTACTGCGATTGCAACGCTCTTGTTCGCGGGAACGGCCATGGCGGAGGAGGCTTTGCGCCTGCCGCTTTGGCACATCAAGGGCGAACACAACGATGTCTATTTGCTGGCATCCGTGCACCTGTTGCGGGCGACGGATTACCCGCTACCCGATGGCATCTATGCGGCATTTGATGACGCCGAGACCGTTGTCATGGAACTCGACATGGATGACCTTGATCCGCGTGACGCCGCGCGCATTGTAACTGAACTGGGGGTTATTCAAGGGGACGGTAACCTGGCCGCGCTACTTGGCAATACTGAGTTCGCCCGCGCCACACGTCTTGCCAACGCTATCGGCGTACCGCTTGACACGATGGCCAAGAGCGAGCCGTGGCTGGCGGCAATGTCTATCGAGCAAATCTTGCTGGCCAGGCTCGGGTTCGACGCGACGCTCGGCCTGGAAAATCACCTTTTGCAACGCGCGTTGGAGGCCGGCAAGCCCATTGAGGGACTTGAAACGCTGCGCGAACAACTCGAAATTCTGGACCGGCTGCCGCTTGACGCGCAGCGCACGCTGGTAATGACGACGCTTGAGGACGGGCCGGATATCGAACACGAAATGAATGAACTGATCGATGCCTGGCAGCGCGGTGACATGCGAACCATGGAGAACATTGCGCTAGAGGATATGCAAGAACAACCGACTCTGTACAGGGAGATTGTCGTTGAACGTAATCGCAACTGGACCGGGCAAATCGTAAATTTGTTGCGGCACCACGATGACTATCTCGTTGTTGTTGGTGCTTTGCACCTTATCGGAGATGACGGGGTGCCGGCGATGCTGCATGAGAAAGGCTTTGAGGCACTGCAAATGGACAGGCAGCTTAGTCCCTAGAAATCTCGTCTTGCCATCACGCTCAAACCTCGACCATTTCGAAGTCTTCCTTGCCGGCTCCGCAATCGGGACAGCGCCAGGATAGCGGCACATCGTCCCAGCGCGTGCCCGGCGGGAGACCGCCTTCCGGGTCGCCCTCCTCTTCGTCATAGATATAGCCGCAGATCAGGCACATGTAAGTTTTCATATACAAAGGACTGTGGCGACTCGCGCCTGACCTGTCAACCGCGCCTGGCAACGCGGACTTTCCGCCATGCACGGGCTTCGGTAGCATGCGGTGGCCTGCCTGCTCACAGAAAAAAGGAATTCGCATGACACAGTTCGCCGAGGCGAAAAAATACATTGCCGGCGGAGTTAATTCGCCGGTGCGTGCATTCGCGGGCGTCGGCGGTGATCCCGTTTTCTTTAAAAGCGCCAGAGGTGCGTGGGTAGAAACAGAAGACGGTCGCCGACTGATAGATTACGTGGGTTCCTGGGGTCCGATGATTCTCGGACACGCCCATCCTGAGGTGGTCGCGGCGGTAAAAGAGACCGCGGCGAATGGTTTGAGTTTTGGTGCGCCCTGCACGCTCGAAACCAGGATCGCCAGTATGATTTGCAGAACGATGCCGTCCATTGAACGCGTGCGCATGGTGAGTTCAGGTACGGAAGCCACAATGAGCGCCATACGCCTGGCACGCGGCTTTACCGGACGCGACAAGATTATAAAATTTGAGGGCTGCTACCACGGCCATTCGGACTCACTGTTAATTAAAGCAGGGTCCGGTGCACTGACGTTGGGCATTCCGAGCTCGCCGGGCGTACCGGCAGCGCTCGCCGAACACACCGTCACGCTGCCTTTCAATGATATCGGCGCTGTGCAACAAGCGTTCGAGAAATTTTCTGAAGAGATCGCCTGTGTCATCGTTGAGCCCATCGCAGGCAATATGAACATGGTGCCGCCGGTCGCGGGTTTTCTGCAAGCGCTCTCTGATGCCTGCGCCGCTGTCGGCGCGATACTGGTTTTCGACGAAGTGATGACGGGCTTTCGGGTAGCACACGGTGGCGCACAGGCCATGCACGGCATCTCTCCTGATTTGACGACACTCGGCAAAGTCATTGGTGGCGGCATGCCCGCCGCCGCGTTCGGCGGGCGGGCTGACATCATGGCGCATCTCGCACCGGACGGTCCGGTTTACCAGGCCGGCACCTTGTCCGGTAACCCGGTGGCGATGGCAGCAGGTATTGCAACGCTGACGGCTCTGCAGGAGGACGGCTTTTACGCACGACTCGAAGCCCGCGCGCAACAGTTGACAGCAGGCCTCGCTGAGATCGCGGCCAGGGCTGGGGTACCGCTGGCAACAGAGTACGCAGGCGGCATGTTCGGTTTTGTTTTTAGCGACGACGCGCCGATTCGTCACTACTCGCAGGTCGCGGCCGCCGATATCGGGCGTTTTAAACGCTTCTTTCACGGCATGCTGGATCGCGGCATCTATTTTGCGCCGTCTGCGTTCGAAGCGGGCTTTATTTCCGCAGCGCACGGGGACGAAGAGCTCGAACTAACGCTTGCGGCAGCATCCGAGGTTTTGCCCCAGCTTGTTTGAGCTTGCGGACCTAGCTCGGGTTAATACCGCGCACATCGCGCAATGCACTACGAATGAGCTGGAGTCGTTTCAGCGGATCGTCAATCTCCAGGCAGTCTTGTTTTTGCTCAGGCGTGAACGGCAGAATCTCCGCAAACCGGTAGCTAAGCCACACGGCGTCGTCGTATTGTCTTGGCAAGTCTTCATAAAGCGCGCCAAGATCGTTCATCACTCCGTCCAGTATCTGCACAAGCGGCAGATATTCTTCGGGCAGAGCGAAGGGTTCGACAATTGGCAGTAGCTCGACGTTGCCGTGCAACAGGCCATCGTCGCCCTGTTCTTTCGAAATCACACGGAAACGTCGATCGCCAAGCGCAGTGATGCCAAGGATTCCGTCGCTGCCCTGATACCAGTCAGATATGGTCGCCAGGGTGCCGACGCTCCAGATTTCGGACGCACCAGTTTCGCTGCCCCGCCGGATTTGCACAATTCCAAACGGTGACTCGTCGCGCAAACAGGAACTCACCATATCCAGGTAGCGAGCCTCAAATATACGCAACGGCAGCGGCCCGCCCGGATAGAGCACAGTTTGCAGGGGAAACAGGGGGATTCGCATGAGACCTTCTGTGTCACAGGCAACCGAGAACCAATGAACTGACTTAAGTATAGTTCGCGTCTGCCAACCTGGTTGTCAGGCCTGCACTCTATTTAGCAGTTGGGTCAATTTTTGACGCACGCCGCCAAATCCGCCGTTGCTCATAAAAATCAAATGATCGCCTTGCTGCAGCATCGCGCGCAGATCCTGCACCAGCTGGTCGTAAGTTGTGACGGCGTGCAAACGCTCCTGCAGCACGCCGCGGATCGCAACGACAAGTCCTTCCAGCTCCGGCGGCGTATACAAAACGACGCTGTCCGCGCCGGATAATGCGTCACCCAATTTCTCATCATGAGCGCCCAGTTTCATCGTGTTGGACCGTGCTTCGAGGGCGATAATCAGCCGCCCCGTTGGAAATCGACGCCGCATTCCTTCGATGGTACGGCGAATAGCCGTGGGATGATGCGCAAAGTCGTCATAAATGACGATGCCGCTAACCGCGGCCGTCTGTTCGAGGCGTCGCTTGACGCCGCCAAACTCGGCCAGGGCTGCGACAGCGGTTGCCAGATCGACTCCGGCGGACTGCGCTGCGGCGGTCGCCGCAATCGCGTTTTCAAGATTGTAGCTGCCACTGAGTTGCCAGTGACCGGCCGCTTCGTCGCCGTTGTGCCTGAAATGAATCTGGCGCTCCTGTTCGTCGGCAAATTCCGCGCGCCAGTCGCCGTCGCCACCGTGACTGAACGATTCGGTTGCCGTCCAACAGCCCATACGCAACAGGGATTTAAGCTGCTGGTCCGCGTCGTTCACGATCAACCGGCCGTTGCCAGGCACGCTCCGAATCAACTGGTGGAATTGCCAGAGAATCGCGTCAAGATCTTTGTAAATATCAGCGTGATCGAACTCGAGGTTGTTCAATACCGCGGTGCGCGGCCGGTAGTGCACGAACTTCGCGCGCTTGTCGAAAAACGCGGTGTCGTATTCATCTGCCTCAACCACAAAAAATTCAGAAGCGCCGTAGCGGGCCGTCTCGCCGAAATTTTCCGGGACACCGCCGATTAGGAAGCCAGGGGCTTTGCCCGCGAACTCCAGAATCCAGGCCAACATGCTGGCGGTAGTTGTCTTACCGTGGGTACCCGCTACCGCAATGACGTGCCGGTCTTTCAGCACGTGCCGGGCAAGCCATTCAGGCCCGGAGAGATACGGCAATCCTGAGTCCAGCACGGCCTCGACGCTCGGGTTGCCGCGACTAAGGGCGTTGCCGATAACGACGGTATCAGGTGCAAGGGACAAGACCGTGTCGTCGTAGCCCTCGTGCACGTCGACGCCAAGCCGTTCGAGCTGCGTGCTCATGGGTGGATAGACGTTGGCATCGCTGCCTGTGACATCATGCCCGGCTGCTCGTGCCAGCGCCGCCACGCCACCCATAAACGTGCCGCAGATACCGAGTATATGAAGGTGCATCTTAGCTTTTGTCCATTCAGGCGCCGATAGCGCTCTGCAGCCCGTACTGAAGAATGAATGCAATCATGGCGATAACGATACCAACAAACCAGTGCTGGCTGATCGCCGCCGCGATAATGTGGCCTTCGACCGGAACCGACCAGAAAATTATCAGCGTGGCAAACAATCCCGCGATATCCCGACCGAGCAACGGTTCAAATAAAGAAAACTCGATAACGAACAGCAAGGTAATCATGGCGCCGCAAGCGATAATGCTGGAGATTGCCGATAGCATTCGGCCGGCGTGACCGGATACAAAGATGATTGCCGCGTAAAACGCAAGACCAAGCACGTAGGAAAGTAGCGTGAGGAAATAATTAGTGTCCTCACTCACCGCAATCAAGGTGATAGCAGCAAACGACGATAGAAGAAACATCGCGACAGAAATAAGCAACACGACGCTCGAGGAGGGAACGTCCTGCGGCCCCTTTCGCAGTGCGAGGATATCGGCAAATGTTTTGAGAAGTAGCAGCAAATCGGCAAGCTGTCATTAGTCGCGTAGTCGAAATCATCGCATGTTAACCTGCGGAATCGAACCCCGCTGAATAGGGCAGATGGCAGAACACCGATACATTGATCTCGCACAGCCGCAAGCGGCTTGTGACGCGTTAACCGGCGCGGCGCAGATTGGCGTTGATACCGAATTCATGCGCGAAAAAACCTATTACGCGCAGCTATGCCTGGTGCAATTTTCGATTGGCGAAGAACTGTGGTGTGCCGACCCCCTGGCCGCTGAAAACCTTGACGCATTTTGGGATGCAATACTCGCACCCGATTGGGTACTGCACTCGGGCCGGCAGGATTTTGAGGTCGTGATTCAATCATCAGGCCGGCTCCCTGCGGGCGTGTTCGATACCCAGGTTGCCGCTGCGTTGCTTGGCCATGCTCCGCAGATGGGCTATGCCAACCTCGTCAACGAACTTTTCGACGTCCAACTCGAGAAATCGCATACCCGCGCCGACTGGAGCAGGCGCCCGTTGTCGGCGGCGGAACTTCGGTACGCAGCAGAAGATGTGGCATGGTTACTGCCCGCCTGTGAAGAACTCACGAAACGGCTCGATGCCGTCGGCCGCCTGGGGTGGGCGGAGCAAGACAGCGCGGAACTGCTCGATCGGTCGCTGTATGAAATGGCTCCCGGGACGGCAGTTGATCGTGTCAAAGGTGCGAGAAACCTCCAGGGCCGCGCGCGCCGCGCCGCGGTCAGATTGGCTGACTGGCGTGAACGTCGCGCGGAACACAGCGATAAACCGCGACAATGGATCTTGCGGGATGCTGTTCTGCTGGATATTGCGATCAATAATCCGTCCACCGTTGCGGCTCTTGGCCGGATCAACAACATTCAGTCCGGCGTCGTGCGTCATTCGGGCGATGACCTGCTCGCGATATTGCGTGAAGCCGAACAGGCGGACGATGAGCACTATGTGGCGCCAGTGCGACCCGATGATGCGCAAAAGGCGCTATTGAAAGCTTTGCAGAAAAAAGTCGCCGCTCGTGCGAAAGAATTGGGCATCGCAGCCGAAGTGTTGGCGCCGCGCCGGGAACTCAGTGCGGCAATAGACGGGAACCGACAATTACGTGTCTTGCGTGGCTGGCGACAGGAGTTGGTGGGCGACGACCTGCTCGAGCTCCTGGGCGGCTAAATAATTGCCAGCAGGCGCTTGTTGACTTCGTCAACGGCACCGTCGGCGTCGATTGTCTTTAACAGGTCGCGGTCGCGATAGAACTCGACGAGCGGTTCGGTTTGCTCGCGATAAACGTTCAGGCGATTGCCGATAGTTTCTTCGTTATCGTCCTCGCGCTGTATCAGTTCGCCGCCGGCTTGCCGGCACTCTTCGAATTCCTCAGGCGACGAGAAATGCACATTCAACAGTTTTCCTGTCGCAGAACAGGTACGGCGACCCGTCAGCCGTTTCATCAGGATGTCGAAATCGACGTCCATCAGCACTGCCGCATCGAGTGGCATTTCCAGATCGTTTAACAGCTCCTCGAGATCGAGTGCTTGTTGTTCAGTGCGCGGAAAGCCGTCGAGAATGAAGCCGTTCTCGACGTCAGGCTCGTTCAGCCGCTCGCTTATGATGCCAAGTACGATCTCGTCTGACACCAAGTCACCGGAATCCATGACTTTTTTCGCCTGCTTGCCAAAGCGTGTGCCTGCCGCAACCGCGGCCCGCAGCATGTCGCCCGTCGAAATTTGCGGAATATTTTGCTCGGCCATCAAAATCTTGGCTTGGGTACCCTTACCCGAGCCTGGCGCGCCCAACAGTACGATACGCATCTCTACTTACCCATTTTATCGTGTAATTCAAGGATCCTGCCAAGGCATGCTTCGCGATGCCCACCTGCAGGGCCGGGTACGCTACCCACAATTTTGAGATGGGTCAATGAAGCCCGCCCGGTAGCGGCCCTCAATTCCGGATTCCAGGCAGCCACTCGTGAAGCAGCGCGTCGTTTCCGTTATTCTGTTGTGCGTTTCGCCACCATCGAAAAGGTCCCAGGCCCATGTCCAAAAAGAATGCGTTTTATGCCCAGTCCGGCGGCGTTACAGCCGTTATCAACGCCAGCGCCTGCGGTGTCATCGAAACAGCGCGCAAGCATCGCAACAAGATTAGTAATGTCTACGCGGGTCGGCACGGCATCATCGGCGCCTTAACCGAGGACATGATCGACACAAACCGCGAGACCGCGGCAACCATTGCGGCGTTGCGTCACACACCCGGCGGCGCCTTTGGCTCCGCCCGTTACAAGCTAAAAGGGCTAGAGGAAAACCGAGCGCAATATGAGCGCTTGATCGATGTTTTCCGTGCGCATGATATTGCTTATTTTTTTTATAACGGCGGCAATGATTCAATGGACACGGCACACAAAGTGTCACAGATTTCAAAGCGCATGGGTTACCCGGTGAGCTGTCTCGGGATTCCAAAAACCGTCGATAACGACCTGCCGATCACCGACACCTGCCCCGGCTTTGGCTCGGTCGCCAAATACGTCGCCGTATCCACGCGTGAGGCAGCGCTCGATGTCTTGTCAATGGCCAAGACGTCCACGAAAGTGTTCATTCTCGAAGTCATGGGCCGTCATGCCGGCTGGATAGCGGCGGCCGGAGGCCTGGCAGGATCAAAACCGGCTGATGCGCCGCACATCATTCTTTTCCCGGAGATTCCGTTTAACAAAACAGCGTTTCTCAAGCGGGTCAAGGCCTGCGTTGAGAAATACGACTACTGCGTGATTGTCGTCAGTGAGGGGGCGAGCTACAAGGACGGCAAGTTTCTGGCGGAAGCCGGCACGCGTGACGCGTTCGGCCACGCACAACTTGGCGGTGTTGCGCCCGTCGTCGCCAACATGGTTCGCGAGGCGCTGGGTTACAAATATCACTACGCCGTTGCCGACTACCTGCAACGCTCGGCCCGGCATATCGCGTCCGCGGTCGATGTCAAACAGGCCTACGCAGTAGGCAAGGCTGCTGTCGAATTCGCGTTGGCGGGCAAGACCGCGGTGATGCCCGTCATCAAGCGCGTCTCTGATAAGCCCTATCGCTGGAAGATCGCGGAGGCGCCGTTGTCCAGGATCGCCAACAAGGAAAAAATGGTCCCACGGCGCTATATTTCGAAGGATGGCTTTGGCATTACCGAAGCTGCTCGCCGCTACCTGGCACCGCTGATCAAAGGCGAAGATTACCCTCCATTTATCAATGGCTTACCGAAGTACGTTACCCTCAAAGGCCTGCCGGTTAAGAAGCGGCTGAACGACAAATTTGTGGTATGATGCCGCGCTTTTGCGACCGGCGGACCGGTCGTAACGGAGCTTTTTCATCCCGGCGCCGCAACAGTAAACGCCAATCTTTGCCAGATCGATACCGCGGCGTCGCCGCCTGCAGCGTGGGCTTGTTGCCACACTGACTAAAGGTGATGCCCGCACGTACGACCAACAGGCGCCAACACGGGTCGCCTGATCACACATAACTTAAAAAGAAACGATTCGTAGCGCACTCGGGCTGCGATGGGGACTTAAGACCAGGAGAAAATCGCATGACTAATGAGTTGGCACTTTGGCTGTCTATAGGGGCAGGTGTTGCCGCTATTTTGTATGGCCTCTTGTCCACGCAGTGGATTCTGAAGCAACCAGCCGGCAACGAGCGGATGCAAAAGATTTCGCTGGCGATTCAGGAAGGCGCAGGCGCTTACATGAACCGGCAGTATTTTACGATCGGCATTGTCGGCGTCGTGTTGTTTATCGTGCTGGGTATAGCGCTGGATTGGCTCACCGCCATTGGCTTTGCGATAGGTGCACTTTTCTCTGCTCTGGCTGGCTATATCGGTATGTTTGTCTCGGTGCGCGCCAATGTGCGTACGGCTCAGGCAGCTACCGTCGGCGTGAACGCGGCGCTTAACGTCGCGTTCCGCGGCGGCGCGATTACCGGCCTGCTCGTGGTTGGCCTCGGTCTGGTTGGCGTCGCAGGCTACTACCTTGTGCTGATGTCGATGGGAGAAACGATCGATCATGCAATTCATGCGCTGGTTGGACTTGCCTTCGGCGGCTCGTTGATCTCAATCTTCGCGCGTCTCGGCGGCGGCATTTTCACGAAAGGTGCCGACGTAGGCGCCGACCTCGTCGGCAAAGTTGAAGCTGGAATTCCGGAAGACGACCCCCGCAATCCTGGCGTAATCGCTGACAACGTGGGTGACAATGTGGGTGACTGCGCCGGCATGGCAGCTGACCTTTTCGAAACCTATGCGGTCACTATTATTGCCACCATGCTGCTTGGCAGCCTGGTGACGCAGGCGCTTGGCCCCGAGGCTATTATTTATCCGCTGGTGCTGGGCGCAGTTTCAATCGTTGCGTCAATCATTGGCACCTTTTTCGTCAGCACCTCGGACGGCGGCAAAGTGATGGGGGCCCTTTATAAGGGCATGATCGTTGCGGGTGTTCTTGCCGGTCTCGCGTTCTATCCGATTACCACCATGATGATGGGCGGTTCCGGGAATGCGATGGGCATTTACGGCTCCGCGCTGATTGGTTTGGTGCTGACCGCCGCCATGGTCGTCATCACCGAGTACTACACGGGCACAGAATTCAAACCCGTCAAAACGATTGCGGAAGCCTCCCTCACCGGTGATGCGACCAACATCATTGCCGGGCTCGGGATTTCGATGAAATCGACCGCCCTGCCCGTCCTCGCCGTCTGCGCCAGTATCTGGGGCGCATTTGCATTGGCCCCGGCAGGCGATTCCCTCGCGGGCCTCTACAACATTGCTATCGCCGCTACCACCATGCTGTCGATGACCGGCGTCGTTGTAGCGCTGGATGCCTTTGGACCGATCACTGACAACGCCGGTGGCATTGCCGAAATGTCAGAACTGCCACCGGAAGTTCGCAAGATTACTGATCAGCTCGATGCAGTCGGCAACACGACAAAAGCGGTAACCAAGGGTTATGCGATCGGCTCTGCCGGTCTCGCGGCACTCGTGTTGTTCGCGGATTACACGAATGCGCTGGAGACTGCCGGCATCGTCGTTGATTTTGATTTGTCCGACCATCTGGTCATCATCGGCCTGTTCATAGGTGGCCTCGTGCCGTTTCTGTTCGGATCGATGGCGATGGAAGCAGTGGGTCGTGCCGCGGGCTCCGTTGTGCAAGAAGTGCGTCGTCAGTTCCGCGAAATCCCGGGCATCATGGAAGGCACAGGTAAACCGGATTACAGCCGCGCGGTCGATTTGCTGACCCGCGCAGCAATCAAGGAAATGATTGTGCCCTCGCTGCTGCCAATCCTGGTGCCGCTGGCCGTTGGCCTGTTGCTGGGTCCGAAAGCGCTGGGCGGCTTGCTGCTCGGTACGATCGTTACCGGCCTTTTCGTTGCCATCTCGATGACGACGGGAGGCGGCGCATGGGATAACGCCAAGAAGTACATCGAGGACGGCAACTGCGGCGGCAAAGGCTCAGACGCACATAAAGCGGCCGTTACCGGCGACACGGTCGGGGATCCCTATAAAGACACCGCGGGTCCGGCGATCAACCCACTGATCAAGATCATCAACATCGTGGCGTTGCTGATGGTGCCGCTACTCTAAGCTTGAGTGTCGCAGCAGGATTAGTGACCGCCGGCCCATGTGCCGGCGGTTTTTTTTGCGCCATAAAAGCTCGGATACTTGCTGCGCGAAACGCGAGCGGCCCCGGCAAATCTTGACAGCCTTGGGCGATTTTCCGCAGGCGCTAGCTGGTCAGCGCACGAAACCGACCAGACGCGGCAACGTTGGTGCCGAGGGTTGCGGGCTCATCAATGAATTTGCCCTGTACAAAATCCACGCCCTGATCGCGTAACCAGTCGAAGTCCTGCTGATTCTCAACCTGCTCGGCGATAACACGAAAATGCATCGTGCGTGCCAGCTTGATCATCGCCATTATGGTTTCCTGGTTGATCTCATCCGCAAGCAAGTTGCGCGTATAACCGCCGTCAATTTTCAAATAGTCGATGGATAGCGTTTTGAGTCGCGAAAATGCGCCAAGCCCCGAGCCAAAGTCATCCAGCGCGAATTCACATCCGATACCGTGCAGCACCTCGATAAAACGCTGAATACTCTGCGCGTCGTTCGTGACAACCGATTCACTGACTTCGAATGAGATGCTCTCAGGCAAAACGCCGCTGCGATCGAGAGAATCTACAACGAAATTCAGAAAGCCTTCATCGTTTAGCGTCTGGCCGGAAATATTGATCGCGCAACTGCGGCCTTGCGGCAAGCGAATCTCGCCGCTACTCAATGCCGCGAGAGTGGCAGACACGACCCAGCGATCGATCTGCGGCATCAACTGGTAACGCTGAGCCGGCCTCAAGAACTCGGCCGAAGTCGAAAGCCGGTTGTTCTCATCCGGCATGCGCAACAGCACTTCAAAGGCGGGGCCCGTATCCTGTGCTCCAGTTGCGATTATTGACTGCAAAGCCAGTTCAAACCGGTCTTCGTGCAGCGCGGCCTGCATCTGCCGTAACCACTGTATGTCGCCGCGCTCGCGTGCAATCGCTTCGTCCCGCGAAGAATAAACGTGGACCTGTCCTCGGCCGCGTTGTTTGGCGACATAACACGCTGAATCTGCAGCGCTGACGATGTCTTCAAGATTGCCGCTCGTTTGGGTTACCTGCACCAGACCGATCGAAATTCCTATGTTGAAAATTTTGTCCTGCCAGACGAATCGATAGTCGGAAACGGCGTTGCAAATATCAGTCGAAATCTGTATCGCTTTCTCGATAGGGCAACGAACCAGCAAGGTACCAAATTCGTCTCCGCCGAGACGACCGACAAAATCCGAATCACGAACCTGATCCTTGATGAGCGAGGCAACTTCCCGCAACATGCTGTCGCCAGCCAGGTGACCACAACTGTCATTGACGGCCTTGAATCGATCGAGGTCCATGTAGCAAAGGATATGGCTGGTTTCCTCGGCATGAGCCTGGTCCATCGCTTCTTGCAGTCGGCGCTCAAACTCACGACGGTTGATCAAACCTGTCAACGCATCGTGCGTCGCCTGGTAACTCATTTGCTTGGTTAAGCCGCGCAGTTCGCTGACATCATGAAAAACCACAACGGCGCCGGTGATGCTGTTACCCGGCCCCTTAATCGGCGAGGCGGTAATCTCCACCGAATGTTCATGCTCCGCATCGCTGCTAACCAGTAAAGCGCGGCGCCCCATATTCACTCGCCGCCGCATGGCGAGACAGCGATCCACGGGGTCGCCCAGCGAACGACGGTCCGCCTCGTCGATCAGGGTAAAAATTTCGCTGGCACGTTGCCCTGCTGCTGCCTCACGATCCGTACCGGTCATAGCCTCCGCGGCACGATTCATGTAGTCGATACGACCCTCGTTATCGGTGGTGATTACGCCCTCTGAAATGGATTCGAGAGTGTACTGAGCCTGCCGCTTCGACCGACTCAAATTGACTTCAAGGCTCTTGCGGTAGCTGACATCACGCGCGACGGTCAGAATCGCCGGCTGACCGCGATATTCGATAGGCGAACTTTGCGCCTCAACCCACAGGCCTTGACCGTCGCCGTTTATCAACTGTATTTCCAGGCGCTCGGGCACGTCTTCGCCGGCGAGGCGGCGCGACATTGTCTTGCGGAACAAGGCGCGATAGGCGGGCTTCACCAAATCGGCGGCCTCGCGACCGGCTAGTTGGTCACGATTCAGGCCGACCAGGCTGGCCGCGCTGTCATTTGCGAGCAGGATGCGCTCGTCGTGAATCAATACCACTTCCGGAATGGTCCGGGCGAACTCGGCGAACAGCCGGTCCCGGTCCTGAATTTCATCGTCGCGATCCGCCAGCGCGTCGAACAGCCGATTTACCGTGGTTGCAACGTCAGACAACGACGTTTCTTTATACTCGGTAAGGCGGCGACCTACAGATGCATCGCCGGCGGTTGCAAGCAACTCGTCGTTAAACTCATCCAGCTGCTGCTCCAGCTCGCGCTTGCGCCGGAACAAGAGGAAAGCGATGCCCGCGCCGGCGAACGCCAACACGCCCATGAAAGCCGCCAGCACCAGCGCTACCACGGCACCGCTCCGGCAAGCGCAACAGCGGCGTTGTCGTTATTGGGGCTTTGACAGTCTATGATTTGCTCGCAACGCAAGATTCGCCGTGTCCTCTTCGGCATGGGTCGCGAGCATGGGTCGCTACCGGTCCGTTTGTTATTATTATTATGCACTCGAAAAATACTCATCGAGTGCCGGGATGCGAGGTACTCTTGGGTAGAAATAATACTGAATATCAAGCATAGCCCAGCGCTTGCCCCTCACCGGCGTGATTCACCATAATTCGGAAACAGGTCAGGCATGGAAACGGCGGGTCGGTGTGGACGGACACTTACTTTTAGTCACAGATATTCAACAGGTTAAGGGTAGACAAAAATGGATACCGCAAGCATAAGACGACAAATGGTCGATCAACAGATTCGGACCTGGGATATCCCTGAACCCACTCTGCTCGATCTAATGAGAACGGTGCCGCGGGAGGATTTTGTGCCCGGAGCCTACCATTTGCTTGCGTATGCCGAGACCGAGATTCCACTTGGTCACGGGGAGCGAATGATGTATCCCATGGTAGAAGGTAAACTCTTGCAGTCACTTCTCCTTGCACCTGAAGATGAAGTCCTGGAAATAGGCACAGGCAGCGGTTATTTGACGGCGTGTCTGGCGCTGCTGGCTCAGAGTGTCGTCAGCGTCGATATTTATCAGGACTTTCTGAACGCGGCAGAGGAGAAACTCGGTAAACAGAACATCGTGAACGTTGCCTTGAAACACCATGATGCTGCTAAAGATGGTCCGCCAGCGGGTCAGTTCGATGCCATTGCTGTCACCGGTTCCCTTCCCGCTATCGACGAGCGCTTCATTGCTGCGCTCAAACCGGGAGGGAGACTCTTTATCGTGACAGGCAATGATCCGGTAATGGACGCAATCGTGGTAACAAAAGACCAGGCCGGCGCCTGGAAGTCCTCGAACATTTTTGAGACTTCCCTGGCACGGCTACAGAATGCCGATGAGCCCCCGGGTTTTACCTGGTGATCTGCGGACTGGCGGGAATCTTGCCTGCACATCGCTATTGAGAGCAGTGCCATGTTTGAGCATCGTCGATGACAGAACAAAGTGAGTTAAGTCATGTTTGAAGACATGCGTCCCGCAGAGTGGCTGCAGCGCAAGGAAAGTGACGAACTTTGGCAGCTGCTGGACGTCCGAGAGTCATGGGAAATCGAAATCGCGGCGATTGACGGTGCCGTATGTATTCCGATGGGTGAGGTACCGTTGCGCCTTGATGAACTCGACCCAATGCTGCCCATCGCGGTGCTCTGCCACGCGGGTCATCGCAGTGCGCAGGTTGCTGCGCTGCTGGATCAATCGGGATTTGTTACCGTCGTCAACATCGAGGGTGGGATTGACGCCTGGGCGCAAGACATTGACAGTGCCATTCCGCGCTATTGAGACCGGCGCTGGCTGTAAAACCCGCTTGCTGATATAGTGATATACATAACCATAACACCCGACGCGCCTTGCGCCGTAAACGTGGACTGCTGCAAATGAATAAATATAAAAAACACCGGCTCGCGCTTTACGCCGTGTTGCTTGGTGCCGCACCGGCTTTGCACGCTGCTACTTTGCTAGAGGTCTACCAGCAGGCGCTGCAAAGCGACCCGTTGATCCATGAGGCAGAGTCGCGCCGCCTTGCCGCGCTCGAGGCGGTGCCACAGGCGCGCAGCGCATTGCTGCCACAACTGTCCGCCGCGGGACAACTGACGAAGGCGAACTCGTCCGGTCGCAATATCGTGCAGGATCGGACCGGCATCGACACCCTGTCTTTTGAATCAGCCAACGAAACGACGGGCTGGCAGGTCAATTTGCAGCAAACCGTGTTTCGCTGGGATCAACTCGTTAGCCTGAAACAGGCACACAAGCTGGTCGCCAAAGCCGAAGCGGAAAAAGAGGCGGCCCAGCAGGATCTTATCGTGCGGGTATCGCAGCGCTATTTCGATGTACTGGCGGCAGAGGATCGCTTGACGTCCATTCGCGCTGACCGTCTCGCCATTGCGCGACAACTGGAGCAGGCGCGCCAACGGTTCGAAGTCGGCCTGATCGCAATCACAGACGTGCAGGAATCGCAGGCAGCATACGATCAGTCCGTCGCCGCAGAAATCGGTGCCAAACGGGAATTGGCAACCGCAAGCGAACTGCTGCGCGAAATTACCGGTGAATACGTCGCGGACCTTGCAGCGCCGGGCGATGCCTTCCCGTTACCCTCTCCGGATCCCGGCGATCAGGCAAGCTGGATTGATCTTGCAATGGCCCAAAACCTGGCGCTTGTTGCCAGCCGGCTGGATGAACGCATCGCGCGCGACGAGATCGGTTTCCGACGCACTGGCCACTACCCGACCATCGACCTGGTTGCCAGTTATAACGACTCGCAGACTGACGTGATGGATCAAACCCGTGGCGGCGTGCAAATTCCTGACTTCAATACGGAAAATCAGGGTGACAGCATTTCCCTGCAAATTTCCGTGCCGTTGTTTGCAGGGGGAGGCACTTCATCCAGGGTGCGCGAGGCCGTCTATCTGCATCGCGCTGCGAGGGAGCAGCTCCAGCGCGTAACTCGCGAAACAGAGCGTGCGACCCGTGATGCCTACCTCGGTGTGCTCTCTGAAATCAGCCGGGTAAATGCGTTGGAGCAGGCGGTAGCGTCGAGCCGCACCGCGTTGGATGCAACTCAGGCAGGCTTCGAAGTGGGCACACGTACGATTGTCGACGTGCTGAATTCACAACGCGCGTTGTACTCCGCCATTACCAATTTCTACCAAAGCCGCTACGTGTACGTTGGCAACGTTCTGCAACTCAAACAGGCTGCGGGCATTTTGAAAGTGGAAGATCTTGAACAAATTGATCAACACCTGGCGCCGCGCAAGCCACCCGAAGACGTGGCCCCGGACGAATACGGCGTAACCGACAGCAGCGATCAGTGAGAATTTCCGCTGACCAGCGGATCCAACAGAATCAGCAGCCTGTTCAAAGAACCGCGGTTCTGCGCGACTATGTTGCGTCCCAGCGCGCCCTGGGCGCGTGCGGCTTGCGGATTTTCGAACAAACTGCACACGGCAGCGCTGAGTTCGGCAGCATTTTGAACGGTCACTGACGCACCGATTGATGTGAACATGTCAGCAATTTGTTGGGTGTTAAATAAATGCGGCCCGGTAATCACCGGCACTCCGAGTCCGGCGGGCTCGAGCAGGTTATGCCCGCCGATTGCTTGCAAAGTACCGCCCATGAATGCGACGTCGCTGGCAGCGTAAAAGAGCTTCAGTTCGCCAAGCGTATCGACAAGGTAAACCGTCGTTGCTGCGACCGGCGTACGCTTTGACGTTCGCGACACGAAATTGACGCGCCGCTTCTCGAGCAGCCCGGCAACAGCCGGAAACCGCGGCGGGTGGCGCGGCACAAGCACCAGCAATGCGTCCGGGAATCGCTCAAGAATCTTGTCGTGAGCATCAAGAACCTGAGCCTCTTCGTGATCGTGAGTACTTGCAGCTACCCAGACGGGGCGGCCCGGCCAAAACCGCTGCCGAAGTTCCTCCCCCTGTTGCGGCAATGTTTCCGGAATCTCAATATCGAACTTGATGTTGCCGGTCACCCAGGTGCGTTCTGGACTAGCGCCTAGCGACAGAAAGCGTTCTGCGTCCGCAGGGCTTTGCGCGGCGATCAAAATTCCATGAGACAGAGTTTCGCGAAAAAGGGGCAACAGCTTCCGATAGTTTTTAACTGAACGCGGCGAAATCCTGGCGCTTACGAGAATCAGGGGAATGCCCCGCACACCGCAACCGCGGTATAGATTCGGCCAGATTTCCGTTTCCATGATCAGTGCAAATGCCGGCCGTACCGCATTGAAAAAGCGACTCACTGCCAACGGCGTCTCGAATGGCAGGTAACAGTGTTCGATTTGCTCACCGAACAATCTGCGCGCATGGGCGGCGCCCGTCGGCGTCACCGTGGTCAACAGCAAACGACGATCCGGAAATCGCTGTAACAGTGATTTGACAAGCGGCGCTGCCGCTTGTACTTCACCGACGGAGACGGCATGAACCCAGATGCTGCCGTTGTCGAGCTGCGGATAGCCAAATCCAAAACGCTGGCCAAGGCGGTCCCAGTAGCTCCGGTTAAAAATTCCGCGAAATAGCCAATAGAGAATCGCTATTGGCAAAATCAAATATGCCAGGATGACGTAGATGATGCGCATCCGAATTCAAGACCCCTGCCTGGTAGCGGCTATCAATGCTTCATGCGTTCAATAATTCGGCTCGAAGAATGGCCTTCATGGAATGCAAGAACGCGAACTTCACCGCCCGCGGCGAGTACGTCCCTGGCGCCCGCGATTTCGTCAGGCTTGTAGTCACCGCCTTTGACGAGCACCTGCGGCAATACCTGAGAGATCAGGCGCGCGGGCGTATCCTCTGAAAATGGCACTACCCAATCGACTGCAGCAAGCCCGGACAGTACTGCCATGCGGTCAATCAGTGTGTTGATGGGCCGCGATTCGCCTTTGAGCCGCCGGACCGAATCGTCATCGTTCACCGCAACAATCAGGCGGTCGCCCAACGCTTTTGCTTCTTCCAGGTAGGCAACGTGTCCCGCGTGCAGTACATCAAAACATCCGTTGGTCATCACTATTCGTTCGTTACGCGCACGTGCTTCGGCGACGAGCGGCAGCAAATCTGTTTCCTGAACCATGCCGCGTCCGCCCTGACCGCGCTGGTGTAACGCAACCTGCAGCTCGGAACGCGTCACGGACGCGACGCCAATCTTCCGTACGACGAGACCGGCCGCAAGGTTGGCAAGTCTCGCCGCGTCGGACAGCGGCGCACCGCTGGCCAGTGAAGCCGCCAGTGTCGCAATCACCGTATCACCAGCACCGGTTACGTCGAATACTTCGCGCGCCTGGGTCGACAGCAACAAGGGCTCGCAGCCGCGCTCTATGAGAAGCATCCCTTTCTCGCTGCGCGTCACGAGCAGCGCATCGAGCTCCAGCGACTCAACCATAGTCACGGCACGATCGATCAGCTGCTGGTCGGTATCGCAGCTGCCCGCGACCGTTTCGAATTCACCCTGATTCGGAGTTAGCAATGTGGCCCCGCGGTATTTTTCGAAGTCGGCGCCTTTGGGATCGATCAGGACGGCACAGCCTGCGGCGCGCCCGTTGCGAATCATTTTTTGCACATCGCGCAATGCGCCTTTCCCGTAATCCGACAATACGATGACCGAGGTTTCCCCGGCACTCGCACCCAGCGCTTCGAGTAGCGCGTCGCCACCCGCCAGCAGTTGCTCTTCGCGGTCCAGCCTTATCAGCTGTTGGCCCCGGCTTTGGACGCGCGTCTTGGTGATCGTTGGCTGGCCCTTCACACGCACCAATTGACAGGCGACGCCCTTCGGCGTCAGCAGCGATTCGAGCACGCTCGCGTCGTCATCCTCACCGACGATGCCTAGCAACCGCGTGTTTGCGCCAAGACTGGCGAGATTCACCGCAACGTTGGCTGCACCGCCGGGTCGTGCGTCTTCTTCGCGCACGTGCACGATGGGCACAGGGGCTTCGGGCGAGATACGACTGGTGCCGCCAAACAGGTAGCGGTCCAGCATTACGTCGCCCGCGACCAGGACGCGGGCAACACTAAAATCAGGAATTGAAAGCGTCACACGCGGATGGTACTACAGCTCCCGCTTTACACGCTGGCTTATGCCTGAATTTGCTCGAGAATATTTATTTCTGAGCTCCACCCGGACAACATGCGCAGCAGCGCGGTGTACAATTTTTTCGCCGACCTATCCGGAATCTGGCACGGGGTACGCAAATAAAAAAGCCGGAGCTATCCCGGCGTCTCAACCTTGTTACAAGATCTCCGACACGAAACGAGTGACCGTGACCGTCAGAAGCAGTCGCTTGAGCGTTAAATCGTATCGCTGAGCGCAGGTGGCCGTTGCATGACGGTCTGTGCCGGTATGTTGGCCAGTGCTGCCGCGGGCTGCGGGTGTGGGGCCTGTCACGGTGCCCGGGTAGCGCCGCAACCGGCCGACGGGCGCATGCGCAAAACGAGTGGCAGGGAAATTTTCGCGGCCCAACCAGTATACTGCCTGTCTGTACCATTTCTCGATCTGTGTTTCTGGCCAGTTATGCACGTGGAATCGATTTGCTGAAAATGTCAACTGCCGCCCTTGCCATGATCGGGCTGACCGCGACGGCTGCAGTCCCGGCGCAACTGGCGCCGGCCGCGACGGATTATCTCAGCCATCAACGCTGGACCGTTCTCGACGGGCTCGCCCAGCAAACCGTCACAGATGTTCTCGAAGCCAGCAATGGCTACTTGTGGCTTACCACTCTTGGCGGCCTGACGCGCTTCGACGGCGTACGCTTTGTCAACTTCCAGCTCGACGACACGCCGGCGCTTGGAACGAACCAGCTGTTTTCGCTGTTCCAGGATGAGGCCGATCGGCTATTCATCGGCACGCTTGGCCGAGGCGTCGTCGTTTACGACAACAACGAGTTTCGTCGCTTCGAGGACGGCGCGCCCGGCGGCGACGTGCAGGATTTTGTCCAGGATAGCAACGGCGTGATCTGGGCGGCGGGACGGGGCATCTCGCGGCTTGTCGAGGAGAACGGTACAGAGCGATTTCAGCCCGTTCTCGATCCCGCCTGGCTGCCAGAGGCCGATATCGAAGATCTTCTCGTTACGGCCGCTGGTGAACTCTGGGCAATTTCCGACCGTGGCTTGCTGCGCCTGCGGAACGGGGCGTTCGAAATAGTCCGTGAGGATGCGTTTGCCCGCGCGGCGCGGGCTATCAGTGTCGATGCGGCTAACCGAATCTGGATAGTCTCGACGCGCGGCATTGGCTACCTGGAAGATGGCCGGCTGACCATCGTCAAAGAATTGTCAGAGCCGGTGTACTCGCACGCCATCGATGCCCAGGGACAAATTCTCGCCGGCACCTCTTCGGGTTTATACGTTGCGGGCGAGGACGACAGCGGCAAGGTTTGGATCAGGAACATATCGTTGCGCAACGACGATCAGTCGCTGCAAAGCGGCGTGACGGCGCTGCACGTATCGCGCACCGGCGACGTGTGGATCGGGACCAACTCGTTTGGTCTCTTGCGCCTGAGCACTGTGCCATTCAGGGAGTTTGAGGACCCGCGGGGTTTGCGGTACGGCACCGTTTATACCCTGGTGAGTGCTCGCCAGGGCGGCGTCTGGCTACAGGGAGACAATGGCTGGCTCGCGTACGGCGAAAACGGTCGCTTTACCGTGATGGACGACGAAAGTGGCTTTCCGGCTGACGCCGGCTCACAGCTCGTCGGCTCAAGCAGCAGCGGCGACATTTGGTTGCGCGAGGACGATGAGCTGGTCCGAGTGAGTAGCGCTAACGGGAGACCGTTCACCGCCGAACGATATCCGTTGGGCAATGTCCAGGGACTCGTTGAGCACCATGATGGCAGCCTCTGGTTTGGCGGTGACGCGGCCCTGGTCTCGTTCACGGATGGCGTGTTTCGTCATCACCTGATCGACGACGTCGACGGGCCCGTCATGCCGCACCTCGTGGGCAAAGACGGCACGTTGTGGTTTACGGCAGCCGGCGTCGTCGGCGGCGCAAAGCTCGACGGTGACCGGCTGACCTCGAAGCTCATTGGCCAGGGCAACGACTGGCTTGGCAGCGAGCTGCGCGCGTTACACGAAGATTCCAGCGGCGCGTTGTGGTTGTCCACCTACGGGCGCGGGCTAATTCGCATACGTGACTGGCAACTGGCGCTGCTTGGCGCGCAACATGGGCTGATCGAGCTGTCGCTCGGCGGCATGCTAGAGGATGATTCGGGCCGTCTGTGGATCAACTCCAACCGGGGTGTGTTCGTCGAATCGCTGGCCAACCTCAATGCCGCGATCGATGAGCAATCGACTATCGTGCAACGCTTTCTCGGCACACCAGAAGCTAACGGACCGCTTGCAGCACGCGACAGCGCCGGCCGCATGTGGTTTCCCACCGTGCGCGGGCTGGTCGTTGTTGACCCGGAGCGCTACAGCTCACCCGAGGGCCCACCAACCGTTCATATAGAACAGCTACAGTCGGGTGACCAGGCCCTGATGCCGGCGGAACGCATCGAGCTACCGGCCGGATCGCAGGATCTGAC
>JABDKF010000194.1 GCA_013003155.1 Woeseia sp. | reverse complement strand
TAGGTCTTGATGCGTTCGAGACCCTTTGCGCCGATCTCAGGGCCAATGTCGTTCAGAATGACTCCGGCAACGCGTTCTGTTGCACGATGCGCAAGTGCCGTGGACACAATGCCGCCCAGTGACGTGCCGATAAACGCGGCTCTGGGAATAGTCAGCTCATCCATCAAGCGCTGCACGTCTTTCACATAGGTCAGGGGTTGATAGTTCTGCCACTGTGGGTCGCGCTCTGAAAATCCGCGCCCGCGAAAATCGGGGCAGATGACGGGGTAGCGCTTGGCCAGGTGATCAGCGATATCCTCAAAATCGCGACTGTTACGCGTGATGCCGGGCAAACAGAAAACCGGCAATGTCGGATGCTCGCTGCCGTAATACCGATAGAACAGGCGCAGGCCATCGTCACTGTCGTAGTAACAGGCAGACACTGGCATTAATCCGGTACCTGCTGATCAAGTATGTCCGCAAACTGAACCCGCAACTCGCGCTTCAACACTTTGCCATTCGGATTGCGCGGCAGCTCGGCCACGATCGCGACGGCTGCAATCTTCTGCTGACGACCGACGCGTTCATTGGTCCATTGCAGTAGTGCTTCGGTATCTATTGCATCGCCGGTAACCACTGCGATCGGCGCTTCCCCCCAGCGCTCGCTGCGGACGCCGACCACCGCAACCTCGAAAACGTCATTATTTTGCGCAATAACGGATTCAATATCAGCCGGATAAATATTCTGGCCGCCGGAAATGATCATGTCTTTCTTGCGATCAACGAGGTACAGATTACCGTCCTCATCCAAGCGACCAATATCGCCGGTGCGTAACCAGGTGCGGCCATGCTCGTCTTTCCAGGTTGCCTCCGCATTGGCCTCATCACGATTCAGGTAGCCGCTCATTAGCAGGTCACCGTGCCCGACGATTTCTCCCGACTCACCCGCCGGCAGCGGCTGATCATTGCCGTCGAGTATTTTGAGCGACTGGCCAGGGCACGGCCGCCCGACGGACCTGGGGTTACTTGCCGCCTCTATCGGCGATTGCGTAGTAACGAGCCCTTCTGTCAAACCATAGAGCTCAATGAAGTCGCCGGGGATTCTTGAAACAATTTCCTGCTTCAGATCTGCATGCAGCGGCGAACCGCAGCACATCAGCGCCTCGATGCTTGAAAGATCAAAATCATTAAAGTCTGGCGACGCGAGCAGGCGCTGAAACTGCACCGGCACCATACTCGAGTGGCTGATGCGCTCGCGCTCAATAAGTTGCAGGCAACTGACTACATCGAACGCCGGCATCAGCACCAACGTCCCGCCACATAGAATTGCCGACAACAGGGTGACCCAGGTGATGTTTGAATACAGGCCGAGGGAAATAAGCGCGCGCGTATCGCAGTGATAACGCAGCGCAATGCTCATGTTGTAGGCCCAGGCCATTCGACACGCGTAAGAATGCACGATGCCTTTTGGCAACCCGGTGGTTCCGGAACTGTAGATAATGTTGCAAGGCTGTTGCGGGCTGATGCTGACATTAGGCGGCGTCTCGCTTGCCTTGCGCATCAACGCATCAAGATGCAACCAGCCAGCGCGCGCGGCGGGCGCCGCAATCAGACGGTTATCGATGTGCGCCGGTAGTCGCTTGCGCATGGCCTCGATACGCGCGGTGTGTTCATCGCTGGCAATGACCGCGCGCGCATCGCAGTTGTTGATCTGTTTTTCGATGCCCTCGTCCGAGACCGACACATTGAGCGGCACGGCGACCAAACCTGCACACATGACGCCGAGCATCGCTTCGAGCATCTCGACACTGTTTTGCATCAGGATCGCGACGCGGTCGCCGTTTTCCAGCCCCTCGTTTCGCAGCGCATTCGCAACGCGATTGAGATCCGTATGAAACGCCTGCCAGCTTAGCTTCGTGTCGCCACAGATTACGGCCGCCTGTGAGGCACGCTGCTCGGCGTTGTTTCTGAGTATGTCCGGCAACATAGGCTGCGCCGGCTGGAACCAGCTCATCGGGGCGTCATCTCGCGTGTTTTTATTAATTCAACGAGCGTTGAACTTTATTTCAACGCCTGTTGATATGCAAGCTGCAACCTCCTAGGATCGATTGATGCCACGCAATGCCGAAGCCACCCGCGAACGTATCCTCGACGCTGCCGAACGACTGTTCGCCAAGCGCGGTTTCGAAGGCGTGACGGTACGACAGATCATGTCGCAGGCGGGCGCGGATGTAGCACTTGCCTATTACCACTTTAAATCCAAGCGCGATTTGTTCGACGCTGTGTTGTTGCGCCGCGCGCAAACTCTCAACGAATTACGGTTTGCAGCGCTCGACGAATTGGAGAAGCGCCACTCGGACGACCCGCCGAGCGTCGAGGAAATCATCGAGGCATTTACCCTGCCGCTGCTGGAGATCCTCGATTCTCACCCGGATGAGTGGCGTGACTACATGGCACTGGTGGCCCAGGTCAATAACTCGCCAGAATGGGGCGGCGCACTGATGACGCGTTTTTTCGATCCGCTCGTCAAACGGTTCCTGGACGCATTGCGACGTGCGCTACCGGGCTGTCGCGAAGAAGACCTGTTCTGGAGTTATCACTTCCTGTCCGGCGCATTGACGCTGACTTTTGCCGAGACCGGCCGACTCGACAACCTGTCCGGTGGACTCTGCAAGTCATCCGATATGGCGGCGGCCAGCGCCCGCATGCCGCAGTTTGTGGCAGCCGGCTTTCGTGCCGTCTGCCAGCATTCTGAGCCAAGCGACTGACACCGCTTGTAATTCAACCATCGTTGAAATACCA
>JABDKF010000190.1 GCA_013003155.1 Woeseia sp. | reverse complement strand
GTTCCAACCGGGCAGGAACGTGGCGCTTTCGGGGAATATTGTCTCGCGAACAAGAACACAGTGTTTTTATTCGCATTTTGGCAAAACTGTATGGACCACCGCACAGGACTCGGAAGTCACTGTTTTTAAGGCGGGTTTAGATTTCAGCAAGTTCCTGTTCGAGATCACCCATCTCGGCGCCGCCCGCCATCAAACGGCGCATTTCTTCATTTCCGATCTCATCAGATGTGCCCGCGCCGATAACCTTTCCCAAGGCAAGGAAAGTGTATCTGTCGCCGACCAGACGCGAGTGGATTTCATTGTGTGTGATGAAAATGATCGCGATGTCGCCCCGAGCACGCACACGCTTGATCGTTTTCAGGACACCCATCTGTTGTTTCTGACCGAGAGCGGAGGTCGGCTCGTCAAGAATGAGAACGCGGGCACCAAAGTGAATGGCGCGCGCAATCGCCAAAGTCTGCCGTTGGCCACCTGACATCGTTCCCACAGCCTGGGTCGGGTCCGAGAAGTCGATCCCGATTTTCAGCATCTCGTCATGAGCGACCCTGTTCATCTCATCCATCTGAAGGGTGCCCAATGGCCCCTTCAGCTCGCGCCCCATAAAAAAGTTCCGCGTCACGCTCATCAGCTGATTGAGAGCAAGATCCTGGTAAACAGTGCCAATTCCGGCCGCCGATGCATCTCTGGGCGAACGGAAGGTAACCGGTTTGCCCTCAATATAGATTTGCCCACTGGTTGGCTGGTGGACGCCCGCCAGGGTCTTGATCAGGGTCGATTTGCCCGCGCCGTTATCTCCCAGCAGCGCGTGCACCTCGCCGGGATACACCTCCAAATCCACTCCGCCAACCGCCGTGAACGGACCAAATTTCTTCACAAGGTTTTCGACCCGCAAATATGGTTCTGCCATGACTCAGATCCCTCCCGTGATACGTTTGCGGATACGTTCGTTAGCAAAGACGGCCGCCAGAAGGATCGCACCAAGGAAGACGCGGAACCAAGCGCCGTCAATCGCGGGGATGAAAAACACGGCATTCGCGACAAGCCCGACCGTGATCGCGCCAAATACCACGCCGATCACCGATCCGAACCCACCGGTCATCAATGTGCCTCCCACGACCGCAATCGCGATCGCAAATAGCTCCATCAGGTTGCCCTTTGCGGCGTCGGACGTGTTGGTGTCGAACACCTGGCAGGCTGCAAACATTGTTGCGCAGAAGGCCGTGAACATGAACAGACCAACCTTCACGGAATTGACCGGGACACCGTTGGCACGTGCGGCCTCCTTGTTGTCACCGGTCGCGTAGATCCAGTTGCCAAGCTGCGTGCGGCTCAGGATGAACCAGGCCGCAGCCGAAATAACAAGCCACCACAAGAACCGCGCATCAAACCCTTCGACCCACTGTTCACCTCGCCGGTTCAGGTTTCCGCCCAGCATGAACCACAGATCGTAGAACCAGCCAAAGACCTGGCCTCCCATGATATCTGCGAACCAGCTGGTTTCCTTATAATCCTGTAAGCCGGATATCTGGGTCGACTGATTGATAAGGCGGAATGCGACTTCGGTCACACCGCGCATGAAAAACAGAAAGGCGAGAGTCACGATAAAGCTCGACAAACCGGACCTGACGACGATGGTTCCGATCACCCAACCGATGCTGAGCGTCATCGCCAGCGTAATGATGAATGCCAGGAAGGGGGTCGCCTCGCCCATGCCGAATGGCAATCCCCATTTCAGCATCATTGCCATCGACATGCCCGCAAAGCCGATCATCGAACCGATAGACAAGTCAAACTCGCCCGCGATCATCAAGAGCGCTGCGCCGGTGGCGATAATCCCGTATTGCGCGATTATCGCAATATTATTCTTCAATCCCAGAGCGTTGAACGCCTTGCCATCAGAAGCAAAAGCAAGCGCCACGATGATGACAACCATCACGATGAACGAGCCGATCTCGGGTCGTCTTATCGTGCGCTGAAACCATGATTCCTGCGCCAGTCGGTCAGATTCGCTGCTTTCGACCATCCTGTCCCCACGTTCTTGTTGTCTTTGTTCCCCAATAACAGAA
>JABDKF010000155.1 GCA_013003155.1 Woeseia sp. | reverse complement strand
ACATAGACGTTTCCGTCCATGAGTTTGCGGGCAGTTCGAAGTAACGCCGAGCGGGTCACACTGATTTGTTCACCGTCTTGTGCCAGCTTTATTTTGACAGTGAAGCGTCCCGTCGGATGTTCGACATCGAGCGCGCCGCCACCTGTTTCGTTTGCAATGCCCTCCGCGACGCTGCCCGGAATACAACAAGCGGCGGCAACGCTCGCAGCACCAAGGACCCCAATGGATTGATGCACGCGATGTGGAATGAATGTTCGAGTCGCAACAACGCCGCCATGCTGCGCTTTTGATATGAGGCTCATTTTCGGGACCGTCTTGTCGGCGACGTTGCCGAGGTTCATCATCGGTCCAACCTTGAGCCGGATTGACTCGATCTTGTCCGTCAAAGCCTTGTCAGCTTCAAGTTCCGCGGGCGATTCATAGCCCGTTTTGTCGAGATCTGCAGCACGTAGCAACACCACCGGCATCCCGTTATCCACACAGGTGACGTCAACACCGTCTATTTTGTCGATGACGCTTCCAGTCGGAAGTAGCGCACCACAATTGGAACCGGCGACGTCGGCGAAATCAATCAGCACGGGCGCCGCCGTGCCCGGTACTCCATCGATCTTCGCATCGCCTTCGTAGCTCACCTGTGCGGACGGCGTTTGTACGGTAACCACGGCGATTCCGCCGGAATTCAGCATCCGAACACGCACGACGGTCTCGCCGGTCGACGCCTCAACAAGCCCGCGCTCAATCGCAAACTGTGCGACTCCCGACAAAATGTTGCCGCAATTCTGTCCGTCACTGACCAAGGCCTGGTCGACGACAACCTGTAGAAACAGGTAGTCGATATCGGCGTTAGAGTCATTGCTTGCAGAAACGACGGCGACTTTGCTGGTCAGCGGGTGTGCCCCGCCCATACCGTCAATCTGGCGCACATCGGGTGAACCCATGATGCCAAGCAGCAGCCGATCCCGGGCTTCTGTGTCGCCCGGCAAATCGTCCTTGAGAATGAACAGCCCTTTGGAGGTTCCGCCGCGCATGACCATTGCCGGAATCGACTGCAGCATCTGTCAGTCTTCGGACTCGATCCAGCGCAAACCCTTCTCGGCAAGCCGCTCACGCATGTTGTAGATATCCAGGCCGAGTTCACCGGCTTCAAAGCGAACGCGTTTGTCTTCTTCGTTTGCAACGCGCTGCCTTGCCTTGTCCAGCACGGCGATCGCCTCCTCTTTTCGAACGACAACGACGCCGTCGTCGTCAGCAACGACCAGGTCTCCGGGGACGATGGTCTGGCCCGCGCAGACAATAGTCGTGTTCACGTTGGCGATCGTTTCTTTGACTGTGCCCTGTGCGCAGACGGCAGCCGACCAGACAGGAAATTTCATCTCGGTAAGTGTCGCGATATCGCGAACGCCGGCATTGATGATCAGACCGCGTACGCCGCGTGACTGCAGTGACGTGGCCAGCAGGTCGCCGAAATAGCCGTCGTGACACAAGCTCGTCGGAGTGACCACGAGCACGTCTCCTTGCTGGCACTGCTCGACGGCGACATGAATCATCCAGTTGTCCCCCGGCGCCACTTCGCAGGTGACGGCGGTTCCTGCAATCGAGGCCGGCCGGTAGATCGGACGCAGCCCTGCGTCGAGCAGGCCTTTGCGCCCCTGCGCTTCGTGCACCGTGGCGACGCCGAGTTCGGCAAGGCTATTGGCCAGGGTCCCGGCGGATCGGTCAATAGTCGTAACGCAGATAGTCATGAGGCTTTCGCTATATATTGGATTTTTCCCGGAGCAACGATCTTGGCCGATTTTTCACGCCTTAGCTGGCCAAATTCGTGATTTCTGGTATAACTTTCTGCTATAGATTCTATGAAAATTAATCTCCGCCACTTCTTTGCGCTGGCCGATATCGCCGATACCGGGCGCCTGAGTGCCGCAGCCGAACGGGTCTTCATGTCGCAATCCGCGCTGACGCAGGCATTGCGGAAGCTCGAAGAAGCGGCGGGTGAGACCTTGTTCGATCGTGCCGGTTTCGGTGTCACGGAGACGCCCGCCGGTGCGCTGCTTACCCGACGCGCACGTCGGGCAATTGAATTACTGGCCGACGCCGAACGCGCAATTGGCGCAAAACGAGCGCGTGAAGCCGGCGGTTCACCGCTGTACCGTCACGTTACCGCCAGTCAGCTTCGTGCACTGGTTGCTGTCGTCGAAACCGGAGGTTACAGCACGGCCGCGCGCCGGCTTGGGATCGCGCAGCCTACCGTGCATCGGGCAGCAAAGGGCCTCGAAGACCTGATTGGCGTCAGGATGTTTCCGCGCGCCGCTCGGGGTGTGGAACCGAGCGAGGCCGCCCAATCGCTTGCCCGCTACGCGAACCTCGTCTTTGCCGAGATTCGGCAAGGATTCGAAGAGGTCTGGGAGCTGCAGGGACGCACCGACAGCCGCGTTGCGATTGGCAGCCTGCCGCTTGTCCGGTCCGAATTTCTGCCGGCGGCAGTGACCAGGCTGCTGGCGAAATTTCCCGAGGCCCGGGTCAGCATCCTCGACGGGCCCTACGTCGAGCAACTGCACGCATTGCGATACGGGCAAATCGACTGGCTGATCGGCGCTCTTCGCGATCCGCCGCCCACGACCGATGTAATCCAGGAGCCGCTGTTCGACCAGCCGCTGGCCATCGTTGTCAGGCCAAATCACCCGTTGCTGGGCGGCAATCCACCATCGACAGCCCAACTGGCCAATCTCGAGTGGGTTGCCCCGCGGACGCTGGCCCCGGCAAGGCGATTCTTCGACGCATACTTCGAGAGCCGGGGCGAAACCACACCCACGCGAATCATCGAATGCAGCTCGCTGGTTGCGACACGCGGCCTGCTGCTGCAAAGCGATCGCGCCGTGCTGCTGTCGCCCCTGCAGGTGCGTGAGGACGTTGCCGCGGGCGAACTCGCGGTGCTGGTCGAAGCGATTCCGGACTCGAGCAGAACGATCGGCGTGACGACGCGTGAGAACTGGGAACCGACGATGGTCCAGGCCGCGTTCCTGGATATCGTGCGGGAGCTCGCCAGCGATCTTGCAGCCTGATGACTAGTGCCAGATGTCGCTCAGCCGGCCTGATTCCAGCTCGTTGGCGTAGCTCAGGTAGTAATTGCGATTCGGCGCGTTGTACTCCCTGGCAGCAAGGGCACGTAGTGCCTTGATCTTTGTCTCACGAGCCAGCTGCCCGTCACCATCGTCCAGCCACTTCAGTTGATCTGCCAGTTCCAGCGCCCATTGGAATTCCTCGTCGTCGAGCGCCCGCAGCATCTTCTTCGTCAGCTTGCCGGTTCCGCCGGCAAGTTGCGCCATACGCTGCGATTCAGCTTTGGGATGCAGCGGATTCAGCGTCGCCGGGTTGCCGTCGTACCACCCTACTAGCCCGGCATAAATTGCTCTCACCGCGTGCGGCACTGTGCCGTAAAACTCCACGAGGTAGGTCTTGTTTTTCAGGTGATCGGGTAGCACTACGTCGTGTGCGATGAGGTCCGGGCCCTTTCCCTCGTTGATACCGCTGACGGTTTGTTCGTACACGCTGCGAATCGCTTCGCTGTAATCTTTCAGCGCAGTGGTGGCCGCTTCTCCACCTTTGATCGGCATTGTGTGGCCGGGCACCAGGTGTTCCGGCTCCAGGCTCGCCATCTTCGCGACGCTGTCCGACCAGGTCAAAACATTGCGGTACGGGGTGCCTCGAATCGCGTACAGGTTCGGAAACGAACTGTAAAAATTGTCTCCCGAGAACAACACCTTCTCGCCGGGCAGCCAGACATACATGGCGTCATCGGTCTCGCCGGGACCCGAGTGCATTTCGATTTCGACGCCGGCGATCGTCGTTTTGTACCTATCCTCGGCAATCAGGACCGTTGGCGCCAGGAAGCCCTTGCCGCGGTCGTGATCGACGGTGCCGACAGGCGCCACCCCCCGGTTCGTTGCTTCATCCGGCTGCAGCGCCCGACCGAACTGGCGGGCGCCTCGCACCAGCGCGGTGGGCGTGAGGTCATCCCCCAATCCGGTGGAAGAACCGAAGCTTTGCATGGCATAAATTTCGGGATCGCCGTCACCTGCAAAGGCACTGGCCCCGCCGGTATGGTCGCCATGACTGTGCGTATAAATAATTGCCTTGACCGGCTTGTCACTGTACCGCCGAAAGGCTTCCAGGGCGGTGGCTGCGCTGGTTGGCCCCATAAGGGTGTCGACGATAATGACGCCGTCTGTACCGACGATCATCGAGGTATTGGCACCGTGGAATCCGACCGCAGTGAATACGTTGTCTGTAACCTGAACGACTTGTCGTTCGAACTGCTGGTCTTGCTTTTGCAGCAACTCCAGGGCTTGTTTCGGCTCCACCTGTGTACCCGCGTTCACGGTTGCCGAAACCAGCACCAGAGCCGTAAGGAATCTTCCGATATTTGTCTTCACGAGATACCTCACTCCGGATGACGCGCGTTTGTCCATAGGTCTTAGTTATTCCGTTGGCTTCTCGCCTACCGGGCGAATCTTGAATTCGCCTTCGGGCAAGATGACATTGTTTGTCGATTGATACTCATCCCATTCTTGCTTCAAGGCGGCGAATTCTTCGGGCTCATCGGCCGCAAGATCCGTCTGCTCGGATGGGTCGACCGTCAAATCATAGAGCTCCCAATCGGCCCGCCCATGAGGAACCGTTGGCGAGCTTACGAACTTGAATTGTTGGCTAACAATTCCTCGCTTGCCCCATGCTTCTATGCCCACGGTTTCCGTGTCGTCACGCACAGCTTCGACAGAGCCCTGCAACAAGGGAAGCAGGTTTTTGCCTGACGATTTCGTCTCACTCACTCCCGCCAGGCCAGCGAAGGTCGGGAACCAATCGGCAATGTAGGTCAAAGACTCACTGACCTGGCCCCCTTTTATACGTGCAGGCCAGTTTACGATGGCAGGTGAGCGAATGCCGCCTTCGTATGCGGACCCCTTGAACCGGGTGAATGGCGTATTGCTGACATGGGCCCACTCCGCACCATAGAAAACAAACGAGCCTTCGCGGCCACGGTTTTCTGCAGAATTGTCGAACCTGGCAGCGTAATTCCCGACCGCTGGTGGCGAGTGGTCATAGTCCCATGGATCGGCGCCATTATCTGAGATGAATACGATGATCGTATTGTCCATTTCGTCTTGCTGAGCCAGGTACTCGAGCACACGGCCGATACTCATATCCATGTGGTCGATCATCGCAGCATAGATTTCCATGTTTTGTGCATGGAAGCGTTGCTCCTCGGCAGACAGCTCATCCCAGGGTCTTACGTGCGCTGGTCTCGGCGGTTCTGGCGTTGCTGGAGGGAAGAGCCCCAGTCCTTTTTGCTTGGCGAAACGTCGCTCGCGTGTCGCATCATAGCCATCATCGTACTGGCCTCGGTACTTATCGAGATACTCATCTGGAGCCTGCAGCGGCCAGTGCGGCGCAGTGTAGGACAAGAAAGCCAAAAATGGCTCGCCGTCGCCAATATTGCTGTCGATCTGTGAAATCACCCTGTCCGTATAGAACGTCGTAGAGTAAAAATCTTTCGGCAACTCACTTAACAGTCGGCCGTTCTCCCGGTAGAGCGCGGGATCACGGTGGGCGTCCGGACCCGTCATGTCCCCAAAGTGGCTGGCACCGCCGTACAGCAACGCGAACGATTGCTCGAAACCACGACTGCCCGGAGATTGCTCTGGCTGCATACCCAGGTGCCATTTACCGGCCATGTACGTGTGATAGCCAGCCGGTCTTACAACCTCGGCGATCGTGTCGACGCGTTTATTGAGGTGGCCTTCGTAGCCCGGTACGCCCAGCTGATTGTCGGCAACAGTCTCGGCCATGTTGCCGAGCCCCGCTATGTGGTTATCCATTCCGCTCATCAGCATTGAACGGCTCACCGAACACGTCGGCCCGGTATAGAAATTCCTCAATACCATGCCCTCTGCCGCGAGCTTATCCAGGTTCGGCGTCGAGATTTCACTCCCGAAGACGCCGATATCGGAATAGCCGAGATCATCGGCGACGATCAACAGGATATTCGGCCGCTCATTGGTCTGACCAGTGCCGGCCGAGACATCCGGAGTTTCGGCATCCTGGGTGCAAGCACACAGAAAGAGGAATAACGGGACGATTCGCCACATATGAAAGTGCTTACTGTCTAGAAATCGATGCCGAACGATACACCGTAGGTACGCGTAGAATCGTTGTTGACCCTGCACATTACGTTCTGGTGAAAATCGCCGGGGCTCGGCGAATCCCGCAATATGTTGTTGTTGTCGTTGATGATGATGTGCCCGCAATAGTGCTCATCGGTCAGGTTCTTGCCGAACAGCGACAGTTTGTACTGCTGCTCATTGCCGAAGCGATAACTCGCGTTCGCGCTGAATATTGTGTAGGCCTCCTGGGTCAGCTGATCGACAATCTGGCTGGCGCCGTTCGTTACCGTGAGTTTAACCTGGTCTCCGGTGTGGGAAACGTTGCCCGTCACGGTAAGGTAATTGCCATTGCCAAACTCAAAATCCTGCGACGCCAGCACATTGAACGACACCTCCGGAGAACTGGCCAGTTCGGCGCCCAGAACGAAATCGCTGTCTTCTACCTTGGTTACTTCGGCATCGAGCACGGAAAACCCTGCTTGCAGGAACAGGCCGCTGTCGTTGCCGTACTTGATGTTTGCATCGAGTCCGTTGATTTCGGATTCCGGGGCATTGTCCAGCGTCGGAATCCCCCCGGCCGTTACGAACTGCTGCAGATTCTCGTAGACATAGGCGAATGCGGCAGCATCGAACTGGACCCGACCGTCCCAGAACGTCCCCTTGTAACCGATCTCCCAAACGTCCAGGGATTCCGGCTCGAGCCGGGTTGCGTCCAGCGAGGAAACGACGTTGGCAACAGGAACCAGCGCATACACCGGCCTGATATCCAGAGCAGACCCCTTGAAGCCCCTGGAATTGCTCAGGTAAATCAGCGAGCTGTCTGTAGGTGCCCAATCCAGCTTGATGGTATAGCCGACATCTTCGTTCGTCAGTCTTTGCGTGATCTGTCGAGCGATCTCGTAGCCGTTCGCATCGTACTCCGCCGTACCCGGATTCTGTGCGGCAACCAATGCAGCAATCTCGTCCTGGAAGTACAAGGTTGGTGTCGGGTCGCCAGCTACATCGGGAGAGGACGGCAGATAACGCCCGACAAGCTCCTCGTCCGACCAACGCACACCCGCGGTCAACGTCAGCCTGTCGGTGAAATCGTATTCGCCCTGCACGTAGATACCCAGGTTCTCCTTGGTGTGATCCAACTGGATGTTTGGCACCTGCAGGCCCTGGCGAAACGGGTTTCGCGCACCGCGAAGCCCCGTGTAAGAATCGGAATCCTCGTCCAGGTAGTAGATGCCGGCGATCCAGCGAAAACTCCCGTCTCCGGTAGAGACCAGGCGCAATTCCTGCTGGAGCGTATCGCGATCGTCCTGGTGAAAGGTGTTCAGCCCGAGCGTATCGCTACCGTCATTGTCATTTGCATTCTTGAATTCAAGGTTGTCCCAGGACGAAATCGCACTGAACGTCGCCCACGGCAGATCGTAGTCGAACTTGAGATAGGCGCCCCGCGTATCGACCTCCTCGAATCCGAAATCCTGCGCGGTCTGCTCCCAGTCCCCGGTGGAAGGGTCCGACGCCGGCTCACCGGTGCCACCGCCGTCCCGGCCGAGACAATTCGTGTTGCGGTCGAAATCAATTACGCCCAATGGGGCGTCGGCACACAGACCACCGGAACCATCGGCGGACCGCGTTCCCGCTGCCTTTAC
>JABDKF010000151.1 GCA_013003155.1 Woeseia sp. | reverse complement strand
GCATCCGGCCTTTTTTGATTCCCCACTATGCCCAAGGTAAACAATATTTTCCTCGTCGGTCCGATGGGCGCGGGCAAATCGGCGGTTGGCCGTCAGTTGGCGCGACTGCTGCATCTCGAATTCCTTGACAGCGACGACGAGATTGAAGCCCGCACCGGGGTGGATATCGCATTCATTTTTGAGAAAGAGGGCGAAGCCGGATTTCGTAAGAGGGAAGCGGCCGTGATCGATACCTTGACGCAGCGCGACGGCGTTGTGCTGGCGACCGGTGGCGGTGCCGTTGTTGACCCGCAAAGCCGCGGCTGGCTGGGTGGCCGTGGCTACGTGGTCTACCTCTACACCAGCGTTGATCAACAATTTTCCCGGACGCAGCGCGGCAGGGAGAGGCCGCTGCTGGAGAACCGCGACCCCAGGGAAGTGTTGACAGAGATGATGGATATCCGCGATCCGCTTTACCGCGAAATCGCAGACCTGGTCGTCAATACCGACGGTCGACGCGTGCCGACCGTTGCCAAGGAAATTTTCGCGGCCCTGCAATAGGCGCACGGCCGCTGCGCCGTATCGCCAGCCAGGCGCCAGGCCTGCGGAATCGCTTAAATACCCGCTGCGGGCGCAGTACACTGAACCCCTCATTTGCCGCGGAACCCGGAATTGACAGCCACAACACTCACCGTTGCGCTCGACGAACGCAGCTACCCGATACATATTGGCCAGGGCTTGCTGTCCAGTTTCGACCTGGCGACGGTGGTTACGGGGCCGGCGGCCCTGATCGTCACCAACGACATCGTGGCACCGTTGTATCTGTCCCGGGTAACGGCCCTGTTGCCGGATCGCGATCTGCAGCAGGTTATTCTTAAAGACGGCGAGCAACACAAGACCCTGCAGGCGGTAGCCGGAATTCTCGACGCATTGGCCAACGCCCGCGCCGGGCGAGATACGACGGTGATCGCATTAGGGGGTGGCGTCGTGGGCGATATTGCCGGATTTGCCGCCGCCTGTTACATGCGCGGTGTCCCGTTTATTCAGGTGCCGACCACCTTGCTCGCCCAGGTCGATTCTTCGGTCGGTGGCAAAACCGGCGTCAATCATCCGCGCGGCAAAAACCTGATTGGCGCGTTTCACCAGCCGCGCCTGGTGCTCATCGATACCGAGACGCTGTCGACGTTGCCGGATAGAGAACTGAGTGCGGGTCTCGCCGAAGTCATCAAGCACGCCGCGATTGCTGACGGGGAATTTTTTCACTGGCTCGAGGCTAACGTCGATTCACTTCTTAAACGTAACGCCGACGCGCTGGGCTACGCGATCCGCCGTTGCTGTGAAATCAAAGCCGCTGTGGTGGCAGAAGACGAACGTGAGTCCGGCAAACGGGCTTTACTAAACTTCGGCCACACTTTCGGCCACGCGATCGAGAACAGCCTCGGCTATGGCGAGTGGCTGCACGGAGAAGCGGTCGCCGCCGGCATGGTCATGGCAGCGGAGCTCAGCGAGTTGCCTGGCGATGCGCGACAGCGACTCCACAATTTGATCGAGCGCGCCGGTTTACCCACCGAGCCACCGCCCGTCGCCGCTGACAAGCTGCGTGCTGCAATTGGCATCGACAAAAAAATCATCGGCAAGCGGCTACGGTTTATCTTGTTGCGTGAACTCGGCGAAGCGTTTATCGATGACAATATTTCTGAAGACCGATTGTCGCGTATTCTTGACCACGCAAAGCCGTGAGTTCATGCGAACACAACGATCGACCGCTGGCGCCCTATGCGGCGCATCAGAGCACCAGCCGTGGCCGCCTCTTTGAGGAGCCTGCGGCCAGCTATCGTGGCGAGTTCCAGCGCGATCGCGACCGGATTATCCACTCCACCGCTTTTCGCCGTCTCGTGTACAAGACGCAGGTCTTCGTTAATCACGAAGGTGACCTTTACAGAACGCGGCTTACCCATTCGCTGGAGGTTGCACAGATTGCGCGAACCGTTGCGCGGGCGCTGCATCTTAACGAGGCGCTGGTAGAGGCCATCAGCCTTGCCCACGACCTTGGCCACACCCCGTTCGGGCATGCGGGTCAGGACACCCTGAACGCCTGCATGCGGGAATACGGCGGTTTTGAGCACAACCTGCAGTCGCTACGGGTCGTTGATCACCTGGAGCACAAATACGCAGAATTTAGTGGGCTAAACCTGACCTTCGAGACACGTGAAGGCATTCTGAAACATTGCTCTGCAAAAAATGCGCGGGAACTTGGCGAGATTGGAAATCGTTTCCTCGAGCGTAAACAACCGGGTCTCGAGGCACAGATTGCCAACATCGCAGACGCGATTGCGTACAACAATCACGACGTTGATGATGGTTATCGCGCCGGGCTTCTGAGTATCGATGACTTGCGCACGCAAACCCTGTTTGCGGCCGGCTTCGATGACGTTAGCGCGCGCTATCCCGATCTTGAGGATCGGCGACTTATTTACGAAATTATTCGGCGCATGATCGACCGTGTAGTCAGTGATTTGATAAGAACGACACAGGACAATATCGAATCAGTAAACCCTGCCTCCATTGATGCAGTGCGTGAACACTCGCGGCCACTTGTCGAACTCAGTGACACGGTACTTGCGGAACATCAGTCCCTGAAGCGCTTTTTGTTCAAGAATATGTACCAGCATCACAAGGTGCTGGACATGACCGTTCGTGCGCAGCGCATGCTGGAAAAATTGTTCGAGCAATACATGCGCGATCCCCGGGAAATGCCCGAAGAGTTTGCAGCGCCAGCACTCGACGATAGCGAGGCAGGCAGGGCCCGTATCGTTGCCGATTACATCGCCGGCATGACCGATCGCTTTGCCATTGCCGAGCATGATCGACTCGGCTAAGCGCCGCCAAATTCTTTGGCAAACCCGCTACAATGCGCCGCCTGCCATTAATCCGGAGCCTTTAGTCTCGTGACTGACAAAAATATCAAGAATAAAGATCGCCTGATATTCGCAATGGATGTGCCGGATTGCGAACGTGCAAGGGTGCTTGCTGAGGAGCTCGGCGATTCGGTGACGTTCTATAAGATTGGCCTCGAGCTGATGATGAGCGGCGGTTATTTCGAATTGATGGACTGGTTGCTGGCCCGTGAGAAGAAAGTGTTTGCTGATCTTAAGTTTTTCGATATTCCGGCGACGGTCGCCGCGGCCGTGCGCTCACTGCAACATCGCGGCGCAAGCTTCGTCACCGTTCACGGTAACCAGTCGATCATGGAGGCAGCAGCGGCAAGCAAGGGCGAGCACCTGAAAGTGCTCGCGGTAACCGTGCTGACGAGCCTTGATCGCGGCGACCTTGACGATCTTGGTTTCGATTGCGACGTAAGTGCACTCGTGCTGTCCCGCGCGCGACGCGCCCTGGAAGCAGGCTGCGACGGCGTTATTTCGTCCGGTCTGGAAGCGCCGCAGTTGCGCGAACACATTGACCAGAAACTGTTGGTCATTACGCCCGGCATACGGCCCGTCGCGAACAAGCCCGATGGCGACCAGAAACGCGTCGTCAGCGTCGAACAGGCGTTTAAGAATGGCGCGGATCATATCGTTGTTGGCCGGCCGATACGCGATGCGGCAAGCCCCCGTGAAGCCGCCGAAAGTATCCAGGAAACCATCGCCAATGCCTTCGGCCAGCCCTGATGCCTGTCGCATTGAAGAACGATCTGCTGCTGCGGGCATTGCTGCGCCAGCCCGTACCGCGCACGCCTGTGTGGATAATGCGGCAAGCCGGCCGTTACCTGCCCGAGTACCGCGAGGTGCGGGCAGAGGCCGGCGATTTCATGAGCCTGTGCGGCAATCCGGAGCTAGCCTGTGAGGTAACGCTACAGCCCCTGCGTCGTTTTCGACTCGATGCCGCAATTCTGTTCTCTGACATCTTGACGATTCCGGATGCGCTCGGACTCGGCCTGTACTTTGAAACCGGCGAAGGCCCCCGCTTCAAGAAGCCGTTGCGCACCGCACGCGATATCAAGGCGCTGGCGCAGCGGGATATTGAGGGCCCGCTCCGCTACGTTTTCGACGCGGTCGCGCTGATACGGGAAAGACTGGAGGGCAGCGTGCCGCTGATTGGTTTCGCGGGCAGCCCGTGGACGGTTGGCACCTACATGGTTGAAGGTCGCTCAAGTCGCGACTTCCCGAAAACGCTGGGCCTCGCCAGGCAGGAGCCGCAGCTACTCGATGAGTTGCTCGCCACACTCGTCAGGAAAACAACCGACTACCTGAATGCGCAGATTGAATCCGGCGCACAGGCCATTCAGATTTTTGATACCTGGGGCGGCGTCTTGCAGGGCGACGACTATCGACGCTATTCATTGCAACCGATGCAGCAGATTCTGGATGGTTTGAAACGAAAGAACGACGGTACGACGGTGCCGGTGATACTTTTCACAAAAGGTGCCGGGGAGCGCCTGGCTGATATGGCGGGCAGCGGTTGCGATGCGCTGGGTGTTGACTGGACGGTGTCGCTTGCCGACGCACGCCGGCTGACGGCTAACAAAGTCGCGCTGCAGGGCAACGTTGATCCGGCGACGTTGCTGGAATCACCCGAGAAGATTCGCGAAGCGGTGGCTGCGGCTTTAGCAAGCTACGACAAGGGACCCGGCCACGTATTCAATCTCGGCCACGGTATTACACCAGACGTGAAGCCTGCACACCTTGGGGTTTTGGTCGATGCCGTCCACGAACTAAGTCCCGCCTACCACGCAGAGCAGTAAGCGGTGTTGCAGGTCCGTACCGGACCAGCGGATTCAAAGGGGCGCGGGTCGCGCGTTAACCGTTCGGCTCTTCGTCGCGCAGCTGTCGCCGCAGAATCTTGCCGACATTCGTCTTTGGCAATTCATCACGAAACACAACTTCCTTTGGCACCTTGTAGCCCGTCATGTTTTCGCGGCAGAAAGCAATAACCTGGTCAGCGGTCAAAGACGGATCCTTGCGCACGACAAAAAGCTTCACGACTTCGCCGGATCTGCTGTGCGGCTTGCCCACCGCTGCCGCCTCGAGAATACCGGGCATTTCGACGGCAATGCTTTCAATTTCGTTCGGGTAAACGTTAAAGCCCGACACGAGGATCATGTCTTTCTTGCGGTCTTCGATGAACACATAGCCATGTTCGTCCATGCGGCCGATATCGCCCGTGCGCAGCCAGCCACCGTCGAGCATGACCTTTTCAGTTTCGTCGGCTCGTTGCCAGTAGCCTTCCATCACCTGCGGGCCGCGAACGCAGATTTCACCCACCTCGTTGGCAGCCAGGGCTTTACCGTCATCGTCACAGATCATCACGTCAGTACCCGGGATCGGCAGCCCGATCGAACCGGAAAAACCGCTTATATCCAGTGGGTTAATGATGGCGGCGGGCGAGGTTTCGGTAAGACCGTAGGCCTGCAATATGGGCACGCCTGTCATTTTCTGCCACTCGCGCGCTACCGCTTCCTGCACCGCCATACCGCCGCCAACGCATAATTTAAGGCGACTGAAATCAAGGTCGGCAAAGCCAGGAGTGTTCAGCAATCCGGCATAGAGCGTGTTGACCCCGGTCATATACGAAAACTTGTGTTTGCTCATTTCCTCTACAAAGCCCGCCATGTCGCGAGGATTTGTAATCAGGATATTTTCACCGCCTTCCAGCAGTCCGCCCAGGCAGTTAGCCTCGAGTGAAAAGATATGATAAAGCGGCAACGCCGTGATGATCACAAGCTCATCGATTTGTTCGAAGATATGCCCTTGCCAGGCCTTCGACTGATGCACGTTGTAAACCATGTTGCGATGACTCAGCATCGCGCCCTTCGAAAGGCCCGTTGTGCCACCCGTGTACTGCAGAAAAGCGATATCAGCAAGCCCCAGTTGCATCGGCGCGAGCGGCACGTTCTTGCCGTATGACATCGCCTTGCTCCAGCGCGTAGCCTGCGGCAGGTCGTAGGAGGGCACGGCACGCTTCAGGTATTTCAGGGCGAAATTTACAAACACGCCTTTCGGAAAATTCAGCATATCGCCGACGCGGGTCGTTATGACATGCTCGACTTCTGTATCCTCGATCACCTCGTCGAGAACGTCCGCGAAATTCTCAAGAATGACGATCGTGCGGGCGCCGGAGTCCTTGAGCTGATGTCGTAATTCCCGCGCCGTGTACAGCGGATTGACATTGACGGCAACGAGACCCGCCCGAAAAAGTCCAAAGAGTGCGACCGGGTACTGCAGGATATTCGGCAGCATGATCGCGACCCGCTCGCCCTTACGCAGGCCGAGCTGTTTCTGGAAATACGCTGCGAGTTCCCGCGAATAGTTGTCCAGGTCGCGGTAGGTGAACGTGGTGTCCATGCAGGTGTATGCGCGCCGGTCCGCAAACCGCTTGAAGCAGTCCTCGAGCATCTCCAGCAATGAGTTGTACGGCGGTGTCGGCAGTTCGGTCGGTACGCCGTCGGGATAGGACTGCAGCCAGGGCTTATCCACGTGTGAGGTTCCTTATTGTCAGTGTGGTCGGCTACGCAACTCAGCGTGCCGCCTCTTTTCTTTATATAAAACCCGGCTCAGCGTCGTAGTGCGGTCGTCTTGTCTTGCAGGGCATCGAGAATCGCGGGCCACGCGTTGTCGAGCAAGGCCACCTGTGCATCCTCGTTCGGGTGGATACCATCATCCTGCATCAGGGAGTCGTCAAGCGCTACGCCATCCATAAAAAATTTGACCCAGGGCAGGCCATAGGTGGTGGCCAGTTCGCGGTAAACATTTTCGAAGCTGCGAGTATAGCGCGGACCGTAGTTGGTCGGGATACGTATGCCGAGCAGGACGACTTCTGCCCCGGCCGCGCGACTCTCCTCGATCATTCTCTGCAGGTTTTGCTTGAGTCGTTTCGTGGGATAACCGCGTAATCCGTCGTTGCCGCCCAGCTCGATGACGACGATGGCCGGCAAATAGCGACTGACCGCGTCCGTGATGCGCTGCGCGCCGCCCTCGCTGGTTTCCCCCGAGATACTGGCATTGACGACTTTATGTTCGTACCCTTGCTCCTCCAGTCGCGACTGCAACAAAGCAGGCCAGGACTGGTCAACTTCCATGCCGTAGCCAGCACTCAGGCTGTCACCGAACACGAGCACCGTAGGCACAGCGGCGTGAAGCGCGGCTGAGGCCAGTAATAAACCTGTAAAGGAAAGAATTCTTCGCATGTCACAACCGTCAGATAGCCAATCGATCGTGCTGGCCGCCAAAAACGTTAGCAAGCAGGTTACCAGCCCGGAAGGTAATCTGACCATATTGTCCGACGTGAGTTTCGCCGTGGAGCGCGGCCAGTCCCTGTCGATTATCGGTGCGTCCGGCGCCGGCAAGTCGACCCTGCTGGGCCTGCTCGCCGGTCTCGACCTGCCCAGCGCCGGCGAGATCTGGCTGAATGGCGCCAACCTGACGGCGCTTGATGAAGACGGGCGAGCCGCGGTACGCGCGGCCCACGTGGGATTCGTCTTCCAGTCTTTCCATCTCGTGCCCTCCCTGAATGCCGTCGAAAACGTCATGTTGCCGCTGGAACTGGCCGAGCACCCGGCGCCACGCGAGGCCGCCGACAAGATTCTTGCTGACGTCGGCCTGGCGCCGCGTCGCAGCCACTACCCGGCTCAACTCTCGGGCGGTGAGAAACAGCGCGTAGCCATCGCGAGAGCCTTTGCGACGGAGCCGGCGGTGCTGTTTGCCGACGAGCCCACCGGCAATCTCGATGCGCGAACCGGCGAAACGATTATTGACCTGATGTTTCACCTCAACAAGGATTCAGCAACGACGCTGGTGCTGGTTACCCACGACCGCTCGCTGGCCGGCCGCTGCGAGCGTGAAATCAGTCTTGATGCCGGCCGCCTGGTCAGCGACAACAAGGTCACTGCATGAAGCCGGTCGCGTTTGCGCTCCGGAGCTTTGGTCGCGAGCTGCGCGCGGGGGAGATGCTCGTGTTGCTGGCCGCGATCTCGCTGGCCGTCGCTGCGCTGACAGCCGTGGGCTTCCTCACTGACCGCATTGGCAAAGCCGTGGCCCGGCAGGCTAACGAGGTGCTCGCGGCTGACTTGCGGGTGCGGTCTCCCGAACCTATTCCCGAACTGTGGCGTGCCCTCGCGAATGATTACCAGCTGCAGACGGCCGAGACCCAAAACTTCCCGAGCGTCGTCTACGCGGGTGACGAAAGCACGCTCGCTGGCATCCGGGCCGTCAGCGCGGGCTACCCGTTAAGGGGCCGCCTGCGGGTTTCTGACAAGCTGTTTTCCGAACAGTACGAAACAGACGAGATTCCGGCGCCCGGCACGGTCTGGGCAGACGCCTCGTTGCTGGCACGTATCGGCGTCGACGTCGGCGCAGAGGTCTCACTCGGTGTCAGCGACCTGACCGTGTCCGCCGTGCTGACCTATCGACCCGATCAATCTATCGGATTCGGTTCGCTCGCGCCGACGTTGCTCATGAACCTCGCGGACCTGCCCGCGACGCAGTTGATCAGCGAGGGTAGCCGCAATCGCTATGCTCTGCTCGTCGCCGGTGAGGAACAGGACGTTGACGATTTTTATGAGGCCATCGCACCCGAGCTCCCGGAATCGGTGCGTGTGCGTAATCGCGAAGATTCCAGTGAACGGGCCGGCAACGCGGCCGATCGCGCGCAACGCTTCCTGTCGCTGACAGCAATTATCAGCGTGCTGTTGAGCGCGGTTGCCATCGCGATGTCCGCGCGCCGATTCGCGCAACGCCGTATGGATATGGTGGCGCTAATGAAAAGTATGGGTGCGAGTCAGCAATTCGTAATTACCTCGGTGGCGGTGCAGCTGGTGCTGCTCGCGGTATTCGGCGTATTGCTTGGCAGTGCTGCAGGCTTTGTTGCTGAATGGGGCGTTACCACCATGCTGGCGGACATGTTTCGTTCCGACCTGCCGCAAGCCGGTCCGCGGCCCATATTCCTTGGCGCAGGCGCCGCACTGCTGTTGCTGGTCGGTTTTGCGATGCCCTCACTAATCCAGCTACGCAACACGCCGCCGTTACGCGTGCTGCGGCACGATGCGATACCACCGCAGCCCTCCAAACTGTTTGTTGCCGGCAGTTCGTTGCTGGCGGTAGCGCTGTTGCTGTACTGGGCAATCGGCAATGCATATATGCTGTTGATCGTTCTCGGCGGCATGTTTGGCATTTCGCTCGCGCTCTACGCGGTTGGCCGCGGGCTGGTCGCACTGATGGGACGCTCGCGTGGCGGGGTGGGCATCGCCTGGCGGTATGGGTTGGCGAATGTTGCGCGGCGCGGTCGCGACAGTACTGTGCAGGTGGTGGCGTTTGGGCTCGGGCTGACCGTGTTGCTGTTGCTGACCTTCGTCCGTACTGACTTGTTGTCCAGCTGGCAGAACACGCTCGACGCAGAGGCACCGAATCACTTCCTGATAAATATCCAGCCCGCCGAGCGCGATTCGGTTGCTGCGGTGTTCAGGAACGGCGGCGTCGAGGAGCCTGAATTTGTGCCGCTGGTGCGTGCGCGCATGACCGAGATAAACGGCGAGGATGTCAAAACGCGCTCATACCCCAGTGACGACGGTCGCTGGCAGGCCAACCGCGAGGCGAATTTGAGTTTTGCCAGGAATTTGAGCGAAAGCAATGAGCTCGTTGCGGGGGAATGGTGGCCAGAAGACTACGACGGCCCGCCGCTTGTTTCCGTGGAAGAAGAAGCGGCGCGCGAGATGGGCGTGGATATCGGGGACAAATTCCGCTTCCTGATTGCAGGCGAAGAGATCGACATGACTGTTGCCAGCTTTCGGCGCGTTAACTGGGATTCCTTTCAGCCCAACTTCTTTATGGTTTTGTCGCCCGGCGCGCTCGATAATTATCCGACGACTTACATTGCGGGTACGCGTATCGCCGATGAGCAAAACGATGTCTTGCTAAAGCTGGTCCGCGCGCACCCCACGGTTTCTGTTATCGACCTCGATGCTATTCTCGAACAGGTGAAGAGCATCATCGACAAAGCGAGTCTCGCGATTCAGGCCGTGTTCGTGTTTACGCTGGCGGCAGGCATCGCCGTGCTGTTCGCAGCGGTTCAGTCGACGATTGACGAGCGACGTTTCGAAAGCGCGATGCTGCGTGCGCTTGGAGTGCGGCGTCGCACCGTGCTGGCGGGCGTTCTGACAGAATTTGCGGCACTGGGCTTTGCGGCAGGGTTGCTCGCGGCGGCCGGCGCCTCGCTGCTCGCAGCCGTTATCGCCGTGCGCCTGTTCGATTTACCGTTCAGCTTCAACGCGACGCTATGGCTCGCCGGGCTCGGCGGCGGTGTCATGCTCGTGTGCGCAAGTGGCTACCTCGCCGCGCGCGGTGCCATTAATGCCCCACCCGTTGATGTGCTGCGTGGTGCCTGAGGGTCATGGCTAACGAGCCGGGTGATCGCCTTTCTTGCGGGGTTGTCCTCGCGCGGCAGTCAGCGGCTGGCTGGCGCACCTTGTTACTGCGAGCCTGGCGCAACTGGGATTTCCCGAAAGGTATCTGCGAGACCGGTGAAACGCCCCTCGAGGCGGCGCAGCGCGAGGTGGGTGAGGAGACCAGTATCAGCGAGCTGGCATTTGACTGGGGCGAATCCTTTATCGAAACGGGGCCCTACAATCGCGGCAAGACGGCGCGCTACTACCTGGCGCGGACCACGCAGGAATCGGTTGAAATGGGAATCGTTCCCGAGCTTGGGCGAGCCGAGCACCATGAGTTTCGCTGGGTAAGTTTTGACGAAGCCTTCGATTTAACTTCACCGCGCGTGCGCACCGTGGTTACCTGGGCACGGCAAATTATTGGTACCTGAATACCGCGTTCGCCAATTCAGTCTAGGCGATTCATGCGTTCGCCTTGTTGGAACGCCGTTACGGCCTCCGCAAGTTGTGAGAGCGCGGCCTGGCGCGCCTCGACCGTGCCCCATGCGATATGCGGCGTCACGATCAGGTTTGGATGATCGCACTCAAGCAGCGGGTCACCCTGCACCGGCGGTTCCTCAGGTAACACGTCGATTGCGGCACCGGCTAGCTTTCCTTCGTTTAGCGCCGCAACCAGCGCCGTCGAATCCACCAATCCGCCGCGCGCGGTGTTGATCAGCAAAGCGGAGTCTTTCATCCGCTTAAGCTCCTGCTGGCCGATAAGATTACGCGTTGCAGGCGTTAACGGGCAGTGTAGCGACAAGACGTCGACCCGCGACAGCAACTCGCCGAGTGGCACCCGGCCTGTTTCTTGCTGCGTCGCGCCGGGCCGCTCGGCTATCAGCACGCGCATCCCGAAATACTTCGCGCACTGCGCGACGGCGCTGCCGAGCTCGCCGTGCCCCACGATGCCGAGCGTCATTGCCGATAGCTCGCGAATCGGGTAGTTCAGGAGGCAGAACTCATCGGAACGCGACCATGCGCCAGCGCGCACCAGCTCTTGAAAGCGCGCCAGGTTGTGCGTCAGGTTCAGGAGGACTCCGAACACATGTTCGACCACCGACTGCGTGCAGTAGCCGCGAACATTACAGACGGCAATGCCGCGTTCACGCGCACATTCGAGGTCGACGTTGTCAACGCCGGTGGCCGTGAGGCCGATAAAACCGAGCTCCGGGGCGGCCTGCAAAGTCCGGCGGTCCAGCCGCACCTTGTTGAGCAATACGACTTCGCTTGCGGCTATTCTTTCCACCACCTGATCCGCTGCCGTTGATTCGAAGAGCTCAAGTGTTGGCAGCGCGGCGTAAAGCGGCGCGAGATCAAGCTCATCGGCACCCACCGTGGCAAAGTCGAGAAAGACGGCTTTCATCGAAGGTTACGGTATCCTTGCCGGGCAACAGCGAAACGGACAAGACAGACAATGAGCGATGCGTTCTGGAAACTCAAGTCACTGGCAGAGATGAACCAAGCCGAATGGGAGTCTTTGTGCGATGGCTGTGCGCTGTGCTGTGTGCAAAAACTGGAAGACGAAGACAACGGCGATATTTATTTTACCGATCTGGCTTGCCGCCTTCTCGATACGGCAAGCTGTCGATGCAGTAATTACGCATCACGCATGAAGGAGGTCCCGGACTGCCTGCAACTGTCGGCCAGCGAGCCGGAAATGTTTCGCTGGCTGCCGGCGAGCTGCGCGTACCGGCGGCTCGCCGAGGGCAAATCGCTGCCGGAATGGCATCCTTTGCTTACCGGAGATCCGGAATCTGTACACAAGGCCGGTATTTCCGTCCGCGGTAAAGTCGTCTCAGAGACGGAAACGGACCGGTGGACCGTGTTGCGCAAACTTTAAAGCGGATCTCATTGAGGCGAGACCCATGAGCGAGGCCAAATTCATCGAGCTTGAAAACTGGCGGGAATACCCGCCGGAAGAAATGCGCGCGCGTCTCGAGGAGTTCTACGAAGATCTGCGGCGACGGCGCACCGTGCGTGATTTCTCAAACCGGGCAGTGCCCCGCGAGTTAATCGAGACGGCGTTAAAGATTGCGGGTACGGCGCCGAGCGGCGCGAACCTGCAGCCCTGGCATTTTGTGGTGATTGGCAGCGCGGCAACCAAGGCGCGCATTCGTGAGGCTGCAGAAGCCGAGGAGAAGGAGTTCTATGAACATCGCGCCTCGCCCGAATGGCTCGAAGCGCTTAGACCGCTAGGTACCGATACCAACAAGCCGTTCCTCGAAACAGCGCCCTGGTTGATTGCCGTATTTTTGAAAAAATTCGACGTGCGACCTGACGGTGGCAAGGTGAAACATTACTATCCATCCGAGTCTACAGGCCTCGCGACCGGTTTATTAATTACCGCGCTGCACCGCGCCGGCCTTGTCTGCCTCACGCACACTCCCAGCCCTATGGCGTTTCTGAATGAGATACTCGGAAGACCAAAAAGCGAACGACCCTTCTTGCTGCTGGTGACAGGTTACCCGGCAAAGGGTGCGCGCGTGCCGGACGTTTCCAGAAAGCCGCTCGAGGACTACGTTTCTTTTTTCGAAGACTGATGTCAGCCGGTGTTTTTCAAGCCCTGGGCAATCCCGTTGACGCTCGCGAGCAGGGCTTCGAACAAGTCGTCGTCGTAATCGGACTCGCGCCAGCGCCGCAGCAAGTCAACCTGCAACATGCTCATCGGATCCACGTAGGGATTGCGCAACATAATTGTGCGCTTTAGCGTGAAATCTCCCTGCAGCAATTCGTCATTGTCGGAGTAACGCAGAATCAGGTCGCGGGTTAGTTCAAATTCTTCGACTATGCGCGGGAAAAACTGTTCGTGCAGATCACCGGCAAGTTGCGAATAGGCCTCGGCAACACCAAGGTCTGCTTTTGCCAGGACCATCTCGACGTCCGCCGTGAGTGCGCGCATGAAGTACCACTCACGAAACATGCTGCCGAACGACTCTTCATCGAATTGCTCGGCAGCGGCGGCGAGGCCGCTGCCGAAACCAAACCACCCGGGCAAGACGTGGCGGCTCTGCGTCCACGAGAAGACCCACGGAATGGCGCGCAGGTCAGTCACTCCGCCGCCACTGCGGCGTGAAGCGGGCCGCGAACCGATCCGCATGCGCTCAATCAGGTCGATGGGCGTCGCCTTGCGAAAGTAATCCATAAACGCAGGCGTGTCGTACACGAGCTCCCGGTAAGCCTTGCGACTGACGTCCGCGATAACCTGCATCATTGCGTGCCATTCGGGGAGGTCGCCGCCGCGATGCTGCGGCATCGCTGTCGCCAGCGCGACCGAGCCCGTGGCCTGCTCCAGGGTGCGCAGGGCAATGCCCCGCAGGCCGTACTTTTCGTTAATAATCTCGCCCTGTTCGGTAACCCGCAGGTAGCCGTTGACCGTGCCCGGTGGTGAACCGAGCACCGCTGCGTGAGTCTTGCCGCCACCGCGGCTGATCGTGCCCCCGCGACCGTGAAATAACTGCAGCTCAACGTCCTCGGTTTGCATGGCTTCCACCAGCGCTAGCTGCGCGTTCTGCAGCGCCCAGCGCGCCGCCGCCAGCCCCGAATCCTTGTTGCTGTCGGAGTAGCCGATCATGACGGTTTGCTTATTGTCACGCTTGACGAGGTGATCGCGATACAGGTCATTCTGCAACAGCTCTCGCAAAATGGCGGGCCCGGCATTCAGGTCGTCGACGGTCTCAAGTAACGGCGCAATATCAAGCGGCACCTCGCCGCGCCGGTTGTGCAATTCACTCCAGTTCGCTAACAGCAGTACCGACAGAATGTCGTCTTCGCCCTGCGTCATGCTGATAATAAACGGCCCGATGGAGTCTTTACCGTATTTGCGGCGGCAAAAACCAATCGCCTGGAACACCGCCAGCGTTTTGCGCACCGCGATGCTTTGTTCTATCGGCGGTGGGTCCTTCATGCGAATGGCTTCAACGATGCGACGCGCGCGTTCGGCCGCCGTCCACTCCAGCCAGTCATCAATACCCAGGCATTCGCCGATGACTTCGCGGTGCAGCATCGCATCCTGGCGGACATCCAGCGTCACCAGGTGAAAGCCGAAAGTGTCTATGCGTCGAATCAGTCTGCGAACGGCGAACAGGCCAGCGTGCTCACCCTTGTTCCTGGCGAGGCTGTCGCCAATCAGACGGATATCAGCCCTGAACTGTTTCGCGCTTTCATACGGGTAGGCGTCATCATCGTAAGTTGCCTGCAGGCGCTGCTGAATCAGCCGCAACAGCACGCGATACGGCATATCGCGATGGCGCACCGGTACAGCGTGATAGGCGTTCTGAAATTCTGCCCGGTACTCGGTGATTCTTTGCATGACTTCATCACTGACCGTGACGCGCTGGCTGGATTGGCTCAGCTTGGCCGACAGGCCGGCGCACTCGCGATAGTAAAGGTCGAGTATTAGTGAGCGTTGCCGCGCGAGCGTTGAGCGTATGGTCTTTGCATTGACGTTGGGGTTACCGTCCATGTCGCCGCCCACCCAGGAGGCGAACCGCACGAGGTTAGGTACCTTGAAGCCCTTGGCATCATCGCCGTAAACGCGGTCCAGCGCGGTTTGCATGTCCTCGTAGAACGGCGGCATGGCGCGATACAGCACATCGGTAACGAAGAACAGCACGTGCTCAAGTTCGTCGGCCACCGTCATCTGTTCGGAAGGGTGTTCTGCCGTCTGCCAGCCGGTGGTCGCTTCGAGCTTGATGTTCTCGATCGACGCGTGCCGTTCCTGAGCCGTCATGGTGGGATTCAAGAGGTCAATAAGGTGACGCACAATGCGCTGCTCTTTGCGCAGGATCGTACGCCGCGTGGGTTCGGTGGGATGCGCCGTAAACACCGGTTCGATGCGCAAGCCCTTTAACAGCTTTTCTATGTCGCGAATGCCAAGACCGGCCGCTTTGAGCTTGACGAGCGTCTCCTCCAGCCCGCCGGGTTGATACTTGTCCTCTCGCTGCAGGTATTCGCGGCGGCGCCGGATACGGTGCACCTTCTCCGCAGTATTCACCATCTGGAAGTAAGTTGAGAATGCGCGAATGACCTCCATCGCCATATCGAGGTCAAGGCCGCTAACAAAATCAACAAGCTGTTCGTCCGGTTTCTCGTTGCCTTCCCGACGACGTATCGATCGCAATCGTGCGTTCTCAACAAACTCAAAAAGCTTTTCGCCGCCCTGTTCAGTGATCAGTTCGCCAACAAGCGCGCCCAGCATGCGCACGTCGTCACGCAGCGCCTGGTCCTTGTCCTCGAATGTAATGTCTTGTCTGCGCAAAGTGTTCTTTCCCGGCCTTTTGTGCCGATCAGTCGCGGAAGTTTTCGTACTGCAACGGCAGGCCCGCATCCTGTTTTTTTAAGAGTGCGATAGCCGCCTGCAGGTCATCGCGTTTTTTCCCCGTTATCCGCAGTTTGTCTCCCTGAATTGCGGCCTGGACCTTGAGTTTGCTCGACTTGAGCTCCTTAACCAGCCGTTTCGCGATGTCGGTTTCGATGCCCTTGCGGAGAATTATTTTTTGCCGCGCTTCGCTCAAAGCAAGATCCGGTTTCTGAACGTCCATGCAGGCGATGTCGACGCCACGCTTGGCGAGCTTTTGCCGCAGGATATCGAGCATCTGGTTCAGCTGAAAATCAGATTGCGTTGTCATCGTGATCGTTTCGTTCTCGATTGCGAACTTCGCACCCGTCCCCTTGAAATCGAAGCGAACATCGACCTCGCGATTGGCCTGATCTACCGCATTACGCGCTTCGTGCGCGTCAAATTCACTGACGACGTCAAAGGATGGCATGGGAGTCTCCTGAGCCTGGGTTAGCCGGGTTGTTCGCTTTCGGAATGGACGGCATCGATCAGATTGACCGGCTCGGCAAGCAGTTCTTTAATGAGCGTTGTCATTTCGTCGGTTAGCTTCTTGTAATGTTCGCCGGTTCCAGGTCCATTGAATCCTGTGTGAATTTTACGAACGCGACCTGAGCGGTCAATAAAAATCGTCGTCGGAAATGCCAGTACTGCGTTAAGGGAGGGGAGCGTTTCCGCTGCTTCGGTTTTCGCCGAAATTCCTGCCAGCAACGTTTCATACTCGATGCCGAATTTTTCCCGGAACGCCTTGACGCGCTCACCGGCAAGCTTTGGATCTTCGAAGTGTTCGTACATCAGGGCAACCACTTCAAGGCCCTGTTGCCGATAGGTCTTGTAGAGCGGCGCCATAAAGCGAGCCTCGTCATGACAGTTCGGGCACCAGGTGCCGGCAAGGGTGACGATAAGGACTTTGCCTTTGAAACGCTCGTCGCTGATCGAGACGGGCTTGCCGTTGAGGTCAGGAAATTCGAAATCGAATCGCGTATAGCCCGGCTTTAAAAAGGTGCGCTGGTAAGCGTTTGGCAAGGTAGCGTCCGGATTGCGGACCGCGGACCAGGTCTGGTGCCAGCTCGTGCCTGACCAGAAATCGGCATTGGTAATCGTGTTGCCGGAAATTTCGCCGGTGAACAGGAACGCATGAGCACCGTCGAACGTCGATAGCGTAAATTTCTTGCCACGCACATGACCTGCCAGGTAGCGGTAATCGCCGTTGGGATTCAGGAACGTACCGAACAGCCGCGAGCCGCGTTGCGAAAATTCGCCGATAGACGGACTGATGCTGCCGTCCGGTTCGTTAAACTGCACCGCCCAGCGTCCCGACATGTCGGCGTCACTGGCAGCAGCCGGTTGTTCAGCTTTGGCGGCACCGGGCGTCGCTGCAAACGGCATCGATTGCAACTCTCCGTGACGCTTGGTCAGGATCAATTCACCGGCCAGGCCGGTACCTATTCGTTGCGCCCGAATTTCATTATCAAACGCGGAGAAGCGCAACAGAACGCCATCATCGGAAATACGGACGTCGTCTATCGCCACCCGTTCCTGCCCGTTGATCAGGCTGCCGACATACCCTGCAGAGGTGCGTTTTAATTCAAGACCGGTATCGATATCGCCACCCGGTAACGTTATGCGCGCGTGCCAGAAACCATCGGCCAGCATAGTCCCGGGCTGTTCAGATTGCGGTTGCTCGCAAGCTGCAAACGAGAGCAGGCCGAAAAACAGTGCAGCAATTCGCAGAACCTGGGTCATGGTTACGGCATTCCGGTGACGCGAGAGGCACCAGTGTAGCCCAGTCTCCGCCGGTGTCCATCGGCCGGCGGCAAACCGCCCCGCCCGGGGTTTCAGCCAAAACTGAACAGGCTGCCCCGAAAAGCAGCAAGCCAGCATGCGCGTCGTCGGCGATGCTGGATCAAAGCCATGGACGGGTACCGAACAATGCCAAGTGCTTCTACCAAGGGGGCAGCCACCTGCGTCGCAACTCCGCCGGGCAGGATGGACAGTGCGAGTGTCAAAATTCGCGCGCTGCGGCAGCTCGGTTTTACCGTGTTACTGCAGCGAGGGGACTGTGGCTTGCTGGCGCCCGGCATTGGCATCCGCCTGTCCGTCGACGCCATCGACGCCTGCAACCTGTCGCGTCATTGGGAGTTTTCACGCATTCGCGCGCTGTTGTTCGAGCGCTGCCCGGTGACGCTGACTCTTTGCGACGTCAGCGCGCAGAACGGCCGCCAGTTGGAGCGACTGTTGCGACACCTGCATCGCGCCAGCAGTGCACCCTGTATTGACCGCCGACAGCTCGGCGTTGCGTTGCCGGACAGCGGTTTTCCATTGCCTGCCTACCTGCTGATGAGCCGCATATGGCTCGGCAATGGTCCGCGCTACGTCATTCTGGAGGACAACAATAGAAAGACCGCTGCCGACAGAGCCGCTCAACGCGCATTATTCAGCACGCTTTATCAACAGCGGCTGCGGCAGCGCACTCTGGAGGCGACTTATGGACTGGCACTGCGGTCGCGCTGCGCCTTGTTGCCCGACGAAACCGGCACAAGTATCTCCGCACCGCTTGCGCTGGTCGGCCCGCCAGACAGCGCGTGGCTGCCGCTTAAGTTAAACCTTTGCCGCTACTGCGACAGTCGCGGGCGGCTGCACGAAGCTGAATTGCACGACGCGCTGCGCTCCGGCTTGCGGATTGCCGATGCCTTGTTCGATCAGCTCTACTGGCCGGACTCGCGCCAGCGCAGCGATGCCCGGGAAAACCGCCGGATTGCATTCCTGGTGGAGGGTATCGGCGACCTGGTCGTGCTGCGGCGCGACAATCCATCAAGCATCGCGTGCCTGCGCAGGCTTGACCGCTTGCTCGCCGGCATTCATGCAAGCCTGTGGGACGAGTCCGGGCGTCTCGCCAAAAAGCGCGGTCTGCTGCCCGCACTGTCCGCGCGCAACCCCCTGCTGCACCTGCCAGCGGGCGCGGCGCGCCAAAACTGGCGCGATCGCTGGCAGGACGCGCTGGCGCACACTGCCGTCCGACATCGCAACCTGCTCGTGCTGTCGCCTTACGCGCTGCTGCCCCACAACGGTGCGACAGACCCGGAATTTACCGACCTCCTGCCGCTGCTGGCGTATGCCGATGCCCTTAGTTTCGCGGACAGACCCTCCTTTGCCGGCTGGTGCCTCGACGAGTTTCGCGCCTTTCACCTGCGTGCCGCTGCAGTACTTCGCCGGCGCAATGCGGCATCATTCATTGCGACCGGGGTCTGACATACGATACGGTTCAACCGCAGCGCTGCCTCAAGTTGAGCAGTGCGCCGCCATCCGGGCTATAAGAACAAAACACAGGCGGGCAACTATTGGGCGAGGCTTCTCTTTGCAGGAAATAACGCCAGACTCGCACGGGCTAGCCGTGCTACTGCTGACCGCGGTAGCGCTGTTCCTGTTTACGCGTGACCGTATTCCGCTCGAAACATCCAGCCTGTACGTGCTGCTGGCGCTGGTCGCCGGGTTTCAACTATTCCCTTACAGCAACGGCGAAACCACGCTACGTCCGCAGGACTTTTTCGCGGGCTTCGGCAATGAAGCGCTCATCACCATTTGCGCACTCATGATTGTCGGTAAAGCGCTGGAAACGACCGGTGCACTGCAGCCACTTGCGACCATCGTGGGTCGCGCCTGGTCGGCCCGGCCGATGCTGGCGCTGCTCGTAACCCTCGTTGCCGGCGCCGTGCTGTCCGCGTTCATGAATAACACGCCTATTGTGGTCCTGTTGATGCCAATCCTCGTTGGCGTCTCGCTGCGGGTGAAATTCCCCGTGTCCGGCGTGATGCTGCCGATGGGGCTGGCGACCATTCTCGGCGGTATGACTACAACGATCGGTACCTCCACGAACCTGCTCGTCGTGGGCATTGCCAATGACATGGGCTTAAAGACCTTCGGTGTTTTCGATTTTATGTTGCCGGCGGCTATCGTCGGCGGGGTCGGCATCCTCTTCCTGTGGCTGATAGCGCCGCGTCTGCTGCCTGACCGGATACCGCCGATGGCGGACACAACCCCCCGCGTTTTCAGCGCACAAATGCACGTAAAAGAAGGCAGCTTTGCGGATGGCAAAACGCTGTCTGACATTCTCGCGAAAACCAGCGGCGAAATGCGTGTCGATAAAATTCAGCGCAGTGAATCGTTGTTCCTTGCGAAGTTGCCGTCCGTAATCTTGCAGCCGGGTGACCGTCTGTTTCTGAAAGACACTCCTGAAAACCTGAAGCACTATGAGTCGCTTCTCGGCACCACGCTCTTTAATGTCTCTGACAATGACAACCCGATTGATGAGGACACGCCGCTAAAGGCTGAAGGACAACAGCTTGCAGAAGTGGTTGTTACCCGCGGCTCCCCGTTGCATTTGCGCAGCCTCGCCACTGCCGCGTTCAGCAGCAGCTACGGCCTGTTGCCGCTGGCGATACATCGCGCCCGCGCGCCGAGTTCGCAGGTCACGGGCGATATCAACCTGATTCGCCTGCGCGCGGGCGACGTGTTGCTGGTGCAGGGCACGCGCGATGGCATCAACAAACTGAAAGAAAGCGGCAACATGCTGGTGCTCGATGGCACGATGGACCTGCCGCATACGCACCTGGCAAATCGTGCGCTGGGCATCATGGGCATTGTGGTGGCGGCCGCAGCGCTCGGCATCCTGCCCATCTCGGTCAGCGCGATAATCGGTGTCGGTCTGACGCTTGGCTTCGGCTGCCTCAACTGGCGCGATGCGGCCAACGCGCTGTCAACGCCGGTCATCATGATTATCGTGGTCAGCCTTGCGCTCGGCAAAGCGTTGATGGGCACCGGCATGGCTGATTATCTTGCGCTGGGTTTTGTCTCGGCGGCATCCGACCTGGAGCCGGCGGTGATCCTGAGTCTCTTTATCCTGATCATGACGATCATGACCAACGTTGTGTCCAACAATGCGGCCGCTGTCATCGGCACGCCAATCGCCGTTGCTGTCGCCAATCGGCTTGGTGTCGACCCGGAGCCGTTCATACTCGCGGTGCTGTTTGGCGCGAACATGAGTTACGCAACGCCATTCGGTTACCAGACGAACCTGTTGATCCTGAGCGCTGGCGGCTACAAATTCTCCGATTTCTTGCGAGTTGGCATTCCGCTGACGATCCTGATGTGGCTCGGCTTCTCCTTCGTATTGCCCATGCTGTACGGGATCTGATCAAAGCCGCTGCAACCGGCCGGCGACTTGACCTTGGACATAGGCCGCGGTAATACTCGCCGCATGAAGACTTCTCTGCATACCCGGAACTGGCTGTGGCAACCCGTCGTGGAGTGGGTCGCCGGCTGATTTCTGCCTGAGAGAAAAGAATCCGACAAACCCATCTCCGCCGCCAGTGGAGGTGGGTTTTTTTTCGCCGCTCTATAAAAGCACACCAGAAAGGAACGGGACCGCACAACGATGCAGCCTCCTTTTGACATAGCAGCCGATCTCGACACGCCGGTATCGGCGTATCTGAAGCTTGGCAGCCTGCAACCACGCTTCCTGCTGGAGAGTGTCGAGGGCGGCGAGCGGCTGGCCCGCTATTCGTTTCTCGGTTTTGGCGATGCGCTTGAGCTTCGCTATGACGACAGCGGCTTAAGGCTCGGCGAGCAGCAGCTGCCCGCGCCAACCAGTCAAAAGGAATGGCTCGGCGTGCTGCGCCGTGCGCTGGCCGCGGCGCCGCGCCCACAACCCGAGGTGCCGGAGCTGCCGTTTCACGGCGGACTCGTGGGTGTTTCGGGCTATGACGTTGTGCGGCTATTCGAAAAATTGCCGCAGCAAACGGCGCCACAACAGGGTATTCCGCGTGCAGCATTTTGTGCGACCTCGTCGATGCTGGTGTTTGATCACCTGACCCGTCGCGTCGCATTGCTGCACGATGGTTCCGCTGCAGAGCGTGCTGCGCTGCGACAAGAGGTCATGGAGCTGCTGCGCGGTCCCTTACCGGAGCGCGGCAACAACATGGAGGCGACGACCCCGCAGGCGGGCATGAACGAGGCCGCCTATTGCGAACGCGTCGCCGCCTGCAAGGATTACATCAGCGCGGGCGACATCTACCAGATCGTTATTTCCGTGTTGTTCAACGGCCAGACGAATATCCCGCCGTTCGAAGTTTATCGAGCCCTACGCCTCTTAAACCCGTCCCCCTACATGTTTTTCTTTGAATTCGATGACATCAAGGTGGTCGGTTCATCGCCCGAGGCGCTCGTCAAGTTGCAGGGCCGTACCGCCTCGCTGCGGCCCATTGCCGGCACCTTGCCCCGTGGGTCTACACGCCATGAGGACCTCGCCAACGAAGAGCGACTGCTCGCGGATCCCAAGGAGGCGGCCGAGCATGTCATGCTGGTCGACCTTGCGCGCAACGACCTGGGCCGGGTGGCAAAGGCCGGATCCGTACGGGTTGATCCGTATCGCTCGATCGAACGCTACTCACACGTTATGCACATTGTCAGCGGCGTGAAGGGCGAGCTGGCCGAGGAGTACGATGCCTTCGATTTGTTCGCCGCCAGTTTTCCGGCAGGCACGCTGGTGGGTGCGCCGAAGGTGCGTGCGATGGAGATCATCGAGGAACTGGAAACAACTGGCCGCGGCCTGTACGCAGGAACCGCAGGTTATTTCGGCCTGGGAGGCAACATGGACCAGGCAATCACCATTCGCACGCTGGTGTTCAACGGCGACGAGTACAGTTTTCAGGCCGGTGCGGGCATCGTTGCCGACAGTGTGCCGCAACGCGAGTACCACGAAGTGCTGGCCAAAAGCGCGATCCTGCGACGGGCACTGGAGATTGCGGAGGAAGGCCTGTGACGGCGCCGCGCATTCTGCTGATCGATAACTACGACTCGTTCACCTACAACCTGGTGCAGGCGTTTGCGGCGCAGGGCGCCGACGTGCGTACCTACCGCAACGATGCGATTTCCGAACAGGAAGCACGCGCCTTGCAGCCCACTCACCTGGTTATCTCGCCGGGCCCGGGACGACCCGAGAACGCCGGCGTGTCGATCGGCATGATTGCGGCATTCGCAACAGAGTTGCCGATACTCGGCGTGTGTCTTGGCCATCAATGTCTGGTCGCACATTTCGGCGGCGAGATTGTGCAGGCGCCGCGCCTGATGCACGGCAAGACCTCGCAGGTTTCGCACGACGGCAAGGGCATCTTCGCAGGCCTGTCGCAACCTTTTGAGGCAGGCCGCTACCATTCGCTATGCGCAGAACGCGAGCGCCTGCCCGAGGTGCTGACGATCACCGCGCAGACCGAGCAGGGTGAAATCATGGCAGTGCGCCATCGCGAGCTGCCGCTTACAGGCGTGCAGTTTCATCCGGAAAGCGTGTTGACGCCGGAAGGCGATAGCCTGCTCGCCAACTTTATCGGGGCACGGCCATGAGCGATTCGCACTCGGCGCTACTGGAGCACTTGCTGTGCGGTAACGCGTTATCTGAACGCGATGCGCACCAGCTGATGCACAGTTTTGCCGCGGGCGAGCTCGAGCCGGCGCTGGCGGGCGCTTTCCTTGCCGCGCTGCGCGCCAAGGGTGAAAGCGCCGATGAGATTCGTGGTTTTGCAACGGCAATGCGCGAACTGGCATTAGCGCCGCGCGTACCGGACGGCACGCCGACCGTCGATACGGTAGGCACCGGTGGTGACGGCTCCGGCAGCCTGAACCTCTCAACCGGAACGGGGCTGCTCGCCGCGGCGTGCGGGGTGCGCGTCGTTAAACACGGTAACCGCTCGATCTCCAGTCGTTCCGGCAGCGCCGACATGCTTGAGTGTCTCGGCATGCCTCTGCCGCTCGCGGAACAGGAGGCGATGGCTTGCCTGACCGCGACAGGATTTACGTTCCTGTTCGCCCCGGCCTATCACCCGGCGATGAAAGCCATCATGCCGGTGCGCGGGGCACTTGGCGTGCGCACCGTCTTCAATGTGCTCGGCCCGCTGACCAATCCCGCCGCCCCGCCGTACCAGTTGATAGGCGCATTCAGTGCCGAGGCTGCAAAGTTGATGGCAGACACGCTTGCCGGCATGCCGCTCGAACGCGCGTTCGTGGTGCACGGTGAACCCGGCTGGGACGAGGCAACCCCGGCCGGCGCGTTCCTGCTGTACGACGTGCGTCCCGGCAAGGTTACGGAGCTGCATCGCGCGCCCGAAGACTACGGTCTGTCGCGCTGCAAGCCCGCGGACCTTGCCGGTGGTGATGCAGCAGAGAATGCTGATGAACTTCTGAAAGTTTTCCGCGGCGAAGATCGCGGTGCGCATCGTGATGCGCTGCTGATGGGCACCTCACTGGTGCTCGAAGTGATGGGCGAGGTCGATAACGCAACCGACGGCGTAGCACGGGCAGCCGCAGCGATAGACGACGGTGCTGCAAATGCGTTTCTCGAAACACTGCGCGCGCATTTTGCCGGTACTGCTGCATGAGCGACTTCCTGAAGCAAATGGCGGACGCGAGTGCCGCGCGTGCTGCAAAGGCACAGCGGCGTTACAGCGATGACGAGCTCGACATGCCGGTCGTCAGTATGAAGTTAAACGGTTTCGACGTGATAGCGGAGCTTAAGGAACACTCGCCTGCCGAGGGCGAACTCGCTGGCGCGGACAATGACCGGCTTGCGCAGGCGAGTCGCTATGTAAAAGGCGGCGCCGCCGCGGTATCGGTACTCACGGAACCGACCCGCTTCGGCGGCGACCTGGTACATCTGCGTGAAGTTGCGGCGCTACTTGCCGGCGCAGGCGTGCCCGCCATGCGTAAAGATTTTCTCGTTGAGCCAGCGCAGCTGCTCGAAGCGCGCGCCGCGGGCGCGAGCGGCGCACTGCTGATCACGGCAATGCTCGATGATGCCAAATTGCGGGCAATGCTCGACTGTGCCTTCGAGCATTCCTTGTTCGTGTTGCTGGAAGCCTTCGACGAAGACGACCTGCGCCGAGCGCGTGACCTGATGCAGCTCAGTCGTTACGCCGAGCGCGCGACTGAACGCAGCCTGCTCTTCGGCGTTAATACGCGCAATTTGCGAACGCTCGCGGTTGATCCGGACCGACTGGAACGGCTGCGGACGCAGCTGCCGCAAGGTGCGCTTAGCGTGGCCGAAAGCGGCATCAAGTCCGCCGACGATGCCGCCCGCGCGGCGGGCTTCGGTTA
>JABDKF010000141.1 GCA_013003155.1 Woeseia sp. | reverse complement strand
AATTAAACCGAATTAGAATTGAGAAGGGTAAACTGAATTGATGCCGCTAAAAGGCAAACGCTTAATTCGTGGCCGTGCAAATGACCTGCTGCGATGCCTTGTACTGGTCGGGGCCGGCGCGACGCTGCTGCTGGCGGCGTGTGAAAAAAGGGCGGTGCCCGATACGGCAAACATGCCCGCACTGCCAACGGCAACAAGCCTCGGCGAGCAATCAATTGAAGCGGTCGCGGACTATCTCGCCGCGGCTCCCTATGCCACAGCCAGCCAGGCTCTGGGCGACCGACTTTTGCTGCAATGTCGAGCCTGTCACACCTTTGCAAAGGGCGCAGGGCATACACTGGGGCCGAACCTTTTTGACGTTTTTGGTCGGAAAGCCGGATCTGCAAGCGGTTACGGCTTTACGCGGGCGCTGCAAGACGCAGAATTCGTATGGACGCCCAGGGCGCTTGATGCGTGGCTGGCGCAGCCGCAAAAGTTTTTGCCGGGCAACGCGATGGCCTACGGGGGTCTGCGATTTCCCGACGATCGTGCCGCACTCATTGCAAGCCTGATGCGGCAGACCACAGATCTCGCGCCCACATCGGCGACAAAGAACGAGAATTAGGGCAAGTAAACACGAACACCAAGGAGCAGTCGTTGGCGCAGGATGACACATTGAGGCCAGAGAACCGCGAGACGAATGATCGCCGAACATTTCAGTGGCGGACAGTCTTTTACGGTTTCGCGCGCTCGCGCCGCCGTGACGGTCGACGCGATACTGAGATCGATCCGATGTTCAGCGACTGGCACCACCCCTGGCTGTTTTTCCTTGCGGTCTCCATCATGCTGCTGAGTTGCCTCGACGCCTTCATGACGTTGCTGCTGCTCGAGCGAGGCGCTTACGAAGCCAATCCTGTCATGGCGGCGATAATGGGCGAGAGCACCCGCGCGTTTGCCGCAATCAAGATGCTGTTGACGGCGCTTGGCATCCTCGCACTGGTTTTTCTGTCCCGCTCGCGATTTCTGGACGCGTTTCGCACCGGCCTGATTCTGACCTGCGTTTTCGCGTTTTACGCGTGTCTCATTTGTTACGAGTTTGTCTATCTGCTGTCTGTCCACTGAGATAAGTTCACGTGTGGTGCAGGCCTGAATCGGGAAACGCCTGCTCGCTTTCGACAAGAAGTGAACTCCTCAAGCGACTCTTGCGAGGCCGGGCGCCGGCTTTCCGTTCCATGCCTGCATGGCATGAGCTACACTAGCGACGTTTTTTTTGGTCGGCGGATTGTGCTGGCCACATCCGTATTTACCTCAGGCAAGGTCTCTCGCGTCGCATGAGCACATCGCTAAAAGAGCAGTACGCATCCACACCGCTGTTCGGTAGCAACGCTGCAGCTATTGAAGACCTCTACGAGCGGTATCTGGAGAATCCGGATTCAGTGGCGCCGGGCTGGCGTGATTATTTTCGCGACTTCGCCCAGGATGGCAAGGAAACGGCCCACTCACCCATTCGCGCCAGACTGGCAGAAGAGGCGCGCCGCGGCCGCCGCAACGGCGCAGCGCTCGCTTCCCACGGCGCGCCCCTCGTAGGCGATGCCAGTGTCAAGCAGGCGGCCGTTTCGAGGCTTATCCAGGTTTACAGCCTGCGCGGCCATCAGATTGCTGATATCGATCCGTTGGGGATCATGCAGCGCCCGATGCCAGGCGTCCTGAAACTCGACTACCTCGGCCTGACCGAGGCCGACATGAATACCGAGTTTTATACCGGCGGCCTCGCAGGCACCGGCGACCAGCGCATGAAGCTCGCCGATATTCTGACGCTGCTAAAACGCATTTACTGCGGCAAGATCGGCGCTGAGTTCGCGCATGTATCGCGCGCACGCGAACGCCTGTGGCTGCGCCAGAATTTCGAGAATGGCGTAGTCGCAATGGATTTCGATAAGGAACAGAGGCGCAATTTGCTGGAGCAGCTGACGGCGGCCGAAGGCATTGAGCGCTACTTGCACACCCGCTTTGTCGGTCAAAAGCGGTTTTCGCTTGAAGGCGGTGAAAGCCTGATCCCGATGCTCGACGATTTGATTCAGCAAAGCGGAGCGGCCGGTGCGAAAGAAATTGTCATTGGTATGGCCCACCGTGGCCGCATCAACGTGCTGGTCAATGTGCTCGGCAAGCCGCCGGAAGAGCTGTTCGATGAATTCGAGGGCAATGTTGATCCGGAAGACATGAAAGGCTCGGGCGACGTCAAGTACCACAAGGGCTTTTCGGCGGACATGAAGACACCGGGCGGCAACGTGCATATTGCCCTTGCCTTTAATCCGTCACACCTCGAGATCGTCAACCCGGTTGTCGAAGGCTCGGTGCGTGCGCGGCAGCAACGCCGCGGCGACGAAGATCGCAACACGGTTATTCCAATCCTGATTCACGGGGATGCGGCGTTTTCCGGTCAGGGCGTTGTGACAGAAACCTTCCAGATGTCGCAGACGAACGGCTTCAGGACCGGCGGGTCAATTCATATCGTGGTAAATAACCAGATCGGCTTTACCACCAGTCGGCCGCAGGACGCTCGCTCAACAACCTATTGCAGCGACGTTGCGAAAATGATCGAGGCACCCATCTTTCACGTCAACAGTGACGATCCGGAAGCCGTAATTTTCGTGACGCGTATGGCGCTGGAGTACCGCCAGACTTACAAGAAAGACGTGGTTATTGACCTGGTCTGTTACCGGCGCCACGGTCACAACGAAGCCGACGAACCCAGCGCTACCCAGCCCGTCATGTACAGCAAGATTCGTGGCCACAAAACAACTCGTGAACTCTACGCTGAACGGTTGAAGGAAGCTGGCGTCGCTGACGGCGACTTTGTGAGTCGTCTGCAGGACGAATACCGGGACAGGCTAGACCGCGGTGAGCCGGTCTTACGCTCCCATCTCGGCATGATTGGCGATGAATTTACGGTCGACTGGACGCCCTATATCAAGGCGCAGTGGGATGACGAGGTCGATACCACGCTGAGCCCCAAGAAAGTCGCCGCGCTGGCGGAAAAAATAACGACGCTCCCGGATGGCTTTACGCTACACGGTCGCGTCCAGCGCATAATCAATGAGCGCCGCAAGATGGCGGCCGATGAAACGCCGATGGATTGGGGTTTTGCCGAGACCATGGCGTACGCGGGCCTGATTGACGAGGGATACGATTGCCGTGTAACCGGGCAGGACAGTGGCCGCGGAACGTTTTTTCACCGCCACGCCGTTCTGCACGATCAGGATAACCGTGACGAATACACGCCATTGCAATCAATTTCCGACCGGCCCAATTCCTTCCGGGTTATCGATTCGCTCCTCTCCGAGGAAGCCGTCATGGGCTTCGAGTACGGCTACTCCACAACGGAACCCGGGACGCTGGTCATTTGGGAAGCGCAATTTGGCGACTTCGCGAACGGAGCGCAGGTTGTTATCGATCAATTTATCAGTTCAGGCGAGGCGAAATGGGGACGTTTGTGCGGTCTGACATTGTTCTTGCCGCACGGCTATGAGGGGCAGGGACCCGAGCATTCATCGGCGCGCCTCGAACGCTTTCTGCAGCTTTGCGCCGAGAACAACATGCAGGTGTGTGTTCCTTCGACACCCGCCCAGATGTTTCACATGATCCGTCGCCAGATGCTGCGGCGCTACCGGAAACCCCTGATCGTCATGACGCCTAAGAGCCTGTTGCGTCACAAGATGTCGGTATCGTCACTCAAGCAGCTGACGGAAGGTGAGTTTCAAAATATTATTCCCGAGCGCGAATTAACCGACGCCAAGAAAATAACGCGACTCGTGTTTTGTAGTGGGAAAGTTTATTACGACTTGCTAGAAGCACGCCAGGTCAATGACATCGAGAATGTCGCGTTGGTTCGTATCGAGCAGCTCTACCCGTTCCCGATCGAGCAGTACGCAGACATTCTCCGTAAGCACAAAGACGTTAAAGATATCGTCTGGTGCCAGGAAGAGCCGCAAAACCAGGGCGCCTGGTATCACATCCGGCATCGCTTGCAAGAGCCTTTGCTCGACGAGCAAACGCTTTATTACGCCGGTCGCCCGGGTGCCGCGGCGCCGGCGTCGGGTATGTTCAAAGTGCATTTGCAGCAACAACAGGCGTTGGTTGAAGCAGCGCTGGACATCAAGGTTGCAGCGTCCAAATCGAAAAAGACCGACAAACCCCCACGGAAAAATAAATGAGCATAGAAATAAAGGTCCCGCAGCTTCCTGAATCCGTCAGCGACGCCACTCTCGTGGCCTGGCACAAGAATGTTGGAGACGCGGTCTCGAGGGACGAAAATCTCGTTGACCTCGAAACCGACAAGGTCGTCCTCGAAGTGCCCGCGCCGGCGTCCGGCGTGTTGCAGGAAATCAAAGTCAAGGACGGCGCGACGGTTACAGCCGGCGACGTGCTTGCGCTCTTGGAAGAGGGTGCCGGTGGCGACTCGTCGGACAGCGGCAAAGACAAACCGCAGCCGGCCAAGGATGCCGAACCCACGCAAGACGACGACGCGGATGCCACCAAAGAGAGCACTAAGGGAAGCGCTCACAAGCTCAGCCCATCGGTACGTCGCATGCTGGAGGAACATGATCTTTCGGCCAGCGAGATTTCCGGTAGCGGCAAAGACGGTCGCGTAACGAAATCCGATGTTATGAAATACCTGAAGTCCCACGGGGAAGAGGGCGTTACCGCCGGTGACGCCGGCGCCCCGATAGCCGCGTCCGGTGCCCCGCATGGGAACCGTACCGAGCAGCGCGTGCCGATGACGCGTCTTCGCGCCCGCATCGCGGAACGGTTAGTGAAAGCGCAGCAGACCGCGGCGATGCTGACTACGTTCAATGAGGTGGACCTGACTGAAGTGATTGCGTTGCGCAGCCGCTATAAAGAGCAGTTCGAGAAAGAGCACGGCGTGAAGCTGGGTTTCATGTCGTTCTTCGCCAAGGCTGCTGTAGAGGCGCTTAAAAAATTTCCAGCCGTGAATGCCTCGGTTGAAGAAAGCGATATCATTTATCACAACTACTACGATGTTGGCATCGCCGTGTCGTCTGACCGTGGGCTCATGGTGCCGATCGTACGCGACGTTGACCAGATGAGCTTCGCTGAAGTTGAAGGCGCAATCGCTGAACTCGGCCGCAAGGCTCGCGATGGCGCAATCAGCATGGACGATCTGACCGGCGGCACGTTTACCATCACCAACGGCGGCATTTTTGGCTCCATGTTGTCAACTCCGATCCTGAATCCACCTCAGAGTGCGATTCTTGGCATGCACGCCATCATGCAAAGACCAATGGCAGTTGATGGTGAGGTAAAGGTAAGGCCGATGATGTATCTGGCGCTCACCTACGATCATCGCATCATTGACGGCAAGGAAGCGGTGCAGTTCCTTGTGAGCATCAAGCAGTCGCTGGAAGACCCAGGTCGCTTGCTGTTGCGCGTCTGATCCAGTTTTTCTAGCAGTGGTCGACTTGACCGTCGTTTATGGCCAGTAAGAAAAAACCTGAGAAGAGAAAACTATGAGTAGAAGTTTCGACGTCATCGTTATCGGCGCCGGCCCGGCTGGCTACGTGGCTGCAATTCGGGCGGCACAGCACGGTTTGAAGGTAGCCTGTATTGACGGCTGGGAGAACTATGATGGCAGCAATGCCTTTGGTGGCACCTGCCTGAATGCCGGCTGCATACCGTCAAAGGCGCTGCTGGAATCGTCTGAGCTTTTTCACCGTGCCGGGCACGAATTTGGCAAGCATGGCATCAAGGTCGCGAAACCCAAGCTCGATCTTGCCACGATGCAAAAGCGCAAGGCGGGCATCGTCAGGCAACTCACCGGCGGTATCGCAGGCCTCCTGAAGGCCAACAAGATCGAGGGACTCGTTGGGCACGGCAAGTTGCTGGCGGACAAGAAAGTAGAGTTCACGCCGGTCAAGGGCGACAAGGAAATGCTAGCGGCGAAGCACGTCATCCTGGCCAGCGGTTCGACGCCGATTGAATTGAAAATTGCGAAATTTGACGAGGACAAGATCGTGGATTCCTGGGGCGCGCTGGAGTTCGATGCCGTGCCGAAAAAGCTGGGCGTGGTGGGCGCTGGCGTCATCGGACTTGAGTTGGGCAGTGTCTGGAGCCGGCTCGGTGCGGAGGTCACAGTGCTCGAGGCGATGGACGACTTCCTGTTTATGGCAGATCGAGACGTTGCAAAAGAAGCCGCCAAACAATTCAAGCGCCAGGGACTCGACATCAAGTTGGGCGCCAAAGTCACTGCTGCGAAAGCCACCGGCAAGGGTGTAAAGGTCGACTACGACGATAAGGATGGCCAGCAATCGTTAACCGTCGACAAGCTCGTTGTCGCCGTCGGACGCCGGCCCTACACCGAGGACTTGCTGGCTGACGACAGCGGCGTGCAGCTTGATAAGCGCGGCTTTATCAAGGTCGACGACGAGTGCCGGACGGGCGTCCCGGGCGTTTACGCAGTTGGCGACTGTGTGCGCGGACCGATGCTGGCACACAAGGGATCGGAAGAGGGTGTAATGGCCGCCGACCTCATCGCGGGAGAAGTCGCGGAGGTCAATTACGATGTCATCCCGTCGGTCATTTACACTGCACCTGAAATTGCGTGGGTTGGCAAGACCGAGCAGGAGGTCAAAGACAGCGGCCGCAAATTCAAGACCGGTGCATTCCCGTTTGCCGCCAGTGGCCGTGCCAAGGCAATGGAGCAGACCGCGGGGATGGTCAAGATTATCTCGGCGACAGATGACGACGAAGTGCTGGGTGTGCACATCGTAGGTCCGATGGCGGGCGAACTGATTTCAGAAGCGGTACTGGCGATGGAATTCTCGGCCAGTACAGAAGATATCCAGCGTACCGTGCATGCTCATCCGAGCCTTGCGGAAGCCATGCACGAGGCGTCACTCTCGGTCGACAATCGCGCGCTGAATTTCACGAACCGCTAACTGCCCGTAGCGCGCCGGACCGGACATCCGGCGACACCATCGTTAACGGTTAGCGCGTGTCACGCCCGTTACGTTCGGCAACCGTTCGAGGCGACTGATCGTGCGGCTCAGGGCGGGCAAATCGCTGACCGACAAACGCACCTCCATAACCACCTGCTGATGCTGCGGGTCCTCGCCGGTTTGCACGTTATTGACGCTAACGTTTTCGTCGGCGAAGACGCTGCTGATGTCACGTAACAAGCCCTGTCGATCATAGGCGCGAATGGTCAGATCGGCCGGATAGACAGCATTCTCTGCCTGGCCCCAATCAACCGCAATGATGCGCTCCGGACTGCGCGCATTGAGACTGAGGAAGTTGCGGCAATCCTGCCGATGAATGCTGACGCCGCGCGCCTGGGTAATGTAGCCAACGATTTGTTCAGGCGGAACAGGCCGGCAGCAGCGGGCGTAATTGCACAACAGATCGCCAACGCCGCTGACGGCGATTTGTTCTGCACCTGCTTCTTTTTGAGAATTAGCCCGACGAGTGCGTAACGTGTCGCTGACCGTTTTGCCGCGCAGGTTCTGCACGGCGCTCGCAATTGCTGATGACGTTATATCGCCGGCACCGAGCGCGACGCAGAGTGATTCGACGTCACGCATTTTGAGGTGCCTGGCGATCTGCTCGTGTTGCAGGTCCCGAATACTCAGTCGCGAGAGTTCGCGTTCGAGAATATCGCGGCCCTGCCGTGCGTTCTGCTCACGGTCTTGCTGACGGAACCAGTTACGTACCTTGTTGCGACTGCGCGAGCTGGCCAGGTAGCCCAGCTGCGGGTTGACCCAGTCACGGCTCGGCTGCGGCTCGTTGCCGGTGATGATCTCAACCTGGTCACCGTTGTTGATCTTGTAGGTCAGCTGGACGATGCGACCGTTAACCTTGGCTCCCCGGCAGCGATGGCCCACGAGCGTGTGAACGTGATAAGCGAAATCAAGCGGGGTTGCGCCGGCCGGCATTTCGACCACATCACCTTTCGGGCTGATCGCGTACACGCGGTCTTCGAAAACGTCGTCGCGAATCTGCTCGAGCAGATCGCTGTCAGGATTCTCGGGTTCGAGCAGCTGTCGCAAGAAGCGAATTTTCTGGTCGAACGCGGCTTCACCGCCGCCTTCCTTATAGCGCCAGTGCGCAGCCACGCCGAGCTCCGCGTGGCGGTGCATTTCATGGGTCCGTATCTGGATTTCAAGCGTCTTGCCGCCCGGCCCGATGACCGCCGTATGCAATGAGCGATAGTCATTCTCTTTCGGATTCGCGATGTAGTCATCGAATTCACCAGGGAGATAGGGCCACAAATTGTGGACAAGACCGAGTGCCGCGTAGCATTCGCGAACGTCTGACACAAAAATACGCACAGCGCGCATGTCGAAAATCTGTTCGATTGGCAGATTCTTGCGCTGCATCTTTCGCCAGATACTGTAAATATGCTTGGGTCGACCGCTGATCTCCGCGGAAACGTCGTTGGCGTCGAGCGCGCTTCGCAATTCCTTGATAACCGCCTCGATAAATTTTTCGCGCTCAATACGACGTTCTCGCAGGCCGTGCGCGATGTCCTTGTATCGCTGCGGTTCGAGATAGCGAAATGCCAGGTCCTCGAGTTCCCATTTCAATTGCCAGATGCCGAGTCGACTTGCCAGGGGCGCGTAGATTTCGCGGGTCTCGATTGCAATGTGCTGTTTTTCATCGTCGGCCGCGTCTTTAGCCTGGCGCAACCGATAAAGCTGCTCTGCGATGCGGACGAGCACCAGCCGAACGTCCGCAACGATCGCCAGCAGCATTTTGCGCAGCGCGTCCGACTGAGAAGTGGCGAGCGCCTCGCCCGGTTGCCACGCCACGGGTAGTGCGAAATTGCCGAGTTGCTTCAGACCTTCTGTAAGGCCGATGAGCTCCGCGTCGAAATCTTCATCGAGGTCCACCGTCTTTGCGCGCACGAGCGGGTACAGAATGACGGCAGCCTGCAGGGTATCGGCAATATCAAATGGCGCAAGAATGTCGAGCAGGGCGTCGCTTTCTGCCTGGCAGGCAGACCGCGACCTGGCGTCGGCCTGCCGTTCGACAAAGCGTCGCGCATTAGCGACGACCCCGGTGTCATCAAGGTTGTTTCGCCGAACTTGTCGTTTTTTCGTCATTAATCAGGCTGCATTCCAGGGTGTACCGGCAATCCATAACCGTTATCATACGCGCAGCTTGGGAACCCCGGATCGCTGTTCTAAACCATCGTCGCTGTGGCGCTGATCTTGATGGCAGAGCGCCCGGGAGTCCTACAACCCGCGGCAGGCCAAAAGGTTAGCAAGACAACAATGGCAGGACATAGTAAATGGGCGAATATCCAGCACCGCAAAGGCGCTCAGGATAAGAAACGCGGCAAGCTCTTCACCAAGCTGATTCGCGAGATTACGGTTGCCGCACGCATGGGTGGCGGCGATCTCAATTCCAATCCGCGCTTGCGTCTTGCCGTTGACAAGGCCAAAGCACAGAGCATGCCGAAGGACAACATCGATCGCGCGATCAAACGCGGCTCGGGTGATATGGACGGCGATGACTACCAGGAAATTCGCTACGAGGGCTACGGGCCGGGCGGCACGGCCGTGATGGTTGACTGCATGACGGACAATCGCAATCGGACGGTCGCCGAGATCCGCCACGCGTTTTCGAAACACGGCGGCAACCTGGGAGCCGATGGCTCGGTCGCCTATCTGTTCAGTCATGTCGGGCTCCTCTCCTTGCCAACCGGACTCGATGAAGACGCCGTGATGGAAGCGGCGATAGAGGCCGGTGCCGAAGACGTGGTCGTGGACAAAGACAAGTCTGTGGAAATCATCACTGACCCCGCCGAATTTGAAACGGTGCGCGATGCAATGATCACGGCGGGATTTTCTCCCGATAATTCTGAATTGACGATGCGCGCAACCACCTCAGCGGAGTTGGGAATCGATGAGGCGGGTACGATGGTTAAGCTGCTTGAAGTGCTCGAAGACCTCGATGACGTACAGAATGTTTACAGTAACGCGGATATTTCAGATGACGTGTTGGCAAAGCTATGACCAGCCAATCGCCGGTCGCTGAGCGAATCCTGGGTATCGACCCGGGTTCACGATTAACAGGCTTTGGCATCATAGATGTGACCGGGCAGCAAACCGTCTACATCGCGAGCGGCGCCGTCAATTGTTCGCACGGCACTCTGCCAGAGCGCCTGCTACTAATTTTCCAGTCCATTAGTGAAATCGTCGCGCAGTATCAGCCACATACGGTGGTCGTCGAGAGCGTATTCATGCACCGCAACGCAGGCAGCGCACTGAAGCTGGGGCAGGCGAGGGCTGCCGCGATGTGCGCAACGTTCAGTGTAGACGCCAAAGTACACGAGTATGCGCCGCGCGAGATCAAGCAGGCAGTGGTCGGGAATGGCGGGGCAAGCAAGGAACAAGTCCAGCACATGGTGTCCTCCTTGCTGGCGCTCGATGGCGACCCGTCCGCAGACGCCGCGGACGCACTGGCCGCGGCATTGTGCCATGCCCAACACCAGCGTATGAAGCAGCGCCTTGCAGGTATTGCTGCGGTTGCAGGTGAACGATGATTGGCATGTTGACGGGGACACTGGCGCTAAAGCAGCCACCGCAAATTATCGTGGCATGTAACGGAGTCGGTTACGAACTTGAAACGCCGATGTCGACCTTCCTCGACCTGCCGGCACTGGGCAAGGAAGTGCGGCTTCATACGCACCTGCTGGTTCGCGAAGATGCGCAAATTTTGTACGGCTTCGCCAGCGAACATGAGAAGCTGTTGTTCCGTACGCTGCTGAAAGTCTCAGGAGTGGGAGCGAAACTGGCTTTATCGATTTTGTCAGCAATGAGCGTTAGTGACTTTGCGCGCTGTGTGCAACATGAGGATACGGCGCGGCTTATCAAGATACCCGGCGTAGGCAAGAAAACTGCGGAGCGCCTTATCATTGAAATGCGTGACCGTATCGAGAAGGCGGCCGAGGGCTTGCCGGCCGTTACACGCCCGGGGGCGCTGGGCGATGCGAGGACAGAAGCCTTCGACGCATTAGCATCGCTGGGTTATAAGCCGGCGGAAATAAAGCGACTGTTAGGCAGCATGGACACTAAAGATATGAGTTCCGAGGACATCATCCGCCAGGCATTGCGCCAGGCGGCCGACTAGGATTTCCAGAGCACGCTATGTCCGCCATTGAGCACGACCGGCTTACCAGCGCGCAGCAGCGCGATGAAGATCGCAATTTCGACCGTGCGATACGTCCTCGCATGCTCGATGAGTACGTGGGCCAGGCAAGCGTGCGGCAACAAATGCGAATCTTCATTACCGCGGCGCGTAACCGCGCCGAGGCGCTCGATCACGTTTTGATTTTCGGTCCACCCGGTCTGGGCAAGACCACGCTCGCGCACATTATCGCCAACGAGATGGAAGTAAACCTTAGACAAACGTCAGGCCCGGTGCTCGAACGACCCGGCGACCTGGCAGCCATACTAACCAACCTCGAGCCCAATGACGTTCTGTTCGTCGATGAGATTCACCGCCTGAGTCCGGTCGTCGAGGAAGTCTTGTACCCGGCGATGGAGGACTTTCAGCTCGACATTATGATCGGCGAAGGCCCTGCGGCTCGCTCAATCAAGCTCGACTTGCCACCTTTCACCCTGGTCGGTGCAACCACTCGCGCCGGGTTGCTTACGTCGCCCCTGCGTGACCGCTTCGGCATCGTGCAGCGTCTCGAGTTCTACTCAACCGGCGAACTTGAGGCCATTGCCAATCGGTCGGCAGATATCTTCGATCTTGCTATCGAGCCACAAGGTGCCGTCGAAATAGCCAGTCGCGCGCGCGGAACGCCGCGAATCGCCAATCGGCTGTTGCGCCGCGTCAGGGACTTTGCCGAAGTGGAGGGCGACGGCGTGGTGACGGCAGACATTGCGCGCAGCGCCATGGATCTGTTGGAAGTCGATCCTCACGGATTCGATGCAATGGACCGGCGTCTGTTGCTGACTATTATTGAGAAATTTGACGGCGGACCGGTTGGCGTTGAGAGCCTTTCTGCTGCGCTTGGCGAAGAGCGTGGCACCATCGAGGACGTGTTGGAGCCCTACCTGATCCAGCAAGGCTTCATGATGCGCACCGCGCGCGGGCGCGTCGCGACGCGCAATGCATACCTGCACTTCGGGCTCGCTCCGCCAGCAAGAGAGGCGACGCCGGAACTTCCCCTGTTCGACGAAACCTGAGACTACCCTGTGACACAAAAACTCCAAGACCAGGCATTTATCTGGCCGGTGCGGGTGTACTACGAAGACACGGATGCCCAAGGTCTCGTCTATTTCGCCAACTATTTCCGGTTTATGGAACGCGCGCGGACGGAATGGTTGCGGGCTTTAGGTGTCGAACAGGACGAGCTGATGTATCAGGACAGGCGCGTGTTCGTTGTCGTCGACACGCAGGCCGAGTTCCTGTCACCGGCCCGTTTTAACGACGAGCTGCTGGTTTCCGCGCGACTCGTTAGCCAGGCGCGGGCCAGCTTCGAACTGGAGCAACTGATTTCACGCAAGAATGGCGATTTGTTAATCAGAGGTAAAACCCGCGCAGCGTTCCTGAACGCAGACACCATGAAGCCGACTCGCTTGCCGACGGATTTATTCAAGGAAAAATCATCATGACCACAGACATGTCACTTATTAGCCTCGTGATGGGCGCGAGCCTCGCGGTACAAATCGTTATGGTTTTGCTGCTCATTGCATCGCTGATGTCCTGGAGCATCATATTCACCAAGCGCGGCTTGATCCGCCGTACCAAGATCGCCTGCGATGAATTTGAATCACGCTTTTGGTCCGGCGGTGATTTGCAAACGCTGTACCAGAATACCGCGCGCAA
>JABDKF010000109.1 GCA_013003155.1 Woeseia sp. | reverse complement strand
ATCGTACCCGCCTTGTAGAGATTCAACAGCGCGTCGTCGTAGTTCTGCATGCCCTTCTCGCCGGATTCCTTGTGGGCTTCCTTCACGGCCGAGATATCGCCCTTCATCATCAGGTCCTTGATGTGTGGCGTGTTCAGCATCAGCTCGACGGCGGCAACGCGTTTGCCGTTGCGCCCGCGGACGAGGCGCTGCGAGAGAATCGCGCGCAGGTAATGAGACAGGTCGAGGAACACCTGCGCATGCTGCTCCTGCGGGAACATGTTGATAATGCGGTCGAGCGTTTCGGGCGCGTTGTTCGAGTGCAGCGTCGCCAGTACGAGGTGGCCGGTGCCGGCCATATCGAGGGCCGACTGCATCGCCTCGCGGTCCCGGATCTCACCGATCTGGATGACGTCGGGCGCGGCACGCATCGCACTTTTCAATGCGCGCGCATAGGATTTCGTGTCCAGCCCGACTTCGCGCTGGTTGACGATCGACTGCTTGTTTGGGTGCAGGAACTCGATCGGGTCCTCGATCGTGATGATGTGTGACGAGGTTTTCTCATTGCGGTAGTCGATCATTGCCGCCAGCGTTGTCGACTTGCCGGCGCCGGTAGCGCCGACCATCAGGATCAGCCCGCGGCGCAACATCGTCAGCTCCTTGAGCTGTTCCGGCATGCCGAGGTCATCGAGTGACGGTACGTCGTTGGTAATGTAGCGCAGCACCATCGCCACATTGTCGCGCTGATGAAAAACATTGACGCGAAACCGGCCGAGGCCCGGCTCGGAGATGGCGAAGTCAATCTCCAACTCGCGATTGAAGTCCTCCAGCTGCTCTTCGTTCATCAGCTCGAACGCCGCCTGCCGCACCATTTTCGGCGTCATTTCGAGCTTGTTGACCGGCATGATCTTGCCTTCGATCTTGATCTTGGCCGGTGCGTAGGGCGCGAAGAACAGGTCGGACGCGTTCTTCTCGACCATCAGTTTGAATAGCGGCTTTACGTTCATCGATCTGTTGCTTCCCTGGGTGTATTAATCAGCTCAGAAGGTCTGCGCCGAATCCTCTTCCATGATGTGCAGGCTTTCCGCGTGCTGGTCCGCAATCGATGAATCGCGCTTGCTTTCGAGCTTGACGCGCAGGCGCAGCTCGTTCTTCGAGTCGGCATTGCGCATCGCTTCCTCGTAGGAAATGATGCTCTGCTCATACAGGTCGAACAGTGCCTGGTCGAAGGTCTGCATGCCGAGCCGCGTCGACTTCGCCATGATTTCCTTGATTTGCCCGACCTCGCCCTTGAATATCAGGTCCTGGATCAGCGGCGTATTCAGCATTATTTCCATGGCTGCAATGCGGCCAATGCCACCCTCGCGCGGCACCAGCCGCTGCGAAACAAAGGCCTTGGCGTTCAGCGACAGATCCATCAGCAGCTGCTGGCGACGTTCTTCCGGGAAGAAGTTGATAATGCGATCCAGCGCCTGGTTAGCGCTGTTGGCGTGCAGCGTCGCGAGGCACAGGTGGCCCGTTTCGGCGAACTGGATGCCGTACTCCATTGTTTCCTTGTCGCGGATCTCGCCGATCAGGATGACGTCCGGCGCCTGGCGCAAGGTGTTCTTCAGCGCCGCATGCCAGGTCTCGGTATCGATGCCCACCTCGCGCTGCGTGATGACGCAGCCCTGGTGGGGATGAACGTACTCGATCGGGTCCTCGATCGAGATTATGTGACCGCGGGAGTTGACGTTGCGATGGCCGATCATCGCGGCAAGCGTCGTCGACTTACCGGACCCGGTGCCACCGACGACGATGACGAGACCGCGCTTGTTCATGACGACGTCTTTCAGGATGGGTGGCAGGTCCAGTTCCTCGAGCGTCGGGATTTCGGTCGTGATCGTGCGCAGCACGGCGCCAACGTTGCCCTGCTGGATAAAGGCACTGACACGAAAGCGCCCGATGCCCTGCGGCGCGATCGCGAAGTTACATTCCTTCGTCGCGTCGAAGTCCTTTGCCTGCTTGTCGTTCATGATCGAGCGCACCATGATCGCCGCCTGGTCGGGTGCCAGCGGCGTGTCGGTCGCCTTGTGAACAGTGCCATCGACCTTGATGGCCGGCGGGAAGCCGGCCGTAATGAAGAGGTCGGAACCGTTACGCTCGACCATTTTCTTCAGCAGGTTTTGCGTGAGTCGTACGGCTTGTTCGCGTTCCATTGTTCAGTTCTCCAGGTACTTGTACGGACCATGCGTCATCAGAAGTTCTCTTTGTTGACGGCCCGGAAGCGCGCTTCTTCCTTATTAATCAATCCTTTCGACATCAGCTCGGCCAGGTTCTGGTCCAGCGTCTGCATGCCCGACGCCTGTCCGGTCTGGATCGCCGAGTACATCTGCGCGATCTTGCCCTCGCGAATCAGGTTTCGAATTGCCGGCGTGCCCACCATGATTTCATGCGCGGCAATGCGGCCGCCACCGACTTTTTTAAGCAGTGTTTGCGAAATGACGGCGCGCAGGGATTCCGACAGCATCGAGCGCACCATTTCTTTTTCGGCGGCCGGAAACACGTCGACGATGCGGTCGATAGTCTTCGCCGCCGAACTTGTATGCAACGTGCCGAAAACAAGGTGACCGGTTTCGGCGGCGGTCAATGCCAGCCGGATTGTCTCGAGGTCACGCAGCTCGCCGACGAGGATGACGTCCGGGTCTTCGCGCAGTGCCGAACGCAGGGCTTCATTGAAGCCGAGCGTGTCGCGATGCACTTCGCGCTGGTTGACGAGGCATTTCTTGGATTCGTGAACAAACTCGATCGGGTCCTCGATCGTCAGGATGTGATCGGGCTTGTTGTCGTTGATGTAGTCGACCATTGCCGCCAGCGTCGTCGACTTACCGGATCCCGTGGGGCCGGTAACGAGAACGATGCCGCGCGGGTGCATCGAGAGGTCCTTGAAGATGCCCGGTGCACCGAGATCGTCGAGCGTCAGGATCTCAGACGGAATCGTACGGAAAACGGCGGCCGAGCCGCGGTTCTGGTTGAAGGCATTGACGCGGAATCGCGCCAGCTTCGGAATTTCAAACGAGAAGTCCGTCTCCAGGAATTCTTCGTAGTCCTTGCGCTGCTTGTCATTCATGATGTCGTACACCATGCTATTGACGTCCTTGTGGGTCAGCGCAGGCATGTTGACGCGCTTGATGTCGCCATCAACGCGAATCATCGGCGGCACCCCGCCGGAGAGATGCAGATCGGACGCGTTATTCTTTACCGAAAACGACAGTAGCTGGGCGACGTCGACGGCCATATTTCTCCCTCATGTGAGCTGGAATTGCCTGCCCCGGACTTACCATAACCCGGCGCGATTCGTTGCCTAGTATAGCGAAGCAACCGGAGCAAAACGTGATTAGAGTCACGGAAAACTTGAAGCTTGTCAGAGATTTGCTGGCCG
>JABDKF010000071.1 GCA_013003155.1 Woeseia sp. | reverse complement strand
GGTCAGCGCTGAGATCGCAAGATCCGGAAAATCGGTGAACAGCCCATCGATGCCCAGCGTGTCGCAGAACCAGTGCACCATCGTGTCAAAGTCCTCGAAACAGGGCTCGAGCGCGTCCGCCCTGAAGGTGTAGGGATGAACCTCAAGACCTGCACTGTGCGCGAGGCTGACCAAGCCGCTCGACACCGGTGTGCCATCAATTGGCGCCAGCACGTAAAGCTGCCGCAGCCAGGGCCCAATGGCGTCTGCGTATTCCGCGACGTTTTCCAGCCCCTGCGCGGTAAGCAGCTGCTCGTAATCGGTATCCGATTCGCCCCAACTATTGTCGGCAATGAGCTGTACCGTGCGCAGTCGACAACCCAGTTCCTCGCGAATGCGGCGCAGTTCCCGGGCGTCGAAACACTGCAGGAAGACCGGGTCGGCTTTGCTCGTGTAGCCGTATCGGGACAGCGCTGCCAGTAGCAATCGTGCGCCATCGACGCCCTCCGTGCGGTGCCAGGCCGGCGCTTTCAGTTCCGGGTAAATGCCAATGCGCCGCTTGCGCGATCGGTTCAGGCCGGCAACCATTTGCAGTTCGTCGTCCAGGGTCGCGATCCGGAACCGGCCGCTACGCGCGGGAAATCGGTCGGGAAACACGGTTTCACGCCCCTCATCGTCTGAGAATCGTTCCCACACAAGCAGTTGGCGAAGCTCGGCCAGATCGAAATCCCGTACGTAGAAACGACCATCATCGCGTTGCCGGCCAGGAAATACCTCCGCGACATTGGTGACCCGGTCGAGATGGATATCGTGGGACACGATAAGCTCGTCGTCCCGACTGATAACGACGTCCTGTTCGAGATAGTCCGCACCAAGTCCCACCGCGAGTGCTTTGGCTTCCAGCGTGTGTTCGGGCAAATAGCCGCACGCCCCGCGGTGCGCGATAACGAGGGGTGGAGTCGTTCTGCTCCGCGTCATTGTGGAATGATTATCCTACCGGTTGGCACGTTACGCCGAGGCTGCCCCGGCGTGAGACAGTTTCTGGAAAAGCGTCGTAATATATTGATCAATATATTCTTTTTAGGGGAAGTCGATCACGTCCCAGCGAGACGTATCCTCCAGGCGCGCATGCCGACGCAAAGCGTCTGCAATCTCACGTTCGTTCCAGGTCAAGACCTCTTGGCCGCGTTCTGCGAGCACTGGTGGCGTCTCGACAACCCCTCCGAACGGCCGCAGTACCAACACGGGCTTCTGGTTTGCGTCAGCGACGTCCAGCTGGTAACTGACAAGCTCCGGATTTTCCGTGAAATGCTGGGCAATAATGACGACCGCCTCGGCTTCCTTGATCTGGCTGAGCAACTCCTCTTTCATCGCTTCCAGCCCGCCGCCCGGATTTTTGTCCGGATTGCTGCAGTTCAAATAGAAAAAGCGGTCCATGCTTTCAAGAAACTCAAAGAAGCGCAGATAATCCGCGTCCTTGGTGAACAAGTGTGACACGAAGACCCGGATGGGGGCATTGGCAGACACGTTGATGGCTCTCCTTATCAATGCAGCCTTGAAGTGTAGCGAATCCGGTGCCGGCAATGCCAGAACTGACCGATTCGGCAGGCATTTTGTTCCTTGGCTGAGCGCTTTCGGGTATCGTAGCGGCCTTCATTATTGCTCGGGCAGCAATGTTATCAACGACCTTCCCGGCGGCCTCTGATGCGCCTCCTCCTCTATAATATTCGCTACGCCGTGGGTTCCGGTGCCAGTATGCACGTACCGTTACCAGGCGCTGGTTACCTGCTGGGAAACCAGACGGTCCTGCCGGACATCACCGGCTTCATCAAGGATATTGCGCCCGATATCGTCGGTCTCATCGAGGTCGATACGGGATCTATCCGCAGCCGCATGGTGAACCAGGTCGATTCGATCGCGACAGCGCTGGGCATGAATTCCTCATTCGAGATCAAATACGGCGAATCCTCGATCAACCAGGTATTGCCAATCTTGCGCAAGCAGGCGAACGCCCTGCTCGCCCGCCCGGGCATTCATGGCGAGGCATTCCATTACTTTGATACCGGCGTCAAACGCCTGATCATCGAACTGGAACTCGAAGACGTGGCGATTTTTCTCGTGCACCTGTCTTTGAAGTATCGCCATCGGCACCTGCAACTCCGGCGCCTTTACGATTTAATCGAAGCGACCGAAAAGCCGGTCATCGTGGCCGGTGACTTCAACACCTTTTGGGGCCAGAACGAGATCTACCTGTTCCAGAAAGCGGCCGGCTTACGCTCGGCGAATCTCGGTGGCTTGCCCTCTTATCCGAGCCGCGCCCCACGCAAGGAACTGGACTTTATCTTGTACCAGGACGGCATCAACGTCACTCATTTCGAAATTCCGCAGGTTCGTTATTCGGACCACCTACCCCTCATCTGCGATTTCGAAACGGCCTGAAAAACGGTATTGTTTCCGTCATCTATCCCACGCTAAAAACACGGCACAGGAACCCGAGCTGACATGAGCAACGAAACATCAGCTGCGGCCGAGAACTGGCGCAGCGAAAAAGACGCAGAGGGCATTGTCTGGTTGTGCATCGACAAAGCTGAGGGCAGCGCCAACGTGCTGTCAGGTCCCGTACTGCGCGAACTGGATGAGCAGCTTACGCAACTGCAAAAAGACACGCCGCGTGGCCTCGTCGTGCATTCCGGCAAGTCCAACGGTTTCATCATGGGCGCCGATATCAATGAATTCACGAAGATTCAAAATGCCGATGAAGGCTACGAATTAATCCGTCTGGGGCAACAGGTCCTCGATAAACTGGAACAACTCAAATGCCCCACCGTTGCGGTGCTTAACGGCCACACGCTCGGCGGCGGACTTGAGCTCGCCATGGCGTGTGACTATCGACTGGCAATGCAAAACAAAAAACCGATCATCGGCTTGCCAGAAGTGCAGCTCGGGATTCATCCCGGATTCGGCGGCACCGTGCGCGCCGTGCGAATTGCGGGCGTGCGCGCCGCAATGCCCCTAATGTTGACGGGCAAGCCCATCACCGCAACCAAGGCGTTGCGCCAGGGCCTGGTCGACCGCATCGTTGCAGACGGCGACTGGCAATCCGCCGCACGCGAAATGATTGCGGCGCAGTCCCGGCGCGCCAGCGCACCGTTTATAGACCGGCTGCTGAATTTGGCCCCTCTGCGCCCTGTGCTGGCCCGCGTATTGACGAAGCAGGTGGCTGGGAAAGCGCGACGTGACCATTACCCGGCCCCTTACGCGATCATAGACCTCTGGAAAAAACACGGGGCCTCGCCACGCAACGGCTACGAAGCAGAAGCACGTTCAATTGCCGAATTAATGTGCGGCTCAACCTCTCGCAACCTGGTGCGTGTTTTCTTTTTGCAGAACCGCCTCAAGGGTCAGGGCAGCAAAACAACGCAGGAAATTCGCAACGTCCATGTCGTCGGTGCCGGCGTAATGGGCGGCGACATCGCTGCCTGGTGCGCATTGCGTGGCCTTAACGTCACGTTGCAGGATCGCGAGGAACAGTACATTCAGCCTGCCCTGCAACGCGCTGAAAAACTGTTTAGCAAGAAGACCCGTACCAGTGTCGATCGGACACAAGCGCAGCAGCGGCTGCGTGCCGACGTGCAGGGCCACGGTGTGCGCGACGCTGATTTGATCATCGAGGCAATATTTGAAGACCTCGATGCAAAAAAAGCCCTGTATGCAAAGCTCGAGCAAGACATGAAAGTCGGTGCAGTCCTGGCGACCAACACGTCCAGCATTCCGCTTGAAGAATTGCGGGTCGATCTGCGCGAACCGCAGCGCTTCATCGGCCTGCATTTTTTCAATCCGGTGGCGCAGCTCCCGCTCGTTGAAATTGTGCATTGCAGAGACAGCACCGACGCTGTCATGGACACGGGATTCGGCTTCGTAAAAGCCATAGGCAAACTGCCGCTGGCGTGCCGCAGCGCGCCCGGGTTTGTGGTTAATCGCTTGCTGTCGCCGTACATGGGCGAGGCCATGCACCTTGCAGAAGACGGTGTGGCGCTGGCGGATATCGATCGCGCTGCGGTCGAATTCGGGATGCCCATGGGGCCCGTGGAACTTGTCGACAGTGTGGGTATTGATGTTGCCCTGAATGTATCAAAAGTATTAGGCAAGGCGTTCGGACGTCCGGTACCCGAGCGTCTTGAAGAAATGGTCGCGGCCGGGCAACTCGGACGCAAGAATGGCCAGGGTTTTTATCAGTGGGAAAATGGCCGTGCGCAGAAACCGGCGGGCGGCGGTACTTTGCCATCAGATGCGCAAGACCGCCTTATGCTACCGATGGTCAACGAGGCCGTTGCCTGCCTCAGTGAGGAGGTCGTTGAGGACGCGGATCTGCTCGACGCTGGCGTCATATTCGGTACAGGCTTCGCGCCGTTTCGCGGCGGACCCTTGAAATACGCGGAAAACCGCGGCATTGACGAGATTGTCGGGCGACTGGAAGAGCTGGCCTCACGCTATGGCCCGCGATTTGAACCGCACGCGGGATGGCAAGAGTTACGGCAGCGGAGACAGAAAGGTAGCTAACCATCCGGCTCCCGATGCTAAACTGTGCGCCGCTTCACGACGTTGTGCAGCGAGGCTATCAGTCAACCGCAAATTGACGTTAGAATAATGACTTAGCGTTGTTCGCAGAAAACGCCACAACAGCAGGAGGTGGCGTGCAACGACAAAAAGCTTCTGGAAAAATCAGGACGGATAATGACGGCTGAGCGCCTAGACACTCAACTGCTCAAGAGATTTTCACCCCTTGATGGACTCAAGCGAGATAATCTCGCGGCCCTGGCGCGCAAAGTGCAGATCCGTGAGTTATCTCCTTCGCAGGTGTTGTTCAAGGAAGGCGACTCTGAAAAGCGCACGATTTACGTCGTTTCTGGCACGCTGGAATTGATGGACGACACCCAGGTCGTTGATACGGTCGAAGGCGGCACCGATTCCGCCCGCAGCCCGGTTGCACCCAATTTCCCGCGGCGCGTCACGGCCCGTGCCAAGGATCGCGTTCAATACTTATCCATCGACAGCGATCTGCTAGACGTCATGTTGACCTGGGACCAGACTGGATCGTACGAAGTGTCGGAATTGCAGAGCTCTGACGAGGTCGGCGGTGATGACTGGATGACGATGCTGCTGCAAACCAAAGCATTCCACAAAATTCCCCCGGCGAACATCCAGGCGATCTTCATGCGTATGCAGCAGATCAATTACAAGTCTGGTGATGTGATTCTGAAGCAAGGTGCGGAAGGCGATTATTTTTACGTTCTAACTCGCGGTAGCTGCATCGTTACACGGGAAACACCGCTAAATAAAGACGGCATCAAGCTGGCGGAACTTAAAGTCGGCGAAACCTTCGGCGAGGAAGCTCTGATATCCGACGCCAAACGCAACGCGACGGTCACGATGACCAGTGACGGATCGGTGATGCGGCTCGGCAAGGACGACTTCAAAAAACTTTTGAACGAACCGATGCTTGACTGGGTAGAACGTGAAGCAGCGGAAAAAATAATTGCCGCCGGTGGCAAGTGGCTGGACGTGCGGCTGCCAAGCGAATTCGAAACCAATCATCTCGACGGCGCGTTGAATATCCCGCTCTATTTTATACGCCTGAAAATCAGCACACTCGATCCCAAAACGCCGTATGTCGTGTGCTGCGACACAGGTCGCCGCAGTTCTGCCGGCGCCTACATTCTGAGCGAACGTGGATTTAATGCGCACGTTTTGAAAGGTGGTATCAGCAACATCAAGCGGTAGTGCAGGTCGCGATCACGACCTGCGGGTACTAGCAAAGCGAGACCGGGCAGCTGGCCGCCACCTGCTACATGGTATGCGTGACCTTATCGCCACCCAACGCGCCAGCCAGGTAGTTCTCGATCTTCTTCTGAGTATTGCCCTGATCCTGATCACTGAACTGCACACCAATGCCGGTCGTGCGCTTGCCCTGGGCGCCTTTAGGCGTCATCCAGATCACGGTACCTGCGACGGGAATCTTCTCTTCCTCGCCCATCAGGTTTAGCAGCATGAAGACTTCATCGCCCAGCCGATAAGAGCTGTTGGTAGGAATGAAAAGGCCGCCGTTGATCACGAACGGCATGTACGCGAGGTACAGGGCGCTCTTGTCCTTGATCGTCAGGGTCAGTAATCCGGGTTTGGTCATTTCGTGTCTACCTTGTTGCAGCCCTCGGCCACAAATTGCCGTGTTGTGATGGCTGACGACAGTGCACGAGTCCCTCGGCCCAGTCGATCAGCAAACCTTCGAGGGTCAGCTGGACGTTATAGGAGCCGCCAGCCTGCCCTCTCAGGCGGTTGATTATGTCTAGATAACAGAACAAATTTCGGCTGTCTATGCGCTGCAGCACAGAATCATCGAGGATTGCCGCTGGCGCGCCTGCGGCACCTGCGCTCTGCCGTCGGATGCAGGCGGTTACCTGCCGGCCCAGCCACTCCAGAGCGAGGTCCGGGTACTGCTTCAGCCAGCGTGCGGCTACGTCGACAGGGGATGCGCTTCGGTCGGCCAGCGCCCGCAGATCCCGGCCCATTGCCTCCGTATCCGCAAGCCGCTCCACGACCTCGAGTGCTGCCAGCGGGGCCCCGCCCGCCTCTCGCAACGCCTCGGCCCACGGGCTTCCGGGGTGCTGGCGCTCCAGCCAGGCCAGGCTGGTGGCTTCATCCGGAATCGCCAGCGT
>JABDKF010000066.1 GCA_013003155.1 Woeseia sp. | reverse complement strand
CTCCACGTGCGCCGTCGCAATCGTGATGCCGCGCTCGCGTTCCTCAGGCGCATTGTCAATCTGGTCATAGGCCGATACCTCACCACCGTGAGCTTCCGCCATCACCTTCGTCAGCGCCGCCGTCAGTGTCGTCTTGCCATGGTCAACGTGACCAATCGTGCCAACGTTTACGTGCGGCTTGTTACGCTCAAATTTTTCTTTTGACATGTCCTTAACTCTCGTGAATTTTCAGATTGTTCCGCCAGATTCCCTGACACTTCCCGGACGGCACTACGCCGACTAATTTAATACTGTGGCAACTGGAGCCCACACCCGGATTTGAACCGGGGACCTCTTCCTTACCAAGGAAGTGCTCTACCCCTGAGCTATGTGGGCGAAACAGCAAGCCCAATTTGCAAAGCCCTCGCCAGTCTTCCTATCTGGAGCGGGTGATGGGAATCGAACCCACATCATCAGCTTGGAAGGCTGAGGTTCTACCGTTGAACTACACCCGCACGCTGTTAGTTGGTTCTAACCCGGCTACTCACCGGCGCCTGTTCCGTTTATTTCTCACTGACCCCGCCGTCCTGGCGCTGCCTCGTATGCTCTGCAAGTCACTTCCAAATCGTTTCAGATGCAGCAAAAAAACGACGTATCGCTACGCCGTCAGTATTTCCGAACCCGAATTATCAACACGCACAAAAAATTCCGACAGTTCGTCTTCTAACCGTCCGAATTTAAAAAATCGATATCGCTTCTATAATTAGAAACCGCTTACCTTAAAACCTAAGGTCGATCGCCCTACAGTTGTACCGGACCTGCAAACTTGTGCTGCGCGATTTTCGAGAGCTGCTGCTTCTGCCGGCCAAACCCGTCAAAGCGCAATTCCTGCCTCCTGCCACCGTCGATTTTTAAGTCTGGTGGAGGGGGTAGGATTCGAACCTACGTAGGCATAGCCAGCAGATTTACAGTCTGCCCTCGTTGACCGCTTGAGTACCCCTCCGCGCACACAAGCCGGGCATTGTCTAATCCTGCTAGCGGCGTGTCAACAGAAAACCACAGTAAATCCGGGGCTCCGGCGCCCTTTTCGGGCCGTCTCCTGCCGAGCGGTATCAGGCCCGTCAGAACGAGATCCGGTCACATGGACCAGTGCCACGGTTCGTAGACAAAGCCCGCCTCATTGCCGGGCGGGTAACTCATCGAAAATCCGAAGCGAGAGGCATTTTTCTCAAGCCAAACAAAGGCCTGGGTCTCGTCGAAGGCTTCGGTGAGGGGCCGGCTGCCGGGGGTCGCGATGTCGACAGCCCGGCCGCTGTGGTGCTGGCTAAACCCTGGCGCAGCATTGACCTGCAATACGTCGGCGATGAGCTCGCCGGCGTCCAGCTTCTTGCGGATGAGGGTCGCCTGGTAGGCGAAACTGCGAAATCCGGAAACGATCAGCAATTGAATCCCGTACTGGCTCGCGGCCGCCACCATTGCCTGCCACTGGAGCGCCGCAGACGGCGTCAGTCGCTGCATGCGCCCCACCAGGTTGGGTCCAACGTCGATTAGCTCCGCCGCGTCGCAGAAGTATGGCGGATTTCCCTCCGCCCCATAATCAGGGGGAATTCCCAGTTCTTCGTGCAGTTGACGCTGTCGTTCAGAAAGCATGCGTGTCCTCGGCATTACTCCAGCGGCGGATTGTCCCACACTGGCGCGGCGCGGCAAGGGCGCAGTCTTCATTCCGCTATTCGCTGCAGCTTGCTGCCGGCCCCTTTACAATACGCGACCCCGGAGCGGACTCCCGAAGCGGCTTTGACCATGGCTCGCGACAACATCTACAAATCGACCGACGTACAAGCGGGGACCTTTGAGTTCAACGAGGCCGTGGCGGCCGTGTTTCCCGACATGCTGCAGCGCTCCATCCCCGGTTATCAGCAAACGATCGAGGCAATCGGCATGCTCGCCCGGCGGCACGTGCAACCCGCGAGCCACTGCTACGACTTGGGTTGCTCACTGGGCGCGGCAACCATTGCGATGCGTCATGGCATCGAGGCGCAGGGTTGCAAGATCATTGCCGTCGATAACGCGAGCGCCATGGTCGAGCGCTGCCGCTCAATCGTTGCGGCGGATGACGCAGAGACTCCTGTTGAGGTTTTATTATCCGACCTCCAGGAGGTGTCGATCGACAACGCCTCGATGGTGGTCATGAACTACACGTTGCAATTCCTGCCGCAGGAAGAACGTGCGGCGGTCATTCGCAGGATCGCCAACGGCATGCGGCCGGGCGGTGTTTTTGTTCTCTCTGAAAAGGTGATCGACGAAGACGCCGCCCTTGATGAACACCTCACCGGGCTGCACCACGATTTCAAACGGCAGAATGCGTACAGCGAACTTGAAATTGCGAGGAAGCGCGCCGCAATCGACAAGGTATTGGTTCCTGAAACCGTCGCGAGCCATGTCGCGCGGTTAAAAGACGCCGGCTTTCGCCACGCCGGCGTATGGCTGCGTTGGTTCAACTTTGTGTCCCTGCTGGCGATTCGCTAGCCGATGGAATTCACGGGTCATCTCAAAAGCGATCTCGCCGGCCTGGGCTTGTCGGACTGGCATGACGTGCTGCAGCCGTTAATTGCAGAACGTTTATCCCCTGCTGCGCACGGCGATCTGCCGGCATGGCAGCAATCGATAGCCGCACTGCCCGAGGTGGTTCCGTCGCCACCTTCTTTGACTTCGGACGTCGTGCGGCTTCTTGAAAACGATCTGTCCGAGGATCAGCAGCAGAGCGTTCGCCAAGCATTGTTGCAACTTGCACCGTGGCGCAAGGGGCCGTTCGACGTTGGTGGCGTGGTCATCGATGCGGAATGGCGCTCTGACATGAAATGGCGGCGTGTCCAGCAAGCCGTAGCGTTGCAAGGCAAGCGCATTCTCGATGTCGGGTGCGGCAACGGCTACTACGCATTGCGCATGCTGGGCGCGGGAGCGGACTGCGTTATCGGTGTCGATCCAACGCTGCTGTACGTCATGCAATTTCGCGCGCTGCAAAAGTTTTTGCCCCAGTTGCCGATTCATATCTTGCCGCTGCGTTCGCATGAACTTCCGCAAACGAATGCGGCATTTGATGTCGTATTTTCAATGGGCGTGCTGTACCACCAGCGCTCGCCGCTGGAACACCTGCGTGAATTGCGCCGGCAACTCGTTCCGGGCGGTGAGCTGCTGCTCGAAACCTTGATCTTGCCTGGCGACGAGGCGCTGGCGCGCACCCCGCAAGACCGTTACGCGCGCATGCGCAATGTCTGGTTGTTGCCGAGCGTGGCCGAGTTATCGGTGTGGCTCGAGCGCAGCGGCTTTGTTGATATTCGCAGTGCAGACATAACCGCGACTTCGGTCGAGGAGCAGCGGCAAACCGCATGGATGCCGTTCGATTCGCTGCGCGAGGCGCTGGATCCACAGGACTCCGCTCGCACCATCGAAGGCTGGCCTGCGCCATTACGAGCCATCCTGACGGCGAGGAAGCCCGGCTAAAGCGTCCAGCCACTTGACCCGGCGCTCATCTCTTCATAAATTTCAGTTAAGACAGAAAGGAGTGAATACCGTGCATATGTCGCCCGCCGTCGAGAAATACGTACTTCACTGGGGAGAGATGGGCACGCGCTGGGGCACAAACCGAACCGTCGCGCAGATTCAGGCCTTGTTGTACCTGTCGCCCTCACCGTTGCGCGCCGATGAGATTGTCGATTTGCTGTCGGTCGCTCGCTCAAACGTCAGCACCAGCATTCGAGAGCTGCAGGGTTACGGGCTCGTCAAGATGACACACGTGCTCGGCGATCGCCGCGATTACTTCGAGTCACTGCACGACGTCTGGGAATTGTTTCGGGTCATTATTGATCAGCGCAAACAGCGCGAACTCAATCCGACGCTCGCAATGTTGCGTGAATGCGCCGCGGATGTAGAAGCTGAAAAAGAAACGGACCCCGTTACGAAAGAGCGCATCACGAACATGTTGCAGTTTGTAGAGCGTACGAGCAATTGGTACGAGGCGATTCACGAAGTTTCATCGTCGACCTTGACCAAGCTGATGAAACTCGGCGCGGGCATTACGAAGTTTGTGAAATAGCGAGCGCGAGAGCTGCTCAGGGCGCGGGTTTCATACAATCGGCAACCGGCATCGCTTCCGCATTGCGCAGCGTGCGCAGCAACCAGACGGAAGTCTCCAGCGCTTTCTCGTCGGGGCCACCCGCGACGACCTCCGCAGGCCGGTGAAAGTAACCGCCCTGGGTATACACGCCGCTGACCGTTTTTCCCAGGTGACATTCACTTGCCTGATAGCGGCCCGACAGCAAGTAACCCTCGAGCAGACCCGGTCTATTGTGCCAGTCTATCGATGCCGCAGGGGTCGTCCTTAGTAGATAAGTGCGCGCACCGCTACCCGGGTCCCGCCGCATTTCTTTGACGGACAAACCGCTCGTTGCAGAGTGGAGCGGCTGCCAGTCGTCAATTTCACTGCTGTAAATAATAGGCGTCCTGATTACCTGAGCAGGATTCGCATCGTCGAGAAAATACAGGAACTCAGCGCCGCTCGTCGTGCTGAGATTCGTGCCGTGAAAGCCCGGTGGAAAATAGGCGTATCCGCCCGGGCGCAAAAGCAGGTCGCCGACCTGCAAGCTTCCGCGCAGCACATAGAGCTCAACGCTTTTGCCCGGCGCCGCACCGCTGGTACCCGACCAGTTTGGCGGCAGCCCGACCCGGTTACTGGAGCGGCGCGACTGCGGGTTGCCGGCAAACTGCTTGGCACGTGCACCCGGTAGCGCCGCGAGAAATACGTCGGGCAGCTCGTCCGCCTGGACGAACGCTGGATAAGGCAATTGTGCGCCCGGCGTTGCACAACCTCCGACAAGGATCAGCATCGAAAAGAGTAAGGGCATCAATACACGGTGCATTGAAAATTACCGGTAAAAATCGACAAGGGTTGCAGTGTACGCGAACCCGGCCGCTTGTCGCTTGATGAAGCGTTGCGCGTGTCGCAAGAGTTGCAGATGAATGGCTGCGCGACCAGCGGCCTGCGCTAACGCCTCACAAGATTTACAAAACCGGCAATCAGGAAACCAAACGCAAGCAAGCCGACGAACGGGACGAGCGACGGCTCTCCCAACCAATCGGTGCCGAAACCTGCCGGCTTCTGGTTTTGTACAAATGCGACGCCGGCAATGCCAACGCCCAGCAGACCTTCACCGCCGACAAAACCGCTGCCCAGTAGAATGCCGCGCTCGCGGCGATCGGCAGCCTGGTCTCCCGAGGAGGAACGCCGCTCGAAAAAGCCGCGCAACAAACCGCCGAGGAATAAAGGCGTCATCGTTGATACCGGCAGGTAAACGCCGACAGCGAACGGCAGGGAAGGAATCTTCAACGCCTCGCAAACCAACGCGATGCCTATTCCAATGGCGACAAAACCCCACGGCAGTTGCTGATCGAGCACGCCTTCGATCACGAGCTTCATCAACGTTGCCTGCGGTGCCGGCAACTCGGTCCCGCCAAAGCCGAACGTCTTTGCAAGCAGCAACACGGACAGGCAGACGAACGTCGCTGAGGACAGCACGCCGATCAACTCACCCATCTGCTGGCGCCGCGGCGTCGCGCCCAGCAGGAACCCGGTTTTGAGGTCCTGCGAGGTATCACCCGCAATCGATGCCGCAATGGCGACAACGCAACCCACCGTCAGCGCGCCTGCCTTGCCCGCAAGATCGGTCCAGCCCATCACCAGGAAAATACCGGCCGTGCCGAGCAGCGACGCAATCGTCATGCCGCTCGTCGGGTTGCTGGTCACGCCGACCAGGCCGACGATACGTGAGGCAACCGTAACGAAAAAGAATGCAAACACGACAACACAAATTGCGGCCGCGATGCGAATCGGTGTGCCGCCGATATTGCCAAAAACCTGGGGTACAAACGCGAGTACCAATGCGATCGCCAGCAAGCTGAAACCGACAAAGCGCAGTGACAGATCATTGTCGGTGCGGGAAACGGCTGCACTTGACTCGCCTTCCTCCACGCGGTGCTGCAGCTCGTGCGTGCCAATTTTGAAACTCTGCATCATTACCGGAATACTGCGGATCAGCGTAATGATGCCGGCCGTTGCTACCGCGCCGGCGCCAATGTAGCGAACGTAGCGCGTCCATAATTGCGAGGGCGACATGTCGCGAATCAAATTGACCGTTTCCGGGAAAACGGGCGCTGACATTCCCTCGCCCCAGGCGTTGATCGACGGAATAATAATGACCCATGCGAGCAGGCCGCCGCCGACCATTACCGCCGCGATGCGCGGACCGAGAATATAGCCAACACCAAACAATGCGGCAGACAGGTCCATCCCCAGCTCGCCTTTCTTGATAAAAGGCAACTTCGCGGCAACATGCCCCGGGATGACCTGAATCCACGACGTCAGAAACTTGAAAAATGCGCCGAGGCCCAGCCCGTAAAAAACGTAGCGCGCATTGCGGCCGCCGACCTCGTTGGCCACCAGCACCTCTGCGCACGCTGTCCCTTCCGGGTACGGCAGACGCCCGTGCTCGCCCTTGATCAGCAAACGGCGCAGCGGAATCATGAAGAGAATGCCGAGCAATCCACCGCACATCGCAAGCAAGGTCATCTGCAGGAGACCCGGTGCGACGCCCCACAGAAATAACGCCGGCAATGTGAATATCACGCCGCTTGCGAGCGAACTCGATGCAGAGCCGATGGTTTGCGCAAGGTTTGCTTCGAGAATATTGCCGGGCCGCCCGACTGACTCCAGTGCTTTGAACGCGGCAACCGTCATCACAGCGACCGGGATTGATGTACTGATGGTCAGCCCGGCGCGCAATCCGAGGTAAGCGTTGGCAGCGCCAAACACGATGCCGAAAAAAATCCCGAGCAGCGCGGCCTTGAGCGTGAATTCCGGCAAATCTGCGCTAGCCGGAACGTAGGAATCGTATTCGTCACCGTCCGCGATCGGTATGTATGCTTTTGGCGACAGTCCGGACGGTCGCTGCTGCTCGCTCATAGTCTTGTTCTTCTTGTTTGCGTGGTGTCAGACAATACACAAAAGGACCGGCAGGGTCAGCGTCGAACGGGCATTAAAAAAGCCGCCCGGGTTGCGGGCGGCTTAAGGCAAAAGGTGCCAGTGGCGTGAGCAAAGGAAGTCCTGCATGTCAGCCAAATTCCGTTCTCGGGCGACAAGCACTTCCTGAAATCAACTCCACCAATACTGCTTAACAGACGCTGCTCCGGGTGCAGCATGTCGGCCACGGCGATAGAGAGGAATCGCGCATGCCCGTTGTCCGTGAGGCTTTCCCGCCTGCAATACCGCCGGAACTGCCGTAAAACACCCATCTCCGTGCGTACCAGATTGGTACCGAGATGATGCTACTACATGTAGTAGCGGGGGAACAAGCCCGCACTAGATGTGGTGACGGGCAGCAAAAACTCGCCGAATATAGCGCCGCGGGCTCGTCGCGCGGTGCTGCATCGCGGTACCCTCAACGGCTTTGCACTAAAGCGGGGATTGCCTTGGAAGAAAAAATGGTAGCCGGCCGTTCGCGGCATCAACTTGTCGGTCTCTTACTCGGACCGTTACTCGCTGTCGCTATGCTGATTAGTGATGCGCCGAGCGGCTTGTCGACAAGTGCATGGCATACCGCGGCAATGGGTATATTGATGGCGACATGGTGGGCAACAGAAGCAGTGCCCATCGCGGTCACCGCGCTTTTACCGTTGGTGTTGTTTCCATTGCTCGGCATTGCCGACATTGCGGCGACTTCTGCTCCTTACGCCAACAAAGTCATTTACCTTTTTCTCGGTGGCTTTATTGTCGCGCTGGCGATGCAGCGCTGGAATTTACATCGGCGTATCGCACTTACCATTTTGCAATATGCAGGCGGCAATGGCCGTTCGCTAGTCGGCGGGTTCATGCTGGCAAGCGCGCTGCTTAGCATGTGGGTAATGAATACCTCGACCACGATGATGCTGCTGCCGATTGCCGTGTCGATTATTTCGGTCATCCATTCCACGGTCGACTCGCTGGACGAAAAAGGCAAACAGGATTTTCAGTATGCTCTGTTGCTGGGTGTCGCCTACGCCTCCAGCATCGGTGGGATGGCAACACTGGTAGGCACGGCACCTAATGCGATGATGGCAGCCTTCCTGCTCGAAAACTACGACACGACCATCGACTTTGCGCGCTGGATGTTGGTCGGTGTGCCGCTCGCCGCAATGATGTTGCCACTCGCCTGGTTCGCATTGACGCGCCTTATATTCACCGTGGATTTCAAAACGTCAGGCGAAGGCCGGGCTACTCTGAAAAAAATGAAAGATGACATGGGCACAATTACGCTGCCTGAAAAGCGCGTCGCCATGGTATTCGTTTTGCTGGCATTCACCTGGATATTTCGGCCGGTTCTCGCGCAACTTCCCGGTCTTACTGCGCTCGACGACTCCGGCATCGCCATGGCAGGCGCGATCGCGTTGTTCCTGATCCCCAGCGGTTCGAAAAGTGATCCGCTGCTGATCCGCTGGCACGATGCCGAGAAATTACCGTGGAGCATCCTGCTGCTGTTCGGCGGCGGCCTGTCACTGGCCGGGGCCGTTAGCCAGACCGGCCTTGCGGCATGGATCGGCGATGCGTTGAACACGCTGGGCACGCTGCCACTCGTCGTGCTTGTCGCCTCAGTCACGGGCCTGATTATTTTCCTGACGGAACTAACCAGCAATATTGCGACCACCGCGACCTTCTTGCCGGTTGTCGGCGCCATCGCCATCGAAGCCGGTATCGATCCGGTCGTACTAACCGTACCGGTAACGCTCGCAGCCAGCTGCGCGTTCATGTTGCCGGTCGCGACACCGCCCAATGCGATCGTGTTCGGTTCAGGCATGCTGACGATTCCGAAGATGGCGCGGGCCGGCTTCGCCCTGAACCTCGTCGGAATCGCGCTGGTATCATTGGTGGCCATGACGCTGGCACCGCGTTTTCTGCATTAATTCAGGGTTAGTTACGGCATGAGCGATGAATACGAGATCGACAAGCGCAACAAGGTTCGCCAGCTGTGCGACAAGGCAAAGTACGATCGCGAAACTGTGCATCGCATCCTCGATGCCTGCATGATCGCTCACGTTGCGTTTGTTCAGGACGATCAGCCGATCGTGGTACCAATGATATGCGTGCGCGATGGCGAGTCCGTGTACCTGCATGGCGCACGCAAGGCGCGCGTTATCAAACTGCTGGAGAAGAACGACCAGGTCTGTCTTAACGCAACGCTGGTCGATGGTTTGGTGCTCGCGCGCTCCGCGTTCAATTCCTCGATGCAATATCGCTCGGTAACCCTCTTTGGAACACCGACCCTGCTTGAATCGGAAAAAGACAAACTGCACGCGATGCGGTGCATCAGCGAACACCTGATGCCGGGCCGTTGGAACGAGCTGCGTGCGCCGCTGGAAAAAGAAATCAAGATGACCGGCGTCATCGAAGTCCCCATCGCCCGGGCGTCCGCGAAAGTTTCGGCCGGGCCACCGAAGGACGAACCGGAGGATTACGACATTCCGATCTGGGCCGGCGTATTGCCGCTCACACAAACACTCGGCACGATTGTATCTGACGACCAGCTATTGCCCGGCGTGCAACCTTCACCCATCGTGCTTGCGATGCAGAATCGCAAACTTTGAGAAAAGTTTGCGAAAAAAAAGCCCCGGTTTGCCGGGGCTTTTTGCTTTCTATAGAAGCTGTTACTCGACGGAGTAAATTACTTCAAAGCCGTAGATCCGGCCCTTGTTGAGCGGCGAGAAGGTAGCGCCAGGACCGCGCAGGCTGGGTACCGCGAACGCGGGACCACCGGCGAAGTTAGGCGGCAATTGGGTGTCGCCGCCAATCGTTGACTCGTCTTTCAGGTTTTTGCCAAATGCGGAGAGGCTTAGGCGCCCGTCCATCAGGTCGGCGCTGATGCGTGCACCAAACATGTCGGCAGCGCGCAGCGAGCCGAGGTTGTTGTCAGTGTAGGGTGCCGGGTCGCGACGATAACCGCTGCCCTGTACCGTCAGACCACCCCAGTTAAAGTCGCGTGTGTAGACGAGCTGCGCACCGTAGGAGCGCGGCGCCAGGCGCGGCAACTTCAATTCCTTGTCGGCATTATCAACTACACCGTCGCCGTTCAGATCGAAGCCCACCCGGTCGTACCGACCGCTAACCTGGCCAAAATTGGCGGTCAGCAACAGGGAATCGGACAGAACGAAGGTACCTTCCAGATCGATACCTGAAATGGTGGCGTCCGCGGTATTGCGAATCAACTGCACGACGCCGACAACGGGATCAGACAGGTTCACCTCGCGCTGCATGTCGTTGATCTTGTTGTGGTAGACAGCCGCGTTAATGCGTACTCGACCGTCCGCAAAATCGCGCTTCATGCCGATTTCAAACGAGTCTTGCTCTTCGTCGTCGAAGCCCTGGTTGGGGATCGCCGCCGCGGTGTGGCGCATGTTGTAGCCGCCGCTGCGGAAGCCTTTCGTCCAAAATCCGTAGATCAGGGTGTCGTCATCCGGTCGAATTTGCAGGCCAACCTTCGGCGCAAAGTTTGTCGACTTACGCGAGTCTTTGAAATCGACGGCGGCACAGCCACCATCGATCGTGCAGAGGTTAAACAGGATAGTGGCAATCTGCGCGTCTTTCTCCTCGCGCGTAAAGCGTGCGCCGAGGTTTAGCGTGTAGTTGTCACCGTAGGCGATATCAACCGAGCCAAACAGCGCCAGCGTGTCGGACTGCTGGTTACCGCCACCGGTAATATCGAGCGCCCCACCCTGGATAATGCGGCGCTCCAGGTACAGCAGGTCCTGCTCAAAGTAATAAAGGCCGGTAGTCACATAAATATTATCGAATGAACCCGCGTAACGGAGTTCGTTAGAGAGCTGGTCCTGGTCGATTCTCGCCGGCGCGTGAAAAATGAAGAAAGGCGAAGCGTCAATATCTCCCAATGTACGGGACTCGTAATCCCGGTAGCCGAGGATATTAATGATCTCGCCATCGCCAAAAGCGACATCATAACTGGCTTCGAGCGTAAGCTGATTCCACGTATTGTCGTAAAACCCGGGCTCGTCAATCGAAAAATCGAAGTTGTCCGTGCCATACAGCCCTTCGTTTTGCGACGCAGGCCCATCGCCGTCAGAACTGCCGGTTTCAACGCTCAGCAGGTAGCCTGATGCGTCAGTTGGCGTCCACTCCAGTGCGCCGCGGAACATCGATGTTTCCGCCTTGCCATGGTCGGCGCCGGTTGCGAGATTCGTGTGCCAGCCGCCATCATCGTTGTAGTACGCGGCGAACTTGCCACGCCATTGGTCGTTCAGGGGACCGGACACAACTGCCGAGAGGTATCGGTTGTCTCCCGTTTCCGTTGCCAGTTTGCCTTTGAAGCGAAAATCTTCGGTTGGGCGGGAAGAACGCAACAACACGGCGCCGCCGGTGACGTTCTTGCCGAACAGCAGGCCTTGCGGGCCCCGCAACACCTCGATGCCTTCGAGGTCAAAAATATCGAGGACCACGCCCGCGTTGATGCCAAGGTAGACGCCGTCGACGAAAACGCCGACCGTCGGGTCAATCGACGGAATGGAACTGTTAATGCCGAGGCCACGTATTGAAAAGTTCGCGGTGCCGCGGGAGGTTCCAATATCTTCGAGCTGCACACTGGGAGCGGAGTAGCCTATCCCCTGCAGGTCGCGGAGATGCATCGCATCGAGCTGCGATTCGTTATACGCAGAAATCGCAACGGGTGCGTCCTGGACCTCAATGCCGCCGGCGCGCTTGGTGCCCGTAACGATGATCTCCTCAAGGAGAATTTGCGCCGTCCGGTTTTCGTCCTGCGCTACGGCGGGAAACGACGCTAGGGACAGCGCCGCAAGAATAACGGTCAGACCAAGACTGGTAAGAATTCGCATAATCGGCTCTCCATTTGAAGATCACTTTAGAGGGCGGGTCGAACGACAAACCTTTGCAATCGTTACCGGCGAATCGATGGCGCGAGTGCCGAGCTGTGCCTGTGAAGAACGAAGCCACCCCTGACTGTGGGCAGTTTACCCAAGATTCTCTGTGTGTGTAAGCAAAACACCACAAGTTGTTACACTTGATAATATCCCCAAGGGCGAACAGTGTTGTTTTTTTGCCAATATTCTAGGGCGCAACGTTGGGAAAGCGACTGTGCTCCATCTCCAGGCGCAACAAGGCCTCCTTGGTCGGGAGGCCGCCGCCGAAGCCTGTCAGCTGGCCACCGCTGCCGATGACCCGATGGCAGGGAATGATGACCGGCAGGGGGTTGCGGCCGTTCGCGGCGCCCACCGCCCGCACCGCTTTGGGCCGACCGATGCGCCGGGCGATATCGGCATAGGAGGCGGTCGTGCCGTAGGGGATTTTCTGCAATTCACGCAGCACGTCGAGCTGGAACTCGGTGCCGGTCGGGCAAAGCTTCAGATCGAAGTCTTTGCGCTCACCGGCAAAGTATTCGGTCAACTGCGCCCGGGCTGCCGCGAACGGCTGCTCAGAGAATATCCAGTCTGGCTCCGGGTCGCGGCGCATCTTGCCTTCCGGAAATCCAATTACGCTCAAACCCTCGTCGCTGCCGGCGAGCAGCAGGTCGCCAATCGGGGTGGTCAGGTAGCAGTAGTACACGGTGTCATCCTCCGGGGGCGGCGCCCCATAGCAGCATCGCGGCGTAGGCGCGCCACGGCCGCCAATCCTCGCTGTGTGATTGCAATTCGGCAGGCGTTGCGCGGCGATCGGGATACAAGGCCTTGATCAAGCCAAGATCCCCTGTTGGCAACGCGTCGGGATTTTTGAGTGCGCGCATCAGCACGTACTGTGCAGTCCAGTCACCAATGCCGCGAATTTCGCAAAAGCGTTCGCAGAATGATTGTTCGTCCTGCAACGGATCAAACGTGATGTCGCCATCGTCAACCGCGGCCGCGAGGTCGCGCAGCGTTTGTGCACGACTTTTAACCAGCCCAATATTATTGAAACGGACGCGGCGCAGCTGCGCGGGCGTAGGAAACAAGTGCGTCAGCCCATGAAGCGGTTTCTTTAGCGGCGTTCCGTAACGCTCGGCGATACGACCGGCGAGCGTCGTGGCGGCGCGCACCGAAATCTGTTGACCAAGGACGGCGCGCACCGCGAGTTCGAAGCCGTTCCACGCACCCGGCACGCGGACCCCCGGCTGGTGCTTTAGTAAGCCGCGAAGACGCTGGTCTTTTCCCAGCGCTTCGGCAATGTCATGCGTCGGCGCATCAAGATCAAATACCTCACGGGTTTTCTGCACGATCTTGAACAGATGTTCAGCGGCAACATCGGTGAGCGTCAGCAGCAACGCGCCGGGTTTTTCATCGGCCCGCACTTCAATCAATGCGGGCTTGCCGCTAATCATTAGCGTACGCCGGTAGCAACCGCTCTCGATAGATTCAACACCGGGCGTGGCGCGCAGCCCATAAAATCCCAGCACGTCGTTCCAGCGGTAAGGCTCGCGGTATTGCAGGCGCACTGTAAGCGACGCGGACGCAACTGTCGGTTCGAGTTTCATGCGGCGCAGATCACGCGGCGCGCGATTATAGGTCTTGCGAAACGCATCGTTGAATCGCCGCACACTGCCATAGCCCGCCGCAATCGCGATGTGATTCATCGGCAATGCAGTATCGTCGATCAGACGTTTCGCAAAATGCAGGCGACGTGTATGCGCGATCGCCAGCGGCGATGCCCCAAGGTGCATTGTGAACAAGCGCCGCAAGTGACGGCTCGTGATACCGAGGCGTTCGGCAAGTGCCTCGACGTCACCGTGATCGAGCGCGCCGCCGTCAATCAAACGCAGCCCACGGCGCACGGTGGTCGACGTGCCGGCCCAGGCAGGCGTGCCCGGCGCACACTCCGGTCGGCAGCGCAGGCACGGCCTGAGTCCGGCTTCACTGGCAGCGGCTGCGCTCAGAAAGAAATCGATATTTTCGCGTTTCGGCGTGGTCGCGGGGCAAATGGGCCGGCAGTAGATGCCGGTCGTGCGTACGCCAATAAAAAAGCGCCCGTCGAAACGAGGGTCGCGGGCTTTGCGCGCGCGTTCGAACACCTCGTTGTACATGGCAGGCCACTCCGTTTGAGAGGGCCTTAGTATACGCCCGCCCTCTGTCGAAACTAGCCAGAATCGGACGTGTACCCGCGGCTACTTTTCGATGCCGCCGACGCACATGTACTTCATCTCGAGGTAGTCGTCTACGCCGTGCCGAGAGCCTTCCCTGCCCTGACCGGATTCCTTCACGCCGCCGAACGGCGCCATCTCGTTGGAAATGAGCCCGGTGTTAATGCCGACGATGCCGTATTCGAGGCCTTCGCTCACGCGCCAGATGCGACCGACGTCGCGGGCGTAGAAATAGCTGGCGAGCCCGAACGGCGTGTCGTTGGCGAGGCGGATCGCTTCTTTTTCCGTCTTGAAGCGGAACAACGGCGCGACCGGTCCGAAGATTTCTTCACGGAATACGCGCATTTTCTTATCGACGTTCGTCAATACCGTCGGCTTGATAAAACAGCTGCCAAGATCTGAGCGTTTGCCGCCAACGACCGCTTTCGCGCCGTTATCGACAGCATCGGTAATAAATTCCATCACGCCGTCTGCCGCGCCCTCGCTGATCAGGGGACCGATATCGACATCAGCCTTCATACCGTTACCCACCTTCAGTTTCGCTGCCGCCTTGGCAAATTTCTTCGCGAACGTGTCGTAGATGCCGTCCTGCACAAGGATTCGATTTGCACAGACGCAGGTCTGGCCTGCGTTGCGAAATTTACAGTTAATCGCGCCCTCGACCGCTTCGTCGATATTGGCATCGTCGAAGACAATGAACGGCGCGTTGCCGCCAAGCTCCATTGACGTGCGTTTCATCGTTTCCGCGCAATCTGCGACCAGCTTCTTGCCGACGGGCGTCGAACCGGTAAACGTAAGCTTGCGAACAATCGGGTTCGATGTGAGTTCTGCGCCAATTTCCGATGTTTTGCCGCTGACGATGTTAATCACACCCTTCGGTATTCCCGCGCGCTCGGCCAGCACGGCAAATGCGTTGGCCGACAGCGGCGTATTGTTCGCCGGTTTACATACAACGGTGCAGCCCACGGCAAGCGCAGGCGCAATCTTGCGCGCAAGCATGGCGTTCGGAAAGTTCCACGGCGTAATACAGGCGACGACGCCGATCGGCTGGCGAATGACGACAATGCGTTTGTCGTTATCGGGTCCCGGAATGGTTTCTCCGTAGATGCGTTTGGCCTCCTCGGCAAACCATTCGATAAAGCTGGCGCCGTAGGCAATTTCGCCCTTCGATTCGTTTAGAGGTTTGCCCTGCTCGGAGGTCATGATCTTTGCGAGATCATCCTGCGCCTCCGTCATTAGCTCGAAGAACTTGCGGAGGATCTTGCCGCGCTCTTTGGCTGATAAATCTTGCCAGGCCGGCATGGCCTTCTTCGCCGCCTTGATCGCGCGGCGCGTTTCTGCCGTGCCGCACTGCGCTACTTTTGCGATCACCTCGCCAGTCGCCGGATTCTCAACCTCGTAGGTAGAACCATCGTCGGCAGATACCCAGGCGCCGTCGATATAAGCGTCAGTTTTCAGCAATGCTGTATCCACGATTCCAAGCATCTTTGCCACCGTCGTCCTCCTCGCAGTAGTGGCGCACAGTGTACTGGCTTTCGGGCATGCTCGCTGCAGGAGTCCACCGCAAGAACCAGAGGCGGCAAAAAAAAGGCCCGGCAATGCCGGGCCTGAACTGTGTAAGCCAGCGGGGGGGCGGGCCTAACAGAGGGGGAGATCGTTTAAGCGGCGGTACGCTGCTCTTCGGTGATCGAGTTACTTTTCAACCAAGTCTGAAGCTCGTCAGCGCCACCAATCTGCTTGCCGTTGATAAAGATCTGTGGGAGCGATGTAGCGTCTGCTACCGCGCGCAGCGTGCGGTCGGTATAATCCACGTTGAGCTCAAGAGCCTCGAACGCGATGCCCGTATCACGCAGAATGCCTTTCGCGCGTGCACAGTGCTCACAACCTTTCCGTGAGAATACCGTGATATCCAGCGGCTTCGGTGCATTCGGCGCGAGGTATTCAAGCATCGAGTCAGCATCGGACACGCCGTACGGGTCGCCCGGCTCCTGCGGCTCGACGAACATCTTGTCGATAACGCCGTCTTTCACCAGCATCGAGTAGCGCCATGAGCGCTTGCCGAACCCCAGGTCTTCCTTGCCCACGAGCATGCCCATGCCGTCGGTGAACTGACCGTTGCCGTCAGGCAGGAACATCACGTCGTCAGCCTTTTGAGCTTCTTTCCATTCGTTCATGACGAACGCGTCGTTCACGGACACGCACACAATCTGGTCTACGCCAAGCTGCTTAAAGCGACCGGCGAGCTGGTTGTAGCGCGGCACGTGCGACGACGAGCAGGTCGGCGTGAATGCGCCCGGCAGCGAGAACACGGCTACCGTTTTGCCTTTGAAAACGTCGTCACTGGTCAGTTCTACCCAGTCGTTCTCGACACGGGTTTTAAAATTTGCCTGTGGGACGCGTTGCCCTTCGCGATTCTCTAACATGTTGTTTCTCCTCCTCTAAGGGAATTCAATTTTAGTAAGCGAGTACTTTAAGGGATTGACTTTCATTTAAAAAATGGTTTATTTAAGACACTCTGTCCTATAAAACCGATTATGAAATACCCCACGATAAAACAGCTCAAATACTTCGTTGCCCTTGCCGACAGGGAGCATTTTGGCAAGGCGGCCGCGGACTGTTTCGTCTCGCAGTCCGCATTCAGCGCCGCTATACAGGAGCTGGAAAGCACGCTGGACGCCCAGCTTGTTGACCGCACCAACCGCCAGGTGACGATTACTGCGGCGGGGCAGGAGATCGAAGTGCAGGCGCGGCTGGTGCTGCGGGATCTCGACGCGTTGGTCGAAATTGCAGGGGAAAGACGCGAGCCGCTGGCCAGTGATCTGCGCCTCGGTGTGATACCGACGATTGCACCGTTCCTGCTGCCGAAGGTATTGCCGAAACTGCGCAAGGCACATCCAAAGCTGACGTTGTACCTGCACGAGGGGCAAACTCAAGCGATTCACGAGAAGTTGCTCGACGGTGAACTCGACCTGCTGCTTTTGGCGCTGCCCTACGACCTGCGCGGTGTGGCAACGCATTCGCTTTACGAAGACCGCTTTTACCTAGCCTACCGCGCAGGTACCGAATGGGTCGATCCTGACCACTACCGTTACAGCCGGCTGAACGCCGATAGCGTGCTATTGCTCGAAGACGGCCACTGCCTGCGCGATCACGCGCTCAGCGCCTGCCGCATCAAAGACTCCGCAAAAATTCGCCGCTTTGCCGCGTCGAGTTTGCTGACACTTGTTGAGATGGTGGACGCTGACCTCGGCATTACATTTCTGCCCGAGATGGCGCGCGACTCATCGATTCTGCGCAACACCCGCGTACGCATGCAGGCGCTGGACGAAAAAAGCAGCCGTACGATTGGGCTCGCCTGGCGCAAAGGCAGCGGCAGAGAAGATGAATTCAGGATGCTCGGCGAATTTCTTGTTCAGCATGCAATTTGACTGGCGTTAAATAGCTGTTTTTGAAAGATAAACGTGTTCTGACCTGATTATTGTCGCGCTATTCTTCTATAATGGCTCAGCAGCGCGCGATTCTTCAGTCGATAAAAATAAAGCCTCGAAAGGCGACAGGAGATGATGCTGCCAGCACTGCTGGTGAACAATAGCCAGAGTGCCCACCTCAAGGAGTTGACAATGAAAACAAAACAACACGGATTTACGCTGGTGGAACTCATGATTGTGGTGGCGATAATCGGGATTCTCGCCGCTATCGCCATTCCCGCGTACCAGGACTACACGATTCGCGCCCAGGTTGCAGAGGGCCTGAACCTCGCGGCAACGGGAAAAAATGCGATCAGTACCTACTACGCAGACTACGGCACTTTTCCAACAGACAATGCCGTCGCAGGAATCGCGGCATCCAATGAGATCGTCGGCAAGTACGTGGCCGACGTCGCAATCACGAACGGCAACATTGAAATTCAATACGGCAACGATGCCCATACAAAAATTTCCGGGCAACATCTGCAGTTGACGCCAAGCACGGCGCTTTCCGGTAGCGTGAAATGGACGTGTCAATCCGTTGGTGCGGAAATTCCTGACAACTATTTGCCCGGTGCGTGCCGCTAGGTGTTTCCTGAACAAACGGATCCGACTGCTTTAAAGATTCGCAATTGCTGACGACTATTTACCCGCGGCATGGCACAGGCTGTCTCGCGGAAATCCGAACAGGCCCCATTTGAGCGACGATGCCCGTCGCACTCACCTCCGTTTCCGCCTTTGTCGCAATAGTCCCGCTGTTGCTGGGCATGATCCAGGAACTGCTTGCAGCTGCCGAAAAATGCACGGGATCTGGCCGGATTTCCGTGCGGCACAGCCGCGATTCCAGAATTTGCGCTGCTCGCCATCCCATCCCAAGTTGTAACAGCATGTAATTGTTGCCGCCTGAGTACGTCTGATCGCCAGTGTTCAACGTAGTATGGTGGAATGCACGTACGACAAATCATCTCGTTTCCCGCCCGGCCGTTCGGCGCCCGAACCACTAGCCGTTTTGCTGCGGCGTCTGTTGCAGTGCTTTTGATGGTCACGACGATATCGGCCTGCAGCCCGATCGCGCTACTGAATGTATCCAGCTCTTCCAGTCACTACGACAAGACTGAGAACGTTGCCTACGGTGACGGGCCGCGCCAGCAGTTGGACGTGTATAAACCGAATACAACGGTTGATGCGGCACCGATGGTGATTTTTTTCTACGGTGGAGGATGGCGTGATGGCGACAAGGCCGACTACGAATTCGTGGCGTCCGCGTTGACCGAAGCTGGCATCGTCGTTGTTGTCCCAGACTATAGATTGTTCCCCGACATCACATTCCCGGCGTTTGTCGAGGACGGCGCGATGGCGGTGAACTGGGCACTCGACAATGCTGAACGACTGGGCGTCGATCGCAGCCAGGTCTTTGCGATGGGTCATTCGGCCGGCGCACACATTGCCGCGTTGTTGGTGCTCGATAAGCGTTACCTGTCGTCACAGAACTTTGGCGGGCAACCGTTCGCCGGCCTGATAGGGTTATCCGGTCCGTACGATTTTCTGCCACTCCAGAACGGCTACTTGCAGGATGTTTTTCCACAGGCACTTCGGGACGCAAGCCAGCCGATCAATTTCGTGACAACGGACGCGCCGACGACCCTGCTCATCCACGGCACCGACGACACGACCGTTCTGCCAAAGAACAGCCACAACCTCGCGGAGAAACTTCAGGCACAAGGTGTGCAAACTACGCTCAAATTCTACGATGACGTTGGCCACGCGCGAGTGGTCGCGGCGTTAGCACCGAAGCTCCAGTTCCTGGCCAGTACGATGAACGACACCAAGGAATTCATCCTGCGTGAGAGCGGCGAAGCAGCCCATATGGACAAAATGGCGTTGGAATCCGGCAACTAGCTAAGAAAAAAAGAAACCTTGGAAATCCGCGGGTCGAACCTGGGTTATGACCAGGAACTTCGGTCTGACCCCAATTACGATTCATGATTTGCATGTGGGAGCGGCTTCAGCCGCGATCCTTGCGCTTAATCAAGAGAACTGCGTGAAGCCGGATTAAGTATTGTAAACGAGTTATTGCGCACTGGCCTGCGCAAAGAGAAGCAGACTATCCTCTGTTTCCCTTCAACTCGACAATCGCGGCTGAAGCCGCTCCCACAGGTCTCGGTTTGCTTTTCGTGGCTATTAGATGCCAACACAGCAATCAGTCGGGCTATTAGTTGCCAGCAGAAATCAGCCGGCGATTGCGTTGACGGACGTCGCGCACTTTTTTGAAAATGGTGCCGGCACCAGGAGTCGAACTCGGGACCTACTGATGCACCCTCGCCGAGTACGTGGCAGCCGACGACAAGTACATCGCAGTGCTTGCTCAAGAAATTCTCCGATTATCGAATTGTCTTTGCACTTCCATCCTGACTTCGCGCTCGCCGTCCTAGCTCCGGACTCAGCTTAATAATTGCTTCTCAACCTCGCTGAGCACGCGATAGCAATCAAGCACCTGCGCCACCGACGAGTTCGGCTCGCGACCTGCCGAAATTGCAGCGAAGAACTCGCGGTCCTGGAGCTCAATTCCGTTCATCGAAACGTCGACATCGGACACGTCGATGGGGTTTTCATTGCCATCAAACAGATCATCGTAACGAGCAATGTAAGTGCCGTTGTCGCAGATGTAGCGAAAGAACGTGCCCAACGGGCCATCGTTGTTGAATGACAAAGATAGCGTGCATATCTTGCCGCTTTCAGTCTTCATCTGGATCGACATGTCCATGGCGATGCCAAGTTCGGGGTGATGTGGGCCCTCTATTCCGTTGACCTGAATAATTTTCTCGCCGGTTTGGTAGGCGAATAAATCGACTGTGTGCGCTGCGTGATGCCACAGTAGATGGTCGGTCCATGAACGAGGCTCGCCCGCGGCGTTGATGTTTTTGCGGCGAAAAAAATAAGTTTGCACGT
>JABDKF010000036.1 GCA_013003155.1 Woeseia sp. | reverse complement strand
GGCCTACGACAACGAGACGCACGGAGGCGTTGGAATATGGCAACCGTTGCAACCCGGATTCGGCCTTGGCTTCAGTACGGACGGTGTTACCAATAACCTTTCGAACAGGTTCGGGCCCGAGTTGTTTTTGGGCCATACGATGGCTCAACGAACCACTGAAACAAATGTCGCGATCATCAAGTACGCATTGGGCGGGTCGGGTCTGGCCGAGGGCGTTGGTTACAGCAACTGGCATCCTGACTTCTCGGAAGGTGCGGGCATAAATCAATACGACAATGCGCTCAAGACGCTGCGCAACGCATTAGCACACAGCGATATTGACGGTGACGGACTCGCGGATCGACTTATTCCATCCGGCATAGTCTGGATGCAGGGAGAAGCCGACGCCTACGCAGCCAGGCCGCTGCGGATGACTACCGCGCGAATCTTGAGCGGATAATGGGCCTTTTGCGAGCGGCAATGCGCGTCGACGACCTGCCGGTGGTCATAGGGAAAGTAACCGATTCGGGAATGTCGGAAGACGGTTCGGTAATGGACTTTATCGAGACCGTACAGCTGGCGCAGCGGGACTTTGTAAGTAGCGATAGCTGCGCGGAGTACGTTACAGCGACCGATGCTCTTCCCTACCTGGATGACGGTTGGCACTACAACACCGGGGGATTCATCCGACTCGGTACGGCGTTTGCCGAGGCTATGATCAAGCTGGAGCAGAGGTGCGGTCATACCGAATAGCAGCACCGCTGTGCCTGACACCCACGGCTAGTGTGACTGCGTAGCGCATGGCCGCGGTTGGCCATTAAGCGACGGTCGTCGCTTCTCCACACAAGACACCCCGGCGGCTGCTCTCAGAAAAAGCTGCCGCTCACCAACATCGTCCGTTTCTGACGCGATCTGGCTGTTGACTAATTAGGTGTCTGGGTGACCCGTAGTCTCCGAAGGCAGGGTTGAGTGTCCTCATCAGGTTCGAATCTATGCGAAGCATCGCGTTCCTACCGAGGAGCGCGTAGCGGGCCGCACAGCGGCCGTTATTTTTTCAAGGCTGGCAACCACCTGAGCGCCAGGACCGCGCATAACAATGTCAGGCAAACCCAAGCCAGTAGCGGCTCCAGCGCCGTCAGAATCCAGTGTGCAAAAACCAGAGCGGCGGCTGGGTAGATCAGCCGATGCAATCGTTTCCAGTTGGCGCGCAGTCGGCGCAAGGACGGGTTGTTGCTGGTCGCCGCTAGACCCACGAAAATAAGCAGGGCAATCCAGCCTGTCAGTAGTGCGGGGTCCTTGGCCTCATCGAGGATGTATCCGTAGCCCCATTTTCGTTCCAGGTAGACAGCGGTATGCAATGCCGCATAACCGAAACTGGCCACGCCGATAGCACGCCGGAGGCGCTGCAGCGTCATGGTCCAGGAACGGTCTGGAAACATCCGACGTAGTGGAGTCACCGCCAGCGCCATTGCGAGCAGGCCGACGCTCCAGTTGCCGCTTTGGTGAATTACCTGGCCGTAGCTGATCGAGTCAACGCCGTATCGCCACAAAATGATCAGTGCCGGTACGGTGAGAATCAGCCAACTTGCGTAAACTACTCGTTGAAATCGGGCTTGCTGCTTCGGCATTGGTGCCTCGTGTTGGTCGGGAGCTATTGTGCCGTTATACTCGCGCCTTTCCTAATGCCTAAGTAAGAGAACCGCTGCCATGAAGATGACCCGCAACCAATCAACACTCGCACTGATGTTGTTAGCCTCCGTGCTCGTCGCCTGTGGAAACGACGTGCCAACCGAACAGGCGGTACAGGACGCATCGGTCAGTGAAGAAGCGGAATCGGCTGTTGCCGACCAGGACGCTGCGAAACCGGCATGGCCGACGGCGCCCTTGATAGACCCGAACACAGCCAGCGAAGCAGCACTGTCCGCCATCCCGGGTCTCACTGAGGAGTCGGTGCACGCTATTCTTGATGGCCGGCCATTTGCGACTCCTTCGGCGTTGCACGCTGCGATTAGCGGCGGGTTGAGTGTGGATGTACTGCGGTCAATCTACCAACTAATGTTCGTGAAGGTGAATCTGAATACCGGTGCCAACGAGGATTTCCGTCTCGTGCCGTCTAGCCTGCCGGCACGAAAACTGGCGCACGAGTTTGAGGAATATCGACCTTACGAGAGCATTGATGACTTCGTCCGCGAAATGAAAAAATACGTAAGTGATGAGGAAGTTGCCTATCTCACGCGGTATGTTGTTGTTGAATAGGGACGACCGGTGCGCCCACCGCAGATGATGACAACCTGGGTTTTCGATTTTCTCAAAGCCGCCTACGTTTCGTTCTGGACGAGCTGAACGATCACATCGGTAAATTCATCAATGAGCCGGTCAAGTTCTTCGGTATCGCTGCGATCGATGTCGCTCGAAAGGACAAACTTGTAAGCCAATGCACCTTCAACGATTTCGTTCAAGAGCCGAGTATCAATGTCTTTTATTACACCGGCTTCCTGCATGACCCTGATGGATTCGAAGCGCTGTTCATAAGCCTCGGACATAACAGACTTGATCTTGTCCAATCGATCACTGTTGGTCAGATTTTCGAACAAAATCATGCGCGGCAGCTCCGGATGATAAGCGTAGTAGCGGATTGCGTTTCGCGTGTGTTCACGAAAATCGTGTGCAATCGAGCTGCCGGACTTGATGTCAGCGATGATTTCTCTGCCCTGATACGCCTCCGCAATCAGATGTTGAATGACCTTCAGCCATAGAGTCTCTTTGTCCCCAAAGTGATAACGCACGTTGGCGTGGCTGACCCCGGCCGCTGCGGCGATTTCCCTTGTAGAGCAGCCGTCGAAACCCTTGGCAGAAAATAGCCTGGCTCCCTGCTGCAGAATCGCAAGACGCGTGTCGACTGCACGTTTTTGACCGATATAGTCATCCGGATCCGTTGGTCCGCTGCCAGCCGGCAACCGCAGGTCTCCGCTTGATCTATTTATTGTAACGCGTTACGATAAATAGATGACAACGAAGGCAAAAAAACGAGGCCGCCCTCGTAAAGACAACGCATTGACGGCCGCCGAGCGTATGCGTGCGTATCGGAAGCGGAAACGTGACGCTGGTTTGAAAAACGTTCGCCGCTGGGAGCCAGCGGAGGGTGTGCGACAATATTCGGATCATCGCATTCTGGATGCCCGCAGTCTGGCGATGCACTGCAAAATTGCACAGAAGATTTCGCGTGACCCCGAGTTGCTCGACAAGGCCAAAGCAAACCTCGAGCGCTGGAGCGCGAAGTCGGCAGACCCTCTACCGCAGTATCTCTACGAATGGCAGGAAATACTCAAGCGTCCCTGGCCGGAAATAGCGGAGATAATCACGAGCATGAGCGAAGATGCGACGAGGCTACGTTCGTCATCTCCATTTGCCGGGATCCT
>JABDKF010000347.1 GCA_013003155.1 Woeseia sp. | reverse complement strand
GTGGGATTAGTCGATTGAGACATCGCCGTGTCGCGAGGCGCAAGAGGACACTCGGGGCCGGGAGACTGTTTGCCAAATGGGCCTAACACGGCCTGGCCCCACGGGAGCTCAATACCATGCCGTATTCCAAAACACTTCGAACTATTGCATTACTGCTGATTGCCGCTTTGGCTATCAGCGGCACGGTTGACCGGACCTCCGAGGATTATGCGCGGCAGGGGCTCAACCGGGCGTTGGCCACGTTTGCCGTTGCGCGAGCGTTGAACGGTGTCATCTCGGTCGCGAAAGGCACCGAAGTTGCCGTTGAGCCGGGGGGCGTCGGCGTAATCCTTGCGCCCGGCGAAGTGCTCGACCCGATTCATGATTTGATCGAGCGCTTCTCCGGCGTGATGTTAATTGCCGCGAGTTCGCTCGGGCTGCAAATGATCGTGTTAAGCATCACTTCCTGGTGGGGGCTTACCGCGTTGCTACTGGGAGCGTTGTTCATCTGGCTTGCATTGATCTGGTCGCCGAGGCTTATTGAAAACACCCTTTTTCGGGTGGGCAGTCGGATTGCATTGATGTTGATATTTGTGCGCTTCGCCGTTCCTCTTGTCATCATCTGCACCAATTTTATTTTCGGCGCATTTCTGCAAACGGAACAGGATTCGTTAACAAAAGACCTGACGGCGACATCCCTCGCCATCGACGCGATTAACACCCAGCTAGAAGAAGCGACGGACCCTATCGACGAACCACCGGCCAGTACGCCCGAAACCCCTTCTGCCGAATCTGACAGATCCGGGGTCGTCAATTTCTGGGAAGGCCTCGCCAATGTTGGCTCTCAGATAAGACAGTCTGCTCAGGATTTCTCAACAGCCGTTGCCGACTGGTACAACTCCATAAATCTTGCTAACAAAATAACGGAAATCCAGGACCGCGCGGCCGCCTCAATTGAGAACATCGTCCGGCTCATCGCTATTTTCGTGCTGCAAACGGTGATTTTCCCAGTCGGGTTTCTTTGGTTATTTGTTGAATTGCTGAAAAGTGCGACTCGACAATCGATTTCATTGTTTGAAACGCGCAGTACGAATTTGGAAAAGTAGACTGTCGTTACATGCGAGTCGTTTTGGTGTCATCCGTTGCGGCAGACTTGCTTAAGGAATCGCGTATCGCGATAACCACGGCGACCAGCAGGTAAAGGGCCACAGCAATCAATATCCAGTGGAGATAATTTCTTTGGGACTCTTCAGGGACAGCGATAATGTTCAGCTCGCTGGGCAAACTTGTAAAGCCGTCAAGTCCGGATGCGCTGACTCCGGTCACTCTCCAGTAACCGCTTCCCAAAGGCAGCGATGGCAAGATTAGCGCGGCTTCCGAAATTCCCCGCTGCCTGAGTATGGGCTGCATGCAAACCCGATCTCTGCAGACATCCAGGTTGTAAGAGGCGGCGCCGTCCAACGGCTGCCAGCTGAATGCGATGTTTTCAGCAATCACTTCATCGCTCATCGCTTGTAACTCAGGGGCGGGCAGCAAAAATTCAGGTTCCGCAGGCGCCTCCCCCACGACTGCCGATGTACCCATGCCGGTATCAACGTCCACACTGACGCCGGCCGACTGCACAGCAGAAGAGCCCCGGTACACCATTACTTGCGACAAATCGTCGCCAACCTTGCGGGTTCGCGTTGAGTTGCTGCCATCCGCACCGCGCGTCGGCCGCGTTATGATGCCGCCAACATTGATCTCAATTTGCTGTTGCGGTGAATCGATATGCGCAAGACGCAATTCCGTTTCACCGCTGCTGATCTCGATCTCGCTGCGGCTAATACCAGAGGCCTGTGGTTCCAGCGCACGCAAGAATATTTGCGAATATTCCGTAATTACCACGGTCGAGGCGCCATCGAATTGCAACACGGCCGAAGAATTCTCCAGTGTTCGCACAGCATCCAGGGGAAACAGGCGATCGCCTTCTGCTGCACCGCTCCAGTCGCTGCTTTTCACGTTTTTCTCAACGATATTGTAGATTTTCTCGATGGCCGCCTGGTAGACCTCCGGTTTTTTCACGGGAACGACAGGCGCCGGCCGCTCATACCCGGTGATAATATTGATGACCTGCCCCGGCTCGATCTTGTCAGGCTCCGGCAGATCCGGGTTGACCGCGACGTTCGTGTTCCAAGCTGCATCAGGGCCGAGGTGCCTGCGCGCCAGCTTCGCCAGCGTGTCGCCGCGCTTTACCACGTAGCTTTCAACCACCGGCAACAGGTCCTCGTCGGGCGGTGTTTGTACCTGGGAAAATAACGGCCCGCCAATGATCACGGCGAGCAATCCGATGAGAACGTTTTTATTTAGCATTGGCCATCTTCATGTTTCTGATCTCGGTAACCGGCAACATCTCAGTAACTGAGCCGGCGTGATCGCCGCCACGCGGAATGTCATCGGCGAAATGCGCCTCCCAACGTTGCACGCCCAGCGCTTGCTCAAAGGAGTCCGCAACCAAGGCCGCATTATTAGGTCGCTTGAGGGGGTTCTTGGCAAGCAGGCCCATCACCAGGTTCGATAACGACTCGGGAATATTGGGGTCCATCGTGTGCGGCGCCGGCGGATTGTAAAGCCTGGTTAGCTTGAACGTCTGCTTGAAGTTCGCGCCACGAAAGGGACTGCATCCAGCGAGGCAGCGGTACAACATGACGCCGACAGCAAACATGTCGGTCATCTCACTGTAAACATTACTGGAAATTGTTTCCGGCGCAATATATCCGGGCGAGCCAATGATCATTTGGCCAGACTCCGGATTCTTGCTGGTCAGGCTTGCAACGCCGAAGTCGGTAAGCTTGATACTGCCGTTGTAGCCAAGCAGGACATTACTTGGTTTGATGTCGCGATGGATGATCGAGCGGCGATGCGCCTCGCTAAGACCCCTTAATATGGCGGCGGCCAACGCAACAGTTTGCAGCGGCGGCACAGTTTCGTAGTGCCGCAAGTAGTCTTCCAGGCTAATTCCCTCGATAAGCTCCATCGCAATAAACGCGATTTCTTTCGCATCTACCGCGTCATAGACGGTAACAATATTCGGATGGATAATCTTCGCGACAATCTTTGCTTCTTCAACGAGTTTAGTGACCAGTTCATTTCTGTCGAATATCGCTTCCATTTCGTCGATCTTTATGGTCTTGATAGCGACCTCTCGTTCAAGGCGCGGGTCCCACCCTTTGAAGATCGTACCCATTGATCCACTGGCGATGACATCCTCCACCTGGTAGCGCCCCAGGCTCACAGATTGCAGTGTGCTTTTGTTTTTTATCTGGCGTTCTAGCAAAGAAAAGGACTGTCGAAGTTGTTCAATTTCACTGCCCGATGTGGCAGACGCGTCAATACGCAGCAAGCGCTTTTGCGAGAGGATCATTTCACGAATCGGCTTGATAATTTTTCTGTGTGCAGCAAACGCGAACAGTGCGCACAAGAGCGAAACCGCAACCAGCGCCCTGATTGCCGTATTCCACATGTCCTGACGCGCGATCTCCGCCTTGTCCGCCGGTTGTTGTGAAAAAACTATCCAGTCGGTTCCAGCGACACGCGCGAATGCGGCGACTTGCCGCGTGCCATTTTCACCCAGGTAATTGTCCGCGGCAGAGCCTACGTGGCGCGCCTCGATCAATGATCTCAGACCATCGGGGAATCCAGCGTAATTATTGACATGCCCGTCGATAATCTCGTTTTGACCGTTGCTCAAACCCAGCACCGCTCCGTCAAGTGCCGGTACGGTAAGCAGCTCCTGGAGCTTTGAACGATCGACCAACATGAACGTTAAATGCTTGCCGTCTATCGCGGGCTGGCGCAGCACCAGATAACTTTTGTCATATAGCGTTATGGCCTGAAGTGAATGTGTTGACGTCTGCTGAAAAACTGATTGTGCAAATGAACTAACGGTCGTTTTCTGCGCAATCTTTTCGAGCCTGGGCACGTCATCGTTGGTGTAAATCGCAACGGCCAGAACTTCGTTTTGAATCAACAATGTGCTCGCAAGGAGTTCATCTGGCAGATTGCTTTGCAGTTGCGTAAGAAGTGTTTGGTTGTCAGCAACCGATCTCAAGAGTCTTTGCAAGCCAAGCAGGTAAGAGCTCACCTTGTCCGCAGTGGCATCCACAGATACCAGGTGCGTTTGCTGCACCTGGTCTACGAGACTGTCCTGGTTCGCTTTGATCTGGTACGCGGTAATCGCGAATGGCAACAGACCTACCATGAGCAGGCCCAGTACGATCCAGGCTATGAGAGGTAATGATTTCGATTTCATTTCATTATTCTTATTGTTATCAGAAACGAGATTCTCAGGGCGTGACTGAATCAAAGATTTGCCCGAAAGCTCTGCAACAGGGATCGCGAATTTCGGTATTCGATCGCCAGTCTTTGCCGACCGGTTCCGAGACGCGCTCTGACGCAATCTATGAAAGCGTGCAGGGTGTGATTATACAGTGGCAGTACATCTGATCAGCTCCGCCCCGCTTCTCTTTAGGTCATCAAAGCGTCTATTTGGGAACTGATTCGCGGGTTATGTCACCAAAATCTTCGGTCTGCTAGTCACGGCTAGTATTGATGCGGCGGATGCCAGTTGGAAGGGCCGAATGGTAAACAATTGTGACGATGAACAAAAAAGTCGAAAGGCCGGCTTTTTTGGAAGCGATGCCAGGTCTATTTGAAAGCAGTAGACCTGCAAGGAAAGGGGAGAGTTTCGCTCACGTTTGCCTAACTGGCTTTCTGTAACTCGGCATGCGATTTTAATACACGGTCGCCGTCTTCTTGCTTGACCAGGTAAGCCGGCTCATCGTCACTGGCCTTGCGAGTAACTTCGGTGCCATCGATAGTGCGCTTGACGGTGTCAGTAAAGCGCTCGGTAATTTCTCCTTCACCGAATCCATCGCCCCATTTCCACTTGACCTTTTCGCCTACATCATAGTGCTTTGACATTGTCAGTCTCCAGTTACAGTTTCGTCAAAAAAATTCCGGAGTTTACATTCGTTCAAAAATAAGGTTGGCGCGTCTTGAACGATTAGAGTCCCGAGCCGAGTGACCGTTGACTGTCGCGCAGGTACTTTATTTCCGAAAGTTCTGATTGGAGCCGTTGGGCTTAGCGGCATCCGTCGCTTTTCAGCGGGTCGTGACCCCAGTTCATCAAGGAATAGCGCCACGCGCTGGTTTCGACATCGGTTTTGGGTCCACCCTGCGCACAGTGTCGGTTGATATAGCCGACGACGGTGGCCATGTGCTCCCAATGCGAATCAGTTAGCTCGTCCTTGTTGGTTCGTTTGATCTCGACAATGCGCCTGCCGGACGCGTGGCCGGTGGATTCACCGGAATTGTTGTCTCCAACCGAACGGCTCTCGTCGGTTTCTAACCAGGACTCGAGATCGGCGGGCGCCATGTTGACTCGCTCCCGCCACTCTTGCCAGATTGCATCGCGTGATTTGCTGGTTGCCATCGTTTTTTCCTCCCGTTCGAGGTTAATTCAAGCAGCGTCTCGTGCCATTTCCGGGTAGTCAATATACCCTTCTTCTCCACCACCGTAGAACGTGTCAGGGTCGGCGCACGCCAGCGGCGCATCTTTCAGCAGGCGTTCCGGCAGATCGGGGTTTGAAATAAAGAGCTTGCCGAACGAGACGAGGTCAGCGCGACCGTTGTTAATGCTGTTGCGTGCATCTTCAATCTCATAGCCGTCGTTGGCCATGTAGACGCCGCCGCACGAAGTCTTCAAGGCATCATAGTCGAGCGCGTCCGAATCGTCGTCGCTCTCGATGACGTGCAGGTAGGCGAGCGCGCGTTGGCCTAGCTCGCGGGTGACGTAGTCGAAGGTCTTGGCTGGGTCTTCGTCATGCATGTCGTTAAAGGTGCTGCCGGGCGACAACCGTACGCTGGTCCGACCCGGTCCGACTGCGCCGCACACGGCATCGGTGACTTCCAGTAACAAACGCGCGCGGTTTTCTACCGAACCACCAAAGTCGTCTTCACGTTGGTTACTGCCCGAGCGCAGGAACTGGTCGAGCAGGTAGCCGTTCGCGCCGTGAATTTCCACGCCGTCGAAACCAGCCTTCATCGCGTTCTTTGCACCGGAGACAAACTGTTCGACGATGCCCGGGAGCTCGTCAGTGTCGAGTGCGCGTGGCGTCTGAAACGGTTGCATACCATCCGGCGTGAACGCTTTGCCGTCAGGTTTGATTGCGGAGGGCGCGACGGGCAGCTGACCATTCGGCTGCAACGACGGGTGCGAAATACGTCCGACGTGCCACAGTTGCAGGAATATTGTGCCGCCCTCTGCGTGCACTGCTTCGGTGATTTTCTTCCAGCCGGCAATCTGTTCGTCGTTGTGAATTCCGGGCGTATTCGGGTAGCCGACGCCCTGCGGCGATACCTGGCTTGCTTCCGTGATAATCAGTCCGGCCGAGGCTCGCTGACGATAATAGGTTTTCATCATCGGCTGCGGGATGGTGTCCTGCGCCCGGTTACGAGTCATCGGCGCCATTACGATGCGGTTACGCAGGGTAATGTCGCCAATAGTTAGCGGCTCAAATAGCGGTCGGGTTGTCATGGAAGCGTTGTCCTCTGGTTTTAGCGTGGGTCAAATTTAACAAGGTAGAACCGGCAAGTGGTTCCACCAACGTAACGCTTCTTTTCTATTCGTAACAGGGATAAGGGGCCGATTTATGGGACTCGCGCGCTGTGCCAGACGTTACCATGTTGTCAGGATGCCCTTCTCCTCTGCTAGCCTGGCTGATGCGCGCAGCCTACTCAGACACCGCTTCCGAAAATCCCCGATCACGCATCAACGCTTCCACCTCTGCGTCGCGCCCCCGGAACGCACGATAGGCCTCGGCCGGGTCAACGGCGTTGCGTACTGAGAATAGATTGTCGACGAGACGCTTCGCGAGATCCTTGTCATAGAAGCCGCCCTGCGCTTCGTTGAAGGCCTCGGCAGCATCGGCCGTAAGCACATCAGCCCACAGGTAGCCGTAGTAGGCCGCCGCGTAACCTTCGCCGGAAAACACGTGGCCGAAGTGCGGGCTGCGGTGACGCATGACCACTTCGTCCGGCATGCCGAGTTCTGCTAGCGTTGCTTTCTCAAACGCGTCCGGGTCGAGGTCTGCGGGATCCATCATGTGATAGCGCATGTCGACGAGCGCGGACGCCGTAGCCTCCGTCGTGTCAAAACCCTGCTTGAATGTGGCTGCGTCCTTGATCTTCTGCACCAGCGCAGCCGGCATCGGTTCACCGGTCTCGTAATGCAAAAGATAGTTGTTGATCACTTCGTCTGTCATCAACCAGCGCTCCAGCAGCTGGGACTGGAACTCGGTGTAATCACGCACGCCGCCGTTCAACGTCGGGTATGCCACCTTTGACGACAGGGTGTGCAGCGCGTGGCCAAACTCGTGAAAAAAGGTTTCTGCGTCATTCCACGAGATCAGCACTGGTGCACCGGCCTCGCCTTTGACGAAGTTCGAGTTGTTCGACGAAAGCGGTTTTTGCTCGCCGCTATACGTCTCGTACTGGCGATAGCTCGTAGCCCACGCGCCCGAGCGCTTCCCCGGCCGCGCAAAAGGATCGAGATACCAGAGGCCGACGTGCTCGCCCGAGGTACTGTCCGTTACCTCCCAGACTTTGACATCCGGATGCCATACCGGCACCGAGCCGCGCGGCACCGGTTCGAAACTGAAGTTAAAGAGTTCGCCCGCGACGAAGAACATGGCGTCGCGCAGCTTGTCGAGCTGCAAATACTGTTTCACTTCATCGGAGTCGAGCGCATAACGTTCCTTGCGCAGCTTCTCCATGTAGTAACGGTAGTCCCACGGCTCAATCGTGATGTCCGCACCTTCGGCGTCCGCAATCTTCTGCATATCGGCCACCTCTTCGCGCACTCGGCCGACGGCAGCAGGCCAGACGGCTTCCATCAGCGCGAGCGCGCGCTCCGGCGTTTTCGCCATGCGGTTTTGCAGGCGCCATGAGGCGTAGTTGTCGAAACCGAGCAATGCGACGCGCTCGTCACGCAACTTCACAATTTCAGCAATCAGCGCGTTGTTGTCGTACTCGTCGCCGTTATCGCCGCGGTTGTAAAAAGTGCGCCACACTTCCTCGCGCAGCTCGCGTTCGTCGGAGGACGTCAGAAATGGGTCAATCGATGAGCGCGTGTTGGTGATCGCGTACTCATCGCCGCGGCCGCGCTGTTCAGCCGCTGCCTTGGCCGCATTGATAAAGGACTGCGGCAGGCCGCTTAGCTGATCGGCACTGATGTAGGTCACGTAGTTTTCTTCGTCAGCCAGGACGTTATTGCCGAAAGCGGTGTGCAGCTCGGCGAGCCGCTGGTTGATTTCCGCGTAGCGTTCTTTCGCTTCACCTTCAAGCGTTGCGCCGTTGCTGGCAAAACCGTCATAAATGAGCCAGACGAGACGCTGCTCGGGCGGCGGCAGTGCAGCGTACTCTTCGCTCTCGTACACGCTCTTGATGCGCTGAAAGAGCTTGTCGTTCTGCGTGATTTTCGAGCTAAACGCGGCGAGCTTCGGCGCCATCTCCTGCTGCACGCTACGAAACTCCGGCGTCGACATGTTGGAACTCCAGATGCCCCAGTAGGTGAAAACGCGGCCCAAGGCATCGCCGGCGCGCTCCAGCGCGATGATCGTGTTGGCAAATGTCGGCGCGTCCGGATTATTTGCGATCGCCTCGATCTCGGCGAGGTTGCGCGCCATGCCGGCTTCCAGCGCCGGCTTCAGGCCCGCGACGTCCATCCTGTCGAAGTGAGGCACCCCGTCATACGGCCCTGAGTATTCAGAGAGCAACAGGTTGCCCGCCTCGGTACCGGCGTCAGGCGCGGGGATGCCGGCAAACAGCGCATCGACTGACTTGCCAATGTCGGCGGGGACGGTGGTCGTACTGGCTGGGGGCGCGCTGGGTGTGGGTTTTTCCGGGGATTTACCGCAGGCCACTAGCGCAGCAGCAGCGACGAACAAAGTGATTGGGGTGAGTACGCGCATGCGCAGAATCCTGTATTTTGAGTGACGAAAATGGCTTGCGGAAAGCGTCGTAGTATAGATGCGCAACAGGCCCGCAGGTTTCATTTTTTTCAGCTCAAAAGGACCGTCAATCTTCACGAGCCCCTATTCGTGCGACGCACTCGTCACACCACTCAAGATTGGCCCGCACTTTCTTTAAACCCAGGGCGAGCGTCAGTTGAGCGTAAAAATCGTCCGGCGGCAATTTGTCAGGATAGCGCGAGTCTTTAAGGCGCCATTCTTTCTCGATGTCCACGAGCGTATCGAGCCAGTGCGCCATGTAATTGCGCAGCTTCATGAAGTATTGCAGTGACTTTTCATTGTCACGATGTTCATCGAGAAAATAGACCTGCGCAAGATACGCTATACGCTCTTTCCCGGTCGCCGGGTCGGAGCCGATCCAGCGCAGCAATTCCTTGCGCCCCTTCGCAGTGCGCCGGTATTCCTTGCGTGGTGGCCCGGTACGCGTTTCACCCTGGCGGCTTTTAACGAAGCCGTCGCGTTCAAGTCTTTGCAGCGCCGGATAGATTTGCGAAAGTTCTGCGTGCCAGAAATGTTGCAGCGACAGACTGAATTCTTTTTTCAGGTCGTAGCCCGCCTGAGGCTCCTTCAATAAGCCC
>JABDKF010000122.1 GCA_013003155.1 Woeseia sp. | reverse complement strand
CGCAGGTAATCCTGTACTGGCAGCCAGTACCAAAGCCCGACGAGCAGCAGGGCAGCAATGGCCGTGCCGGTAAGGGACCACAGTATCGTCCGTTTCTCCGGGCCGAACGAAACATCAGGCGATACGGCCGACTCAGCGGTACTCATAATTTCGAGCCTTCGCCGGCACGTTTACCCGCCGCCCAGTTACGCTCTGATTTTAATAGCGGATGAACAATAGACGCCGTTGGCGTGCCAGTCCGGCGCTGGGTTCGCCAGCCGTGTTTCGTTATCGCGTCGATTTGTAGCCCTGCTGAATTGCTCGTTGGAACAGTTGAGGCCGTTGGCGTGGCATACCGACGACGAGGGCACCAGCGGTGTTTCGTTATCGCGTCAATCTGTCGTTCTGCTACTTTGTCCATTGATGTTGGTTCGCTCTGCCTGGGATTGATTCAAGGTCATCATCAATATTCCTTGCAAGTCCTGTGCCGATTTTCGCAGGTGCCTTTTTCTGCAGATCTACCGACTGACTGGCAAAAAAAAGCGGGTCCGAACGCGTGCCGGCATGCAAATTTGGCACGGTTGTGTCGTTCTTACCAACTCGAGCACGACTTGCCGGCGTTTGCCAGGCAGCGCCTATGGCACACCGTTGCGTCCGCCGCTCACCTGCTGGACGCTCGATTCGCGTTGCTCGGTGCAATATTTGCAGTCAACGAGACGCATTTACCGACCCACGCGATGACGCGGAGAACGGTTTACCTATAAGTATCTGTTTTCCGGTAAAAACCCCGACTGGCATAAAAACTGCAAACAAAACAATATGATGAATGTACTTAAAGTAACCGGGCACAAAGTGAGCGGGTCATGCTGATGACGCTGCTCGCAATCGTCGCCGGTCTAGTCCTCGGCATCTTGTCGGTTTACGGCACGCTCGCCTGGCTGGCACGCCGGCGTCGCACCCCCAACTGGGATATCGAGCCGGGCTCGCTACCGACTCCGGATGAGTTACTGCCGACGCTGGTTGCCCTGACCGACAGCCAGCGTTATCGACAATCCGCCGTGGAGATATTGCTTAACGGCAAGATTTTTGACGCCATCCTCGCCGATATCGAAAACGCTCGGTCGACCATCCACCTTGAAACCTACGTCTGGGAAAAAGGAGAGCTGGAAAAGCGGCTGGTCAGCGCGTTATCCGATGCAATTAACAGAGGCGTGGACGTCCGCTTGATAATCGACGATGTTGGATCGTACGGTCGCGGCTCCGAGGCGTTCCAGAAATTGCGCGACGCCGGCATCCAGTTGCACATCTTCAGCCCGCTGACCTTGACGAGGCTGCACCGATTTAATGAGAGAACGCATCGCAAGATCCTGATCATAGACGGCAAGATCGCCTATACGATGGGGCACGGAATTTGTGACAAGTGGCTCGGGGACGCCGAAGACGAAAACCACTATCGCGACACGGGGGTCAGGGTTACCGGACCTGCGGTGAACGGCATGCAGTCAGTTTTCGCCACCGAGTGGGCCGCGGGAGCGCACCAGCTCCTGTATGGCGAGACGGTATTTCCCACACTCGAACCCGCCGGCAACTCGGATATCTGCGTTATCGCGAGCAACGTCGGCGACCGCTATTCCTATGTCGAGCTTGCTTTCACGCTGGCCATCGCGGCAGCGCAGAAAGAGGTACTGATTCAAAACCCGTATTTCGCTCCGGATCCGGACATTATTAAACTGCTTTGTGATACCGCAAAACGGGGCGTTGCTATCACCCTGATGCTACCCGGCAGCGCTACTGATTCTTACCTGCTACGTCTCGCTGCGCGTCACCTGTACCCAAGCCTGTTGGAAAACGGCATTAAAATTCTTGAGTACCGGCCAACCCTGAGTCACCAGAAAGTGATGGTCGTTGACGGCGAACTCGCGCGCGTCGGATCAACGAACTTCGATTGCCGGTCTTTGGAGCTCAACTCCGAGGCCGGCCTGATGATACGGGACGCAGCGATTGCAGAAGAGCTTAAGGATCAGTTCTTGCAAGACGCGAAGCGCTGCACGCCGATCACGAAAGCGGATCTTAAGAAAGTGTCCCTGCCCGCGCGTTGGGCAATGGCCGGCGTCTACATGCTGCACGGTCAGCTCTGAGGCAATCTATCCGATTGTAAAAATCTCTTCTCCGCCGGTAGTTATTGCGAATGAACATAAGGTACGGCTTTTGGTTAACTTGTTGAAAATAATATAAAAACGAGATTGGCACGATTTCTGCTTAGTAACTGATAAGGGCCGCTCACCGGAACTACAGGTAAGCGGAAAATTCGCAAGTAGAGACTGGAGAATAAAAATGGAAGCTATTTTGGGACTATTAATTCTGGCGTTTGATATCTACGCGATCGTGCAGATCGTGGGTAGCGGCGCAAGCACCGGCGCGAAAATCGGCTGGAGCCTGCTCGTAATTCTGTTGCCTGTTGTCGGCCTGCTCATCTGGGCATTCGCCGGCCCGCGCGGTCGAGCAACCGCGACAGCGTAGTAAATCCTGCAACCGGCGGCACGCCTCGTGCCGCCGGCTCTGCTGCACGATTCCCGGCGGACGATGGGAGTTGCCCTCACTGGGCCAATCCGCTTACTGGCCGGTTTCGGCCTTCACAGCGTCACTTATCTCAACAGCCAGGTCGCCGACTTTGGCGCATTCCTTAACGACGATATCAATCGACCTCGCAATCTCCGCGGCCGATGCGCTGTCCGCAGAACGCAACCTCACAAGCTCCGCCTGCATTGCTATGACGTTAAGCGCGTTGTTGATATCGTGAACTCGCCTGCGGATCGCAAGGCTATCTGCATCATCAGGGTGGGACATCTGTAACGTTACCTGGAACCTTCCTATTCTTTCCGCCGTTTATACAGCAATTTCAGCCCGGCACCGAGGGCCGGTGCGGTCTGCCTCTTTATTTTTCAAACACGCAAACTCATTGCCGCTGATTAAAACCGCCGGTCATCACTGACAACCTTAAGCGGAGTTTTCTAGCCGGCGACTTTCGCTTTCCTCACCGCGGCCTCGATCCGATCCGGCAGTGCAGGTTTGCTGATGTACGCAACGACGTCGAGATCCTTCGTTGCGGCCCGAAGATCATCCATCGCCGTGCCGCTGACAAAGACGAGTCTGCACCCGAATTGCCGCTGCAATTCGCGCGCAACATCGATTCCATCGCGGTCCTCGTTCAAATGGCGATCGCACACCGCAACGTCCGGTTTCGTCGCTGCCGCTGCCTGCAGTGCCTCATCAAAGCTTGCGGATGCCGTCACCACGTAGCCGTGGAACTCCAGGAACATCGCCAGCGAAGCGCGGAGCGCGCGATGATCTTCCACGACCAGCACACGAATTGCCCGATCTTTGCCACCGACTTCCGCGGTCCGGTCATCTACAGGGGAGCGCGTCGTCGTGATACCCGACGCGTTCTTGTTGTTTTCTGTCCTTGAATTCGATTCCATCAACTGCTCTCAAACAATCTGTCGTACTGTCATTACTCTTATCGGCGGTACACCAGTCCCCAAACCCGCTTGTCGCTGACGGGGACTGGTGAACGCATGCCGGTCATTTACTTGCCGTCTTTGTCTTCCGGGAAGTCCACATCGACGTCAGGTACCGTTACGGTTGTTTCCTTCGTAGATACGTCGACATCCACGTCCGGCACTTCCACGGTTGTTTCCTTGGTGCCGATATGAATGTCAGGTCCGCGCACGTCGTATTCCGGCAGGTTGCCGCCCTCGACGTCTACGTCAACGCTTGGCATACGGCCTTCCTGCGTCTTCTTCACATCGACGTCATATTTCGGCAGCTGGCCGCTGCTGGTCGTGAAATCTACGTTCGGCATATCGCCATCTTCGACCTTGTCGACTTCGCAGGCACCCAACGCAAGCGCCGAGGC
>JABDKF010000285.1 GCA_013003155.1 Woeseia sp. | reverse complement strand
TTTTACTGTACACCGGGCAGCGCGAGCGCGGTAAGCGTACGGATCAACTGGCTGCGTTTTATTTCATCGTTTAATACGGAAGTCACGTTTCTGGCCGACGATCAGGAACCGCTCACGTTGAAACTGGGCGTTGATCGCTCGAACAAGGTTACAGCAACCCGCGCGGCCGAAGATGACAAGGCAATAATTGCTGCGCTGTCAGGGCAACAGATGCTGTTGATTCGGGTGACGCCTTACTCAGAAGCGCCGGTAGAGGTAAAGTTCGACCTCGATGAACTCGATGCGGGGCTGGCTAAATTAAGGCAGGCCTGCACCGACGCTAACTAGTCCTCGACCCCGAGGCGCTCATGCATGATCGGGCTGGTGGTCGTGTATTGCACGTGTACCTTGCGATCCGGCTCAAGCCGCTGCTTGATCGCAAATGCAGCCAGCGCAGCTTCATGAAATCCGCAGAGGATAAGTTTCTTTTTACCGGGATAATGATTAATGTCACCCACCGCATAAATCCCTGGCGTTGACGTTTCGAATTTTTCCGTATCGACGTTGATGGTCTTGCGGTTGATATCGAGCCCCCACTCCGCAATCGGCCCGAGTTTTGGCGCGAGCCCAAAAAACACCAGGGCATGATCTGCAGGCAGTGTAACGGGCTCGCCGCCTTTTACTTGCACGGTAATAGACGACATTTGTCCATCGGTGTGTTCTATGCTGCTTGCTTTCGCACGTTCTATCACGTCCAGGCGACCGGCCGCTTGCAGTTCCCGCAGGCGACTCACTGACGCGGGCATTGCCCGGTATTCGTCACGCCGGTGCACGAGCGTCACGTGTTTCGCAATGTTCACGAGTTCAAGTGCCCAGTCCAGAGCCGAATCGCCGCCGCCAAATACCACGATCTTTGAATCCTTGAAACGGCCGGGATCCTGCACGCGGTAGTGCAATGTCTTGCCCGCGCAGTCGTCGACCCCCTCGGCGCGCATCGGGCGCGGCTGGAAAGACCCTACGCCGCCGGCGATTACCACCGCCCTTGACTGAAGCGTGGTGCCCTTGTTCGTCGCAACTGTGAAATGCTCTGCATCCGGTTGACCGAGTTCCGTCACCTCCTCGCCCAGATACATGCGGCAATCGAACGGCTTGATCTGTTGCAACAGGCGTTGTGTGAGTTCATCGCCGGTGCATACCGGGATCGCGGGGATGTCGTAAATTGGCTTGTCCGGATACAGCTCGCTGCATTGCCCGCCCGGGCGCGGAATGGAATCGACAATCACAGATTTCAGGCCGAGCAAGCCAAGCTCAAAAACCTGAAACAGGCCGCAGGGGCCTGCGCCAATGATGACAACATCGGTACTGATCACGCCGTTCTCCGAGGACGGCTGCACGAGATTGCGCAGCACATGGAATCGAAACGTGATACTACCATTGGCGCCCGATCAGGGCAGGCGCGGACCTCTGGAGAAATTGTACGGCGCTAGTACTGAATCGAGCGGTAGGCCTCGTTGGAGAAGTCGCTCTCGATGCCGGCCGCGTTCAAGGCCGTGCTGACAAAGTAGTAGTCGCCAGCCATCAGGTTCTCGACAACGTACATCGTGAGACCCGGGTTATTGATAGTAACGGATTCGGTGTACTGGCCGCTTTCCGAGCCCCAGTAGATGCGATAGCCAGACAGATCAAATAGCGGCGTGCCATCGGTATTCTGCACCGGCGGCTGCCATGACAATGTTGTCGAACCCATGCCGTAGCCACCGGCGGAACTGTCCGTGGCCACGCTTTGGTCGCCGGTGATCGGGTCTTCGCTGGCGTCCTGACCTTCGCCAGGCAGACAACCTGCAAGTGCAAACAATGAGGCAATGGTAAGTATCGTGCGACACAGTGAATTAACAAAGCTCCGTTGTAACATCTAATGCTCCTGCCGATCCGGCAGGCATCCCGACGCCGTAAGACATGCTGGACCCATCACCAATGATGTGAGTCCGTGGAACGAGCCAATGAAATTCACTTTTGACAACGCGTTGGAAAACGCCCGTCGGGTGTATTCTACCGGCGGCCCCGCTATCTTAGGTATGAACCCTTAGACCGGAGGCTTTGCGTCCCAATCTTTCGATCGGTTTGCCTTTATCAGTAATTACGCTCTATTTTGATCGTGCAAAACAGTTCTGTTTAATCACGATGGAGCAACGCTAACAAACACTTTTCGCGAAAAAAACTGTCTCAGATTTGCGACTTGGTGGAGGCTTTCGAGTATATAGTGCAGGCGTCACATATCGGTGTTTCGTAATGATTAATTTCAAGCCGGTTTAAATACGCATAATGTAAATACGTGACAGTTACTTAGCCGTAAATAGTGATGATTTTTTTAGAACTGTTATTCGCAGAATCCTCAATTATGTCGCAACTCGACTGAAAAAATTGACGCAGAATAAACATCAAAAACCGGACTATCGTCACAGTTGCGGCTGGAATGGACTTCTCGGTTTGCGCAAAAACCTCGAACCGCTGAAGCAGAACATACATTGCGACGTGACAATCATTGGCGCTGGATATACCGGTATTGCAGCGGCGCGGCGCGTCGGCGAATTGTCGCCAAACAGTGACATAGTTGTGCTTGAAGCGTCGTCCATCGGAGAAGGTAATCCGGGTCGCAATTCGGGCTTTTTGTTGGAGGTGGCGCTGGCCCACGACGTTGATAAACAGAATCTGGCGAGGATGCAGCAATGCAATCAACTCATACAGCAAGCGATGCGCTCCCTGCGCGACGATATCGAGCGATTTAAGATTGATTGTGGGCTTTTTCATAGCGGAACCTATCGCGCGGCAGCGAGCGCAACAGGCAGCAAATCTCTGGAACGATACAAAGCCTTTCTTGACGCTGCGGGCCTGCGTTGTGACACGCTCGACACCGCCGACCTCTCTTCTCGCATAGGCACACGCTTTTACCGAAAAGGTATCTATTCGCCACATTGCTACCTTGCACAGCCCGCCGCGTTGATTCGCGGTCTGGCCGAGCGCCTACCGGACAATGCAAGGATGTACGAGAATTCCCCCGCTTTAGGTTTGGAACGGAAAAGCAATTGCTGGTTGGTAAAGACACCCCACGGCGACGTCCTCGCAAAAAAAGTCATTCTCGCCAACAACGCATTCTGCAAGGCGCTTGGTTTCGGTCAGGAACGCCTTGTTGCGATGTACACGTATGCCGCATTGACGGAACCGCTGGATGCTTTTTTGCTGGCGCAATGTGGCGAAGATGAACAATGGGGCGTGTTGCCGGCGCACAGACTTGGCAGCACACTGCGCCGCACGGCGGACGGACGGTTGCTTATACGCTCACTCTACCGTTACGAGAAGGACTGCAACGCGAGCGATGTGGAACCTGAACTTCGCAGTGCACTGACGCGGCGCTTTCCACAACTAGCAAACGTCCCCTTTGCAGCCGTATGGGGAGGCGCAACGGGTTTTACATTCAATGCGGCGCCACTGTGGGGCGAATTAAGGCCTGAGCTGTACATTTCGGCCGGCTGCAACGGTGGCGGCATTGTCAAGGGCACGCTATTTGGCAAGTTGCTCGCTGAACGCACGCTGGGCCATGACACCGTTGATGTCAGTAGCCTGTTCGGCACCGCCCGCTATATGCCACCGGATCCTTTGCGGAAGCTGGGCTTCAGCGTCATCGCTGCTGTTGAACGCTTTCGGGCGCGCGCGGAAGTGTAAGCGGCCCATCATTGCTGTAACGTAATGACAGTCTGGACGAGGGAATCGCGTGGAAGAATCAATTGCAGTAGGCGCGTGGTCGTTGCTGCCCGCTACCGTCGCAATAGTGCTAGCGTTTATCACACGCAACACCGTTTTTTCTCTGGCGGTTGCCTGCATCGTGGGCGTATTCGTGGCCGGCGACGGTCTGCTTGGATTTCCCAATCTCTTAAAGCGTGCACTAGGCAACGAAAATTTTTCCTGGGTATTGCTGCTCGAACTGTTTATCGGCGTTTCAATTGCATTCTTCCAACGCACTGGCGCAATCCGGAATTTCTCGGACTGGGTGGAAAGCCTTAACATGACGCGGGTGCGGGTCCAGGTGGTCGCCTGGATAATGGGTATGTTCGTGTTCTTCAGCGATTATTTCAGCCCGCTGTTCGTAGGCTCGACTATGCGGAACCTGTCGGACCGCTTTCGTATTTCGCGAGAAAAACTGGCCTACATTGCTGATTCAACATCTGCGCCAGTCAGCGTGCTGGTGCCCATTACGGGCTGGGCCGTTTTTATCGCCGGCTTGCTGATCGGCATGGGTCCGGTTGAGAACGGCAGCGATGCAATCATGGTTTTCGTTGCCACCATCCCCTATAACGTCTACGCATTGCTGGCAGTTATCATGGTCGGCCTGATTGTTTCCGGCGTCATTCCAGAGTTTGGCCCCATGAAAAAGGCAGAGGCCCGGGCACTCAATGAAGGCAAGGTCCTGGCCGATGGCGCGGAGCCTTTGATGGCGCGGGAGTTGACCGATATCACGCCTTTTGAGGGCGTTCGCACCAGCCTGTTCTGGAATTTTGTATTACCGGTCCTGATTGTTATCGGGGTCGCAGTGGGCTCCTTTTACTACACAAACCTGGCATTGACGATGGAAGCATTTCTGTTGTCGTCTGTCGTGGCCGGTGTCACGATGCGCATCCAGGGAATACCGCTGGCCGACATCACCAATACAGCGATGGCGGGCATCAAGGGCGTGATGCCGGCGGTCATTATCCTCGCATTCGCCTACGCGCTTAACGAGTTGTCAGACAATCTGAACACGGCGGAATATATTGTCGCGCAAACGGAAGGCTGGCTCACGCCCGCGCTGTTGCCCGCCCTGACTTTTCTGATCGCAGGAACCATCGCGTTCTCAACCGGCACTTCCTGGGGCACGTTCGCCATCATGATGCCAATCGCGGCGCCGCTGGCATTCGCATTTACGGGCAATGAATTGGAGCCAGTCGTGTATGCAACGGTTGCGGCGATCGCCGGCGGCGGTGTATTCGGCGATCACTGCTCGCCCTTGTCCGACACGTCCATTCTCGCATCGACCGGCGCCGCATCCGATCACATTGACCACGTCAAAACGCAAATGCCCTACGCGCTGGTAGTCGGTAGCGTGAGTGTCGTGGTTTATCTCGTCATCGGCATGACATTGTGAGTCAGTGGTCACTGCGCCTGCTGGCGCGTCGGGTTGGCCCTGCAATTTGTCGGCTACGGCAACTTACCCGGGTTTGCCAAAGCGGCTCCGACCGTCCAGTAGTTCAGCGTTAACCTGTGGGAAAAAACAGGCGGGATTCGGCGAAAGCGACAGCCAGCGGTCCTGCTCGCTGGCCGCAGCGACTCCCGGAAACTCCCGCCCCAGATCAAGCAGGTCCAGGATCACCTGAAAATGCAGGTGCGGCGGCCAATTGCCGTTTGTCGGCGGCGCACCTACTGTCCCCAGTCGCTCGCCCGCGCCGATCGGCATGCCGGAACGCAAACTGCTCAGGCATTCTTCGCCAAGATGCCCGTACAGCGTCCAGAACGTCTGCCCTCCTGGCGTGGTGTGTTTCAGAATAGCCATCGGACCGTAGTCGAGTTCTCGCGCGTTGTTTGCGACGATATCAACGATACCGTCGAGCGGTGCCGCCAATTGGGTGCGCGGCGCGCAAAAAACGTCGATACCAAGGTGCACAGTACGCGCTTCGTTACCCGCGGTGAAATGTTCGGACTTGTAGAGCGCGCGCCGTTCACCCCACCGACCGTACGCAATACGTACTTTGTGTTGCTGCATTGAACGTTCTACAAGTTGACTGAAGCGCGCCGTGTCGAGTCCGTCCAGCGGCTCTCCCAGATCGAGACTGCCCTCACCGAGATCGAAAACCAGTGGCGCCTGCTTGCCATCGACAGCGACAATCGGCTCCGCGATGAATTCGTCGCTTTCCAGCCAGGCGCGTACCGCCGCAACCCCGGTCATTGGTGGTTTCATTGCAACTCCGGCTGCAGGACCCGTCCTGCGCGCTTGCCACTCAAACTTTCGACTTCTCTGGCAATAATGCCGTTGACGATGACCAGTTCGAAGCCCTCCGCGAGGACCAGAGGCGCAGTATAACTTGCACGAGCGTGCACCCTTGCCGGATCAAATACGATTATGTCAGAGTACATGCCGGCAGTCAGTTGCCCGCGCTTCGCAACTCTCAGCACACTTGCCGCAAATGCGGTCATTTTTGCAACGGCCTGCTCAATAGTCAGCAGCCCGTCGCGAACGACATACTGCTCGATAATCCTGGCAAATGTACCGTGGCTGCGCGCCGGATAACTTCAATTTAATGCGCCCTGTCAATGACTATTGCCGCAGGTAATCATCGCTCTTGTTGAGCCAGTCCTCACGGCGCGGCGCCCACATATCGACCTCTTCAACGTCGCCAATACACAGAGCTTCGTGCGGCAGATGGGCCGGGATAACCAGCACCTCGCCGGGGCCTACGTTGATCACTTCTTCGCCATCGGCACCGATACGAAACCGCAACACACCGGACACAACCTGCGTGATTTGCTCATTGTGGTGACTGTGGCGCGGCACGAGGAAGCCATCTTTGAACCAGATGCGCGCCACCGTCATCAGCTCACCTGAAATAATGCGCCTCTGCATCATCGGGTTCACGGTTTCGAGCGGCACGGATTCCCAGTCAAGATAATCTACGGCTGATTTCACGTTGCAGTTCCCCGGGTGCTTTGACGATCGCCAGACTGACATGCTTACCCTGTGAACGGCAACTGTTCAATCGGGCTGCAATTTCAGGCCGACCAGTAGCGGGTCGTGATCCGATGCACGCCAAACTGCGTCGGGATCGAAAAGGCCCGGGTCACGGCCGAAATTCAGATTGTAATCGTACAATGCCGACTCATCGGCGTTGATATGCCATTCCACCACCTCGCTGACTTGTGCGGCCAGCGCAGGCGATGCAAGCGCGTGATCGAGGGCGCCCGATTCACCGCGAAAGGCAAACGACCAGGTCTCACTGCCTGTTCTTGTGCGCAGCAAATCACGAAAGCCGGCCTCTCTTAAGGCGCGCACCGGATCTTCCTCGCTATAAGCATTGAGATCGCCCACGATTAGTATGTCGCTATCACCGCTCGATGTGGGGTCGCTTTCGAGCCAGTCGGCAAGCGCCAGCGCGGCCTGCGTACGCGTTTGGTTGCAGTTGCCCTGACCATCGCCCCGATTCGGATCGCCATCGTCGTCACACGGCGAGCCTTTCGACTTGAGGTGATTGACGGCGACTGTGAATTTTCCCCCGTTGTCTACAGATCGAAAAGTTTGCGCGAGTGCCGGTCGATTGCGGTTATCGTCAAAGCGTTTGTCGACAGATGCGTCCAGTATGGCGTGATCACCAAACGGCGAAACACGATCAGGGCGATAAACGATTCCCACGCGGATCACGTCATCGCCGATCGTTCCGGTGTCGATGAATCGCCACTCACCGCCGGTTGCGGCAAGCGCAGCTGTGAGATCCTCGACCGACGCTCTTGCATTGTTTTCAAGCTCCATAACACCAACGATGCTTGCGCCGGACTGCTCGATCGCATTTGCCGTGCGTTGCCGCTGTCGCTTGAACTCCCGGGCCGATTCAGCACCGCGACAGCCTTGATCGAGAGCCGGACCACAGCGATTCTTGCCCGAATCAATCGTCGAAAAGTAATTGAGCAAGTTAAAACTTGCGACAATAATCGGCGCGTCAATTGCGGGCGGCTCCGGTCGCGGATTGCGGACCACAAACCGGGGCGCGCTTGTCGGCATGAGCCGCCAGGTTTCGAGGCCGTTCGGCCCGCTGCCGCGACTGTAGCGCAGCACACCTTGTAGCGATTCTGCCGCGTCGCTCAAGCGCGGCGCCCTGCCTGCCGATCCCGAGTCACCGATGTACCGCACCGGACTGGCGTTTTGCACAACGCGCCCGTCGTCCAGCATGAGCACCTGTGCGGCAACGCGCTGTCGGTGTTTGCGATAGCCGGCCGCGTCGGGTTGCTCACGCTCGGTAAACTGGAATTGGCGTTCCTCGGTGGACAGCAGTATCTCGCCGTAGCGCTCAAGCCCCGCAAGGTCTTGCACGAACAAGCGCTGCGGCACCTGCAAAAACATGCCTTCGAGATGCTCGAGATCCGCGACTACCGTGCCGTCGCTGTTATGCACCGTGCCGGCAGCAGGCAGTCGTAACTCAGTCGCAGTCGCATTTCCTTTTCCGATAATTGCAACTGCATCAGCTTTTAGTTGAGTTTCGCCAAAACGCTCTTCGACGCTGCCAGAAACGGTGACGATGTCTCCCACGCCGACATCCGTACCCTTTGCATTGCGATCAAATACGAACAAGCCCTCTGACGTGCGGTTGTCCTGGTCAGGCGCCAGGGACTGCAAAAAGAATCCGCCCAGGTTGTTTTGCGTATTGGCATCGCCGTCCTGAAAGTCGCCGGTGACGATGCCGCGGGTACTCGCACGCTCTCCTGCCAGCGGGCTTGCCGCTCCAGTCCCTTGAATGCTGCTGATCGGATTGTAGTCCTTGGGAGCGGGCTCGTTCACACCGTCGGCGCCGCAAGCGGAGCACAGCAAACTCAATGTGATTAATCGGAGAACATTCATAGCGCGCGCCCGAAGTGAACGGACGCTTTTATAACATGGCGTACGCGGCTTTTGGGTAGGACCAGCGTTGCGCCGGCCTCAGCGGTTGACGCTAGCGCGTAACCTCGACGAAAGAGGACAAAAATTCGAGGCCACGGCGCAGTTGTTGCCTGTCCATCGAGTGCGGTGAAGCATCCTGAAAATCCGCGACGACCCAGCGCACCTCGTGATGCTCACAATAGGCCCACAGCAAGCGGCCTATGCGGTAAACATCGCTGCGTTTGCCGCAGTGAGGACAACACTTCACCGCCCGGGCGCGATCGTGAGGAAACGGGATGACATTGTTGGCAAGCTTGGTCATCAAAAACCCATGCAAATATCGATGAGGTGATTCTGGTCAGGTGCAGCCCGATCGGCTGTGACGTGACTCTCAGCGGGCAACGCCTGCATGGGAAAAATGTGGGATTTGAGAACTGGGTCGCGACCGGACAGCAGCCATGAACAATGGCATTACGAAGGTAGCTGCGGTACAACATAATGCAGCAGACATAAAGCAAGGCACGTACGGGGAGAATGACATGCAGTATTTGCGCTTCGAGAACCTGATTGTATTGCTGCTACTGGCAACGCCAGCAGTCGCTCAGGAAGAA
>JABDKF010000283.1 GCA_013003155.1 Woeseia sp. | reverse complement strand
CGCGCGCCCTGGCGTTGATTGATCTCAATATACTGGCCGTCGGGTCCATTCGGGACTTCAAAGCCAGTTCGTAGGCTTCCATATCCACGATCGGCCTGCGGGCGACACCAGTTTCCATGCCTGCCTTAGCGACGGCTGTTGGAACACGGTGAATCAATCGCGGGTCAAACGGCGTTGGGATGATATAGTCGCGCCCGAAGCTCAACTTTCGGCCATACGCCATTGCGACTTCGTCAGGCACGTTCTCGCGCGCCAACTCGGCCAGCGCATTCGCGCAAGCGATCTTCATGTCGTCGTTTATGGCGCGCGCATGGATGTCGAGCGCGCCACGAAACAGGTAGGGAAATCCAAGAACATTGTTGACCTGGTTCGGGTAGTCCGATCGGCCGGTGGCGACAATTGCGTCGCTTCTGACTGCATGCGCGTCTTCTGGTGTGATCTCCGGATCCGGATTTGCCATGGCAAAGATAACAGGATCGCTTGCCATCGATTCAATCATTTCGGAGGTGACCGCACCCTTGACACTGACGCCCAGAAAGACGTCAGCGCCGTCCATCGCCTCGGCCAAGGTTCTAAGATCGGTGTTGATCGCATGACCCGATTTCCACTGGTTCATTCCTTCGGTTCGGCCTTGCCAGATCACGCCCTTGGTATCGCAAACGATGCAATTCTCGTGGCGTGCGCCCATTCGTTTCAGTAGTTCAATACATGCAATCCCCGCAGCGCCGGCACCGTTCAATACGATCCTGACGTCTTCCATTCTTTTTCCGGATAGGTAGAGGGCGTTCAGCAAGCCGGCTGCGCAAATCACCGCTGTTCCATGCTGATCGTCGTGAAAAACCGGGATGTCGCACTGCTCTTTCAGGCGCTGCTCGATAATGAAACACTCCGGTGCCTTGATGTCTTCCAGATTGATCCCGCCAAAAGTTGGACTCATCAGCTTCACGGCCTGGCAGAAGGCATCCACGTCCTCGGTGTCGAGTTCGATATCTATCGAGTTGACGTCAGCGAAACGCTTGAAGAGGACCGACTTTCCTTCCATCACCGGCTTTGCGCCAAGTGCGCCGAGGTTGCCCAACCCAAGTACGGCAGTCCCGTTTGAAACCACCGCCACAAGATTTCCCTTGTTCGTGTAATCGTATGCGACTTCGGGATTTCGAGCGATTTCCTCGCACGGGATGGCCACCCCAGGCGAGTAGGCCAACGAAAGGTCGCGCTGAGTTGTCATCGGGACCGTCGCCTGGATCTCGAACTTTCCCGGAGTTGGGTGCATGTGGAAGGAAAGCGCGTCCTCGCGCGTGAATTTCGGATTCGCCATACCCAGTCCTCGCTGTGCGTCCCGCACCTTAACTTGCGGCGCCTCCGGAGCAACCTAGTGATTTCGCCTTCCTTCCAGCGGAGCCTGTCGGTAGATTTCGGGCCAAACACACTGGGGGTTTTGAGCAGTGGGCGTTACCGACGCGGCCGTCACACCAATGATGGCGCAGTATCTTGAGATCAAGGAAGCCCATCGCGATGCGTTGTTGTTCTATCGCATGGGCGACTTTTACGAGCTCTTCTTCGATGATGCCGTCGCTGCCGCCGAAGCGCTGGACATCGCACTTACCAAGCGCGGCAAGCATCTTGGGGACGACATCCCAATGTGCGGTGTCCCCGTTCATTCTGCCGAAGGTTACCTACTGACTTTGATCCGCAAGGGTTTTCGCGTCGCCGTCTGCGAACAGCTTGAGGACCCGTCCGAGGCAAAGAAGCGAGGATCAAAGGCCGTCGTGAAACGTGGCGTGGTTCGCCTGGTAACTCCTGGAACATTGACCGAAGAAGCGCTCTTGGAAGCGCGGCAGAACAACTTTCTCGCTTCTGTCTCGGAGGTGCGCGGCGACGCGGCTATCTCATGGGTTGATATTTCAACCGGTGAACTGCGGGTTATGTCATGTGCGCCAGCGCGGTTTTCACCCGAACTGTCCCGATTGCGACCTCGTGAGGTTCTGGTTTCGGAAAGCCACGGCGCGATCCTTGAAGACGCAATGGTGGATACCGAAACCTCAGTGACGCCCTTGTCGCCGGTTTCTTTTGACAGCCAGAGCGCCCGGAGGCGTCTCTGCTCGCTCTATGGCGTTGAAAGTCTGGATGGCTTTGGATCGTTCAGCCGCGCCGAGATCGCGGCGCTTGGGGCCATCGTTGATTACCTGGATCTGACACAAAAGGGGAAACTGCCGCTGTTGCGGCCTCCCGTTCAGGAATCGGCGTCAGCCTGCATGCAAATCGACGCTGCAACTCGACGCAATCTCGAATTGACGCGATCCCTATCCGGCACGCGCGATGGGTCATTGCTTCATGCAGTCGACCGAACTGTCACAGCGGCGGGTGGGCGACTTCTGGAGCGTCGTGTTTCCTCGCCTTCACGGGATCTGGAAACAATTCACGGTCGGCTTGGGGCTACCGCATGGTTTGTCGAGAACCAGGAAGTGTCCAATGCCGTGAGGGATCATCTCCGTCGCTGCCCCGACGTCCAGCGGGGCCTTTCTCGACTGTCGATTGGCAGAGGCGGTCCGCGCGACCTGGCATCCATTCGGGCTGCACTTACGCAGTTGCCGGAAATCTCGAGCGCATTCGGTGACCATGCGCCCCAAAATTTCCGGGAAT
>JABDKF010000241.1 GCA_013003155.1 Woeseia sp. | reverse complement strand
AGGGGAGGGAAACGACTATTTACCGTACCCTATTTGAACCGACCGGGCCACCGCGCGAATTGTTTCAATGTGTCTCGTCAGCGCAGCGGCAGTTCTGTTTTTTTCTGCACGGTACGGATTGCAACGCTCGAGTTGACGCGCGCGACGCCGGGCAGGCGCGTCAACGATTCCTTGTGCAGGCGCTCGAAGTCCGCCATGTCGGAAACGACGACACGCAGCGGGTAATCGAACTCGCCCGTCATCAGGAAACACTCCATGACTTCGGGAATACTGCGCACCGCCTCCTCGAAAGCGGCGAGCTCGCTGTCCTCCTCGCGATGCAGCCCGATGTGTACGAACACGTTGCCGGGCAGCCCGGCGGCGGCCTGGTTCACGAGCGCGACATAGCGGTCGATCCTGCCGGATTCCTCGAGCGCACGTACACGCCGCAGGCACGCCGATTCGGACAGGTTGACCAGTGCGGCCAGCTGCACGTTGCTGATACGCCCGTCGGCCTGCAGGGCATTGAGGATGGCGCGGTCGTAGCGATCGAGGTCGTTGCTGGTCGGCATCGCAGGATCTTGCTCAGGAAAGGCAGTAGTTAGCAGAAAATGCCACAGAATCGGCGTGCTGTCATCGTATTTGCAAGCAAATACCGTCTTTTCCGGTCTATTCTGTGAGGATAATAACCATACCCTCCGCAGGAGAGAGTCAATGAAGATCGGGGTACCCAAGGAAATAAAGACGCTGGAATTTCGTGTAGGCATGACGCCGGCCGGAGTGCGCGAGCTCGTACATGACGGCCACGAGGTCATCGTCGAGTCGAAAGCCGGCGACGGCATCGGCATGAGCAATGCCGACTACGTTGCGGCCGGCGCCAAAGTCGTCGACAAGGCGGAAGAGGTTTTCGCGACTGCCGACATGATCATCAAGGTCAAGGAGCCACAGCTGCACGAATGCGCGATGCTGCGTGAAGGCCAGGTGCTGTTCACCTACCTGCACCTTGCCGCAGATCCGGCGCAGGCGGAAGCGCTCGTCAATTCCGGCTGCACCGCGATTGCCTATGAAACGGTGACGGCAAACGATCGCTCGCTGCCGTTACTGACGCCGATGTCTGAAGTTGCCGGACGACTGTCGATCCAGGCCGGCGCGTTTGCCTTGCAAAAGGCTAACGGCGGCCGCGGCATCCTGCTTGGCGGCGTGCCCGGCGTACGTCCGGCGAAAGTCCTCGTCATCGGCGGTGGTGTAGCCGGTGCGAATGCGGCGGACATGGCCGTCGGCCTCGGCGCAGCGGTGACGATACTCGATCGCTCTTTGCCGCGCCTGCGTCAGCTCGACGACCAGTGGGGCGGACGCGTTCGCACCGTCTACTCGACGAAAGACATCATCGATGAACTCAGCGCAGAGTCGGACCTGATCGTCGGTGCGGTGCTCGTCGCCGGTGCCGCTGCGCCGAAACTCGTCACGCGCGAGAACGTGCGCAACATGAACGCCGGTGCCGTTATGGTCGACATCTCGATCGACCAAGGCGGTTGTTTCGAAACGAGCAAGCCGACGACGCACGCGGAACCGACCTACGTCGTAGACGACGTCGTGCACTATTGCGTCACGAACATGCCTGGCGCAGTGCCGCGCACGAGTACGTTCGCACTGACCAACGCCACGCTGCCTTTCGTCAAGAGCCTCGCGAACCACGGCTGGCTCGAAGCGCTGCAACGCGACCCGCATCTCGCGAACGGTCTCAACGTTCACGCCGGGCACGTCAACCACAAGGCCGTTGCCGACGATCTTGGCTACGAGTACAAAGCAGCCGCGGACGTACTGAAGGCGGCGTAACGCCACAAGGCACCCGCGCGGCCAATAACCGCGCGGGTGCTGAAAATACCTCATTTAAGCCATGAAAATTCTTCAGGCACGCAAGGGAATGTAATCGTATTCATTCCCTTGGAATCAGTTAAAGCAGTGCCAGAATAGTCACCGGGCAGCCAAGGGATTCTTTTTGCAATGGCTGTAAAGGTGACCATGATGGCAACAGATACACACAAACATTTTCTGCTCGCGTCGGATTTCGA
>JABDKF010000218.1 GCA_013003155.1 Woeseia sp. | reverse complement strand
TGCGCTCGATATCGGCGTTGTAGCGAAGGATAGCCTCTTCAACCGTGAGCCGGTCAAACGGCTTGCCGAAGTCGTAGGTCTCGCCCTGGTAGCTAATCTTGGTCGTACCGAAAAGACTGTCTGTCATCCCGCGCAGCAACGCTTCAATCATGTCTATGAGATCGCGGTAATCGGCGTACGCGCGATAAAGTTCGAGCATCGTGAACTCGGGATTGTGCTGCGTGGAAACGCCTTCATTGCGAAAATTTCGATTGATTTCGTAAACGCGCTCAAAGCCGCCGACAACGAGGCGTTTCAGGTTGAGCTCAGGGGCAATGCGCAGATACAGCGGCATGTCGAGCGCATTGTGGTGTGTCCTGAAGGGCCGTGCAATCGCGCCGCCGGCGATAGGTTGCATCATCGGCGTTTCCACTTCCATGAAATCCTGTGCATCGAGAAAAGCGCGGATGTACGCAATCATTCGGGTTCGCGTCTGGAACACGCGCCGACTGTCGTCATTCATTATCAAATCGACGTAGCGTTGCCGGTAGCGTGTTTCCTGGTCGGACAATCCGTGAAATTTTTCGGGCAACGGGCGTAGAGATTTTGTCAGGATTCGCAGCTCGTCGGCCATCACGGTCAACTCGCCGGTCATCGTCCTAAAGAGCTTGCCACGAGCGCCAACAATGTCGCCGACGTCCCATTTCTTGAAATTCTGGTACACGCCGTCCGGAAGGCGATCACGTTCGAGACGGATCTGAATCTGCCCGCTGCGATCGGCCAATTTGATGAAGCTGGATTTGCCCATGACCCGTTTGGCCAGCATGCGACCTGCGACCGCAACCTCGATGGCCTCGGCCTTCAGCGTGTCGTCATCGTGCTCGCCCCAGGTACGATGCAATTCGTCCGCCAGCGCATTGCGGCGAAAGTCATTGGGGAATGCCGCGCCCTGCTCGCGCAGCAAGTCGAGCTTGCGGCGACGCTCGGCAATCAGAAAATTTTCGTCTTTGTCGCTCACTTATAGTCCCTGCTTCAAACTGGCTTCAATAAACGCATCAAGCCCACCATCGAGCACCGCCTGAGTGTTACCGGTTTCAACACCAGTGCGCAAATCTTTGATGCGGCTTTGGTCGAGCACGTACGAGCGGATCTGGCTGCCCCAGCCAACGTCTGCCTTGCTGTCTTCGACTTCGGACGCCGCGGCCCGACGGTTTTGCAGCTCCAGCTCGTATAGTTTCGCTTTCAACTGCTTCATCGCCGTTGCCTTGTTCTTGTGTTGCGACCGATCATTCTGGCATTGCACGACGACGTTGGTTGGCAAATGCGTGATGCGCACTGCGGATTCCGTGCGATTCACGTGCTGGCCGCCGGCGCCCGACGCCCGATACACGTCAATGCGCAGATCAGACGGATCGACATCAATATCGATGTCATCGTCGACTTCGGGAGAAACGAATACGGACGCAAACGAGGTGTGTCGCCGATTGCCCGAGTCGAACGGAGATTTTCGAACCAGCCGGTGTACGCCGGTCTCTGTGCGCAGCCAGCCGTACGCGTACGCGCCCGCAACGCGTACGGTCGCGCTCTTGATGCCCGCAACCTCGCCAGCCGAGGCCTCGATAATTTCTGATTTAAAACCGTGCGCTTCTGACCAGCGCAGGTACATGCGCAGCAGCATATCTGCCCAGTCCTGCGCCTCGGTGCCGCCGGCACCTGACTGAATATCGACAAACGCGTTGGTGGCATCCATTTCACCGCTGAACATGCGGCGAAATTCCAGCGTGGCCAACCGCGATTCGAACGTGTCGAGATCGCTGACCAGTTCAATCGCCGTGCTCTCGTCACCTTCTTCGATGGCCATGTTGAGCAGCTCATCGGCATCCGTCAGGCCGCTTTTCAACTCGTCCAGCGTGACGACAATGTCTTCGAGACTCGCGCGCTCCTGCCCCAGCGCTTGCGCACGATTCGGTTTGTCCCAGACGTCCGGTTGTTCCAATTCGCGCTGAACTTCGGTCAGGCGCTCTGCCTTGGCATCGTAGTCAAAGATACCCCCTTAACGCCTGGCTGCGTTCCAGGAGGTCGGCGATGGTCTGGCGTAGCTGACTGGTTTCCATGAGATGCTTAAGTTTATGAGGCGCGAAAAACGCGGCATGGTAGCACGGTCATGCTGAGGGCACAGTGTCCCGCAGGGTCGTTATTTGCTCGACGATGAGCTGCGGCGATTCCACGCCGCGATAACTGTTTACGTCAAGTTTGAACGCAAGCTCTACAACACCTCGGATAACGGCGCCAGACTGATTAAATGCGATCGCATCCAGCGTGGGACCGCCGGCCGCGGCCGCAACACGCATTTTCAGGTGGCGTTCGCCCACGGTGCGCTGTTCATGGACGGCAAACGCGCCGTGAAACAAGGGCTCCGGAAACCCTGCACCCCAGGGCCCTGCATTGCGCAGTGAGCGCGCGAAGTCCAGCGTGAACGAATCGACGGGCAACGCGCCGTCGGTGTGCAAAGCCTCGCGGAAATCTGCGTCTGGATACAGACGCAGCAGTTGTCTCGCGACCTCTTTTCGAAACGCCCCGAGGCGCTCCTCAGCGAGGCTGAGTCCGGCGGCCATCGCATGACCACCAAACTTTTCGATGAGTCCCGGATTCGCCGTGGATACGGCTTCCAACAGGTCCCGGATGTGCACGCCCGGTACGGACCGGGCCGAGCCCTTCAGCACGCCTGCCTTTTCGCGCGCAAAAGCCACAACGGGACGGTGACAGCGCTCGCGCACGCGCGCTGCAACGAGCCCCACTACGCCCTGGTGCCAACCGGGATCGTAAACCGTCACGCAGGGCGGCAAGTTTCGTGCATCCATAGCGTCGACAAATGCGAACGCCTGGTCTTGCATGTCGCTTTCGATTGCGCGCCGTTCGTTATTGATCCCGTCCAGAAGTTGCGCAAGTCGCTCGGCCTCTGCCGGGTCGTCGGTAAGCAAACACTCGATGCCTACGGACATGTCCTCCAGCCGTCCCGCGGCATTAAGCCGCGGACCCACTGCAAAACCGAAGTCGGCGCTGCATACTCGCGAAAAGTCGCGCCCGGCAATGCGGAGCAGAGCCGTAATTCCGGAAACACCGTGACCCGCGCGAACTCGATCGAGTCCCTGGCGCACAAGAATGCGATTATTGCGATCGAGGGGTACCACGTCGGCGACGGTCCCCAATGCAACGAGATCCAGAAAGCGTGCCGGGACACGCGCCGCGCCGCAGACGCCCTGCTCCTCAAATCGTCGGCCCAGCGCGGCCATCACGTAAAACGCCACGCCAACACCCGCGAGATTGGGACTGGCAAAACTGCCGCCGCGAAGATTTGGATTCACCATCGCCGCCGCCTCGGGCAACGCGCTGCCGGGGAGGTGGTGATCGGTCACCAGAACTTTTATTCCCAGCGCATTCGCTCTTGCAACGCCATTGATGCTCGACACGCCGTTATCAACGGTTACCAGCAGCGCAGGCCCGCGTTCCGCCGCCACGTCAACGATTTCGGGTGTCAGCCCATAGCCGAAAGCAAAACGATTCGGCACAAGATAGTCGACCGAGCGAAAGCCGAATTCGCGCAGGCAGCGCAAGACGAGGGCCGTACTGGTCGCGCCGTCTGCGTCAAAATCACCGATGACGATCACCGGCTCGTCGCGATGCGCGTAGAGCAAATCTACCGCCTCATCGACGCCTTGCAGTGAGCCTACCGGCGCAAGCTTTGCTAACGAATAATCGAGATCATCCTCGCCACGGACCCCACGGGAAGCGTAGATGCGGGCAAGCACGGGATGTAAACCCGCTAATGCGGCAACGGCGCTGGCATCCGGCAGGCGCGCGTCCAAGGGCCGCTCAGTTTTGTTTTTCAAACAGATTCCTCAGTTGCGCCGCTGTGCCTATTCGAAAAAAGCGCCGCCAGCTTTTTTGCAAATCAATCGCAATATCATCAAACAACAAGGTCAACGACGGCAAGCGGTCAGCCCGCCACAATGATCGCAGTTCAATGAGAGTTTCATCGAGTGCTTCGCTCGCCAGTGGCGGTGGAACAGCGATGAATCTCCCCGGTGTCCGGTCCACACACGCCGTTATTGAGCCCGGCCATTCTCGACACTCGGTCTTACTGTACGCGCTGAAACCGTGGAGCATTGCGTCATCGGCGTAAAGGATCGGCAGCATGCGCTCTGCAAGGCCAGTCACTTGCCCGCCGCCCCACAGCCAAAGCGCGTTGAGTGGTCGCTGCCCTCGTTCCTCGCGCTGCTGGTTGTAGGGATGCGCATACATGGACATTTCGATTTCGCTGCACAACGAGTAGTACTCAGCAGACTCAGGACTATTGAAATCGGGAGTAAATTTTGCGGGCTGATTGCGATCAATTGCACTGGCCGGCAGTGTTGCGACCGGCAACGGGTCGGTGCCGAGCAAATAGCCGCAATCGTCGCGCGCCTCGAGACGCAGATCCCGGTCAGCGAGCAGCGCGTTCTGTAGATCGCTGAACATCGACTGTAGCGCAGCGGTATCGATATCGTCTGCTGGCGGTATGTGCAGGAAAACTTGCTCTAGACCCGCCTGCATCCACACAGGATCAGCGCCCGCAACCCACCCGTCGGGCATCGTGCCCGTTTGCCCCCAAAGGCGCAGAGCGGCCCGTCCGGCATCGAGGGGTGACTCGCCGAGTTCTGCCAGCAAGCGATCCAGCAGCGGTGTCCCCGGCATAACTGGCCGAATTGCAGCACCTGTCAGCCAGCGACGGTCACGCGCAAGTGTCAGCACGTCCGCGGCACGGCACGGCAGCATGATTAGCGTATTGTGCGGCCGCCGCCGCGCTTTCGCTTCGGCTGGAAGGGTAGCTGGCATAGTAATTACAACGTGTGAAGGTCCCGGCCTCGGGGCAATTTAACCCTATTCGGGTGTCCGCAAAAGAAAGAAACGGCAGGGACCAGGAATGCGCCGCGACTATTGCTCTATCATAACCGCGCCGCTATTCTTTTTGCAGCAAGCAAACAGGAAAAATCAGGAACGTCCGACGCGCATGTTATTTAACCGAGAAGACAAAACCGATCTGACAATAACGAGCGTCGATAGCAATACGATTCGCATTGGAGAGCAGACACTAACCGTTAGTACCGCGCTTACGGCCGATCGCATCATCGGGGAGTGGCGCGCAACGCCTGTCGATGCCATCACGATCACCGACCTGCAGCCCGTGCTGGCGGACGAGCCTGAGTTGCTGGTGCTTGGCACTGGCTCGCAGCAAAGAATGCCACCTAAAGAACTCGCGTTCGCTCTGGCACGGCGAGGCATCGGACTGGAACTGATGGATACGCCCGCCGCCTGTCGAACCTTCAACATTCTTATTGCGGAAGGCCGACGTCCAGCTGCGGTGTTACTTCTGGACTAATCCAGCAGCGTGTCGATCGACAGACCTTCACTTTCTGTCATGGCGCGCAAGCTGCGTAATGCTTCCAATTGGACCTGCCTCACGCGTTCTCGCGTCACACCGATTTCGACGCCGATTTGTTCGAGCGTCAGGCGGCGACAGCCGTGTAGCCCGAAACGCCGCTCAATAACCGCACGCTGCTTGTCACCCAACTGGTCAAGCCAACGATCAACAAGCGCTGTGACCTTGCTACGTTGTGCGCAACGCGGAGGTTCCGTTCCGCGCAATGCCGGCAGCGTATCAAGCAACCCGCGCCCCTCATCGTTGCCAGCCGAACCGATAGTCACGCGATTGTGCAACGCCAGCAATCGTTCAACGTCGGCGACGTCACAATCAACGGTAGAGGCAATGTCCGCCGCAGTTGGCGCATCGGTATTTTTTTGCTGGAGCTCGTAGGCAGCTCGCAAACATTTATTGATCTCTTTAATAACGTGAATAGGCAGGCGCACCGTGCGCGCCTGATTCATGATTGCGCGCTCAATTGTCTGGCGTATCCACCAGGTCGCGTACGTTGAGAATCGAAAGCCTCGTTCCGGGTCGAATTTTGAAACGGCGTGAATGAGACCGAGGTTACCCTCCTCGATCAAGTCAAGAAATGGCAAGCCGCGACCGGTGTAATTGCGCGCGATTTTTACCACGAGCCTTAGATTGGCAACGATCATGCGTTGCCGTGCGGACTCGTCGCCGCGCTGCAAGCGCCGCGCGAGGTCGATCTCCTGTTCCGCGGTCAGGAGGCTCTCGGCACCAATTTCACTCAGATACAGACGCGTAGCGTCTGTGCTTGAAGAAGGCGCTTTGGCGGCGGCGGGGATCGCAGCACGAGCTTTGGCTCGCGCAGCTTTCTTGCCGGGCGGCAGCGACCGATTCCAACTTTGACCTCTGGGTTCCATGTGCGCAACTCCGAACTGCAATAGTCAGTTCGCGACTGCGCGTCTGGTCAGTCAATCAAGTCGAATTATCTCGCTGGCAAAAATTGTCGCGGGTTAACCGGCTTGCCATTGCGCCTGATCTCAAAATGCAGTCGCGGCTTCTGTCCCGGCCCCTCACCCATGGTCGCGATTCGCTGACCTTGTCTGATCGACTGGC
>JABDKF010000203.1 GCA_013003155.1 Woeseia sp. | reverse complement strand
TCATAACTGATACTCCATTTCTATTTCTCACTTTCTATCAAATGCTCTTAGCCGTTCCCTTGCTGTATCGATGTCGGCTTTTGGCGTCGTTCTGCTCTTTTTGATGAAACTGTGTAGCACGACTATTTTCGTACCCATTCTGATTACGTACATCGTTCGATATTGATTATTGCGATCGCGTGCACCCAATTCACGGACACCCGAACCAACCGTCTTCATCGGTTTGAAATCCTTTGGCAATTCGCCAATTTGAAGGCGGCGCAGATCGCTGCCGAGATCGATGCGAACAGATTTCGGAAACGCCTGCAAAACCGAGAGCGAATCGCCTAGCCAGACGATGTCCTTTTCATCCTTGCCCATTGTTGAAATTATACCTAATATGGTCTATTTTTCAATGCTGGAATAGACCTTATTTAATATATTTTGACACGTATGGTCAGCAGGAAGCGTTACCCATGTCTCCGGCATGGACCCTAAGGGAATTGGCGCGCCCGGAGAGATGGGCCATCGGCCTGTCGTCGCTGCGCTCCTCGGATCGAACTCCCGACCATCTCAATAGATGCATGGTCGCCATGCCATTGAGCTCGCCTTAGGAAGTACTGGGTTCGAAGCCAGTCGCGCTCAAACTCTGTTTTCTCCATTGAAACATAGCTTTACAGAGTCTGCGTGTCCCATAGAATCTTCGAATAGCGGACGCATGTGCCTGATTTTCTGCAATTTGAGACGCTCATATGGGACAACTTCAGAATTGCATCAAATACCCCATTGGGGTATAGTTTGCCATGGAGTTCATCGAGGCAAGCGGTTTTTCGAAGATTCGAGAAAACTACTTCGATGACTCGCAGTTTCACATGCTGCAGCTCTACCTGATGGACAGACCCAATGCCGGAGACGTTATTAAAGGGTCCGGTGGGGTCAGAAAGCTGCGGTGGGGACTGCAAGGATCAGGAAAACGCGGTGGCGTCCGAGTCATCTATTACTGGATTACGAAGAACCACCAAATTTTGTTCCTGACCGCGTACGCCAAGAATGAAGCGAGTGATCTATCTCGTGATGCGATCAAGGCGATGCGTGAAATTGTGAAAGACCTTTGAGTTGAGAATAGGAGACAGACATGGCGAAGCGAGATATCGGTGCTGAGATTGTCGCCGGTCTGAAGGAGTTTCGAGCCAAGCCTGAAAAGCTGAAGCGTTACGAGTTCGAACCGGCTGACGTAAAAGGTATTCGTCAGAAGTTCGGCATGACCCAACAGCAATTCGCCGGCTTCCTGATGATCTCTGTTCGGACCCTGCAAAAGTGGGAACAAGGTGAACGCGATCCGGACGGCGCGTCGCACACCCTGCTACGAGTGATGGAGAAAGAACCGGAGGCTGTGAAGCGAGCCTTGTACGGCTAAGTGTGTAAATCATTTGTCCGGAACGCGACTTCGCTGAATGGGACAATGGGACAGAGAATTGTAAACGAAAAAGGGTCAATCACTCGTAAGTATCTGACCCTTTTCACTTTTTTTTGGCGCGCGATGTGCAGGACGCACGAGTGCCGCGACGCACATGGATGTGCGAGAGCGGCCCCGGAGAGATTGATCAAAACAGCCTCGGGGCTGTTTTGACCCCTGCGGGGCGCCTGCGGCGTCCAAAACGCTGGTGCGTTTTGTCGAACAGTAGTCCTCATCTTCATCCGAGACACACCAAAAAATAAAAAGGCCCCACAAGGGGGCCTTTTCATTTTTGGCGCGCCCGGAGAGATTGACTCGAATCGCCTTTGGGCGATTCTCGGGCCTGCGGCCCGCCTGCGGCGTCCAAAACGCTGGCGCGTTTTGTCGAACCGGGGTTCTAATCCTCCAGAGGAAGTGCCAAACAAAAAAGGCCCCGCTGTGCGGGGCCTTTTTTGTTTGGTACTCCCTAGGGGATTCGAACCCCTGTTACCGCCGTGAGAGGGCGGCGTCCTGAACCACTAGACGAAGGGAGCGGAGTGTTCGTTTTGGGTACCCCGGATCGCGGGGGCTGCTATTATACGGCCGCAAATTCTTTCCTCAAGCGGAATTCCTTTTGAAAAACAGCGGTTCAAAACAAAAAACCGAACCCCAGATTATTCCCCGCCCGTCGCATAATGTCTCCCGCAAAGAGATCTCTAACGCCGCGCTTAAGGTCTTGTACAGGCTCAATAAAGCCGGTTATCAGGCATTCCTGGTCGGCGGCGGTGTGCGCGATGCCTTGCTCGAATTGCACCCCAAGGATTTCGACATTGCGACGGATGCGAGTCCGGATGAGGTCAGGGCCTTGTTCAGCAACTGCCGACTGATCGGCCGCCGTTTTCGCCTCGCGCATGTCCGCTTTGGTCGGGAAATTATCGAAGTTGCCACTTTCCGCGCCGCGAGCAACGGCGACGGTGATCACCCCGACTCTGCGCTGGATACCGAGGGCCGGATCTTGCGTGACAATATTTACGGAACGATCGAGGAAGATGTGTGGCGGCGCGATTTCACCTGCAATGCGCTGTACTACAACATTGCCGATTTCAGCATCTGGGATTACGTGGGCGGTCTCGAGGACATCAAAAAGCGACGCCTGGTGCTCATTGGCGATGCAGACACGCGGTTTCGTGAGGATCCCGTACGTATGTTGCGGGCGGTGCGATTTGCGGCAAAACTCGATTTCAAGATTGAGCAATCGGTGGATACTGCGATCAGGGATTCCGTCGAATTGCTGCGGAACGTTCCACCGGCCCGCCTGTTTGACGAATTTCTTAAACTGTTTCAGGCAGGTCACGCGCAAAAAACGTTCCAGCTATTGCGCGATTACAAGCTGTTCCAGCAATTGTTTCCGGAGACTGATGACTATCTGAATAAAGACAAGGTGTTCAGGCAATTCGTCGATTCTGCGTTAATTAATACGGATCGCCGGGTCGCCGAGGGCAAGTCGATAACGCCGATGTTCCTCGTTGGCGTTTTCCTGTGGGCGCCTGTCCGTGAACGCGCCGAGCAACTGATGGAAGATGAAGCAATGTCCTTGCCGCAGGCGCTCAATGCAGCGGGTTGGGACCTGAGCGGTATGCAGCAGTCGCGAATTTCCATACCGAAGCGCTTTACTGCACCCATGCGGGAAATGCTCGCGTTGCAGCCGCGCTTTGAGAAAATCAATGGGCGTCGTGCGCTGAAGCTCCTTGAGCACCGCCGGTTTCGTGCTGGTTATGATTTTTTCGTATTACGCGCGGAAGTAGGCGAGGCAGACGAGCAACTGGCGAAATTCTGGACAGACGTGCAGACGCAGTCCGCTGATGAACGCCTCGCGAGTTTCGCTGTGCAAGGTGGAAAAAAGAAATCGCGCCGGCGTCGCCCGCGGCGTAAACGCGCAAAGACTGCTTCATCGTGAGCGGGTCGCGGCCCCATTGGTGGCCGGCGTACATCGGACTTGGCAGCAACCTCGCCGATCCAGTCGCGCAAATTGACAGTGCATTTATTGCAATCGGCAACCTGCCGGACACGCAATTGGTGTTGCGCTCGCCTCTCTACAAATCTTCACCCATCGGTCCGCAAGATCAGCCCGACTACATTAATGCCGCGGCTACCGTGCTGACACAGTTGTCGCCGATAAAGCTCCTTGGCAAACTGCAAGCCATTGAAAAATCGCAAGGACGGACTCGCGGTGCTGATCGTTGGGGTGCGCGGACGCTCGACCTGGACTTGCTGGCCTTCGGCGCGCAAGTCATTGAATCATCCGAATTGACCGTTCCCCACCCGCGCATTGGCGAGCGAAATTTTGTATTGTTGCCGCTCAACGATATCGCCCCGGATCTGCAAATTCCGGGCGGCCTGTCCGTTGCCCGGATGGCCGCTGAAGCAAGTCTCAACGAGCCAAATATCGTTAGATTAGATCCGTGAGCTGCAAGCTATAGTCATGATGAGGACCGGTTGAATTTTCCCTACAAAAAAGCTTCGCTTGCGCGCAAACCCGATGAGAAAACTTCGGCACCACGCTTTATCGTGGTCGAGGGTCCTATCGGGGTTGGCAAGACCAGCCTCGCACAACGGTTGGCGGAGAGTTTTGATGGCGAATTGATTCTCGAGCCGTCAGAAGAAAACCCGTTCCTTGAGCGCTTCTACAAAAGCGGCCGCAATGCTGCACTGCCCGCACAACTTTTCTTCCTTTTTCAGCGAGCCCGGCAAATGGAAGACCTGCGCCAGTCCGACATGTTTGCGCCCGTTCGTGTTGCTGACTTTCATATTGACAAGGACCAACTGTTTGCCAACGTCAATCTGGATCAGGAAGAGCTTAGCTTGTATCAACAAATTCGAGACAAGCTTGAAATCGAAGCGCCGGTACCCGATCTCGTTGTCTATCTGCAGGCACCCGTCGATGCCTTGCTGCAAAGGATCGCACGCCGTGGTATTCCATACGAGCGAATGATTGATCGCGCCTATCTTGAGCAATTGGCCGACGCTTACGCCCGGCATTTCCACAATTTCGATGAAGCGCCACTACTTATCGTCAATGCAGCCGCAATCGATCCGATTGGCAACGAAGCCGACTATCAGCGGCTGTTTGAGCAAATCCGGGGAACAACGGGTGGCCGCCATTTTTTCAATCCCGCCGCTGCCGTCGCGCTTGCCTGATAGACGCGCGCGGCCGCGCCTGAAATCCATTAAGATTCGCAACCCCCGGAGAGAGTGCAGATAGCGATGTACACACAGTTGCAGCAACGCGGCATGGCCGAGCCGCCGGTTAATATCGCGACTTTACGATCGATGAAGGGTAAAGCAGAGCCCATTGCCTGCCTGACCGCCTACGATGCGAGTTACGCAATGCTCATTGATTCGGTTGGCACGGACTTGGTGCTGGTGGGTGACTCGCTCGGCATGGTGATCCAGGGGCACGATACGACGGTGCCGGTCACTGTCGATGACATTATTTACCACACGCGCAACGTGGCGCGCGGTCTGCGCCGTGCATTCCTCGTTGCCGATATGCCGTTCATGAGTTACCGCAATTCGGACCAGGCGTTGGAAAATGCAGTGGCGCTCATGCAGGAAGGCGGCGCGATGATGATCAAATTAGAAGGCGGGGATAGCCAGATCGACATTGTTGAATACCTCGCCAGACACGACATTCCGATTTGCGCGCACCTTGGCCTTAAGCCGCAGTCGGTGCACAAAATCGGTGGTTTCAAGGTGCAGGGCCGCGATCCGGAGCAAGCAAAGCATATGATTGACAGCGCCAAGCGCTTGCAGAACGCGGGCGCGGATATCGTATTGCTTGAATGCGTGCCGAACGAGGTAGGAGCCGCCGTAACCAAGTCGCTGGAGGTACCTGTCATTGGAATCGGTGCGGGCCCGGACGTGGACGGACAAATCCTTGTCTTGTATGACATTCTTGATATCACCATCGGGCGTACGCCGCGCTTCGTGCGTAACTTTATGCCTGGACATAACTCCCCGGGCGAAGCATTGCACGCTTACGTGAGCGCCGTGAAAGATCGCAGCTATCCTGCACCTGAACATTGTTTTTCCTAACGACCACGCTTTATGTGTCTGACACAGGATAGACCTATTGGAAATTATTGAAGATCGCGATGAGCTGCGAGAAATTCTGAATGTCTGGCGCAGGGCAGGTGAGCATGTTGCGCTCGTTCCGACGATGGGCAATCTTCACGAGGGCCACCTAAGTTTGCTCGCGCTGGCTCGAGAGCATGCCGAGCGTGTCGTCGTTACTGTTTTCGTTAATCCGACCCAATTCGGTGAAGGTGAGGATTTCGACAAGTATCCACGGACTCTCGAGCGCGACAAGATTCATCTAAAGCGTGCCAATGTGGACATACTTTTTGTTCCTGCTGTTGAGACGATCTATCCGTTTGGTACGAATGCGGCGACGTCCGTGACGGTGCCGGTCTTGACTGAAGAGCTGTGTGGCCTGCAGCGGCCCGGGCATTTCGACGGGGTGACGTCGGTCGTCAGCAGATTGCTCAGTATGGTGCAGCCGGATGTCGCCGTGTTTGGCCAAAAAGACTACCAGCAACAGCTGGTAATTCGCCGCATGGTCGCCGATATGCACCTTCCAACCGAAATTATTTGTGGCCCTACTTTGCGCGATGAGGACGGACTCGCGCTGAGTTCGCGCAATCAATACCTGAGTGAAGAAGAGCTCAAGGTTGCGCCGCAGTTGTATCTCGCCCTGCAGGACATTGGCAAGGAACTGCAGTCTGGCAACGACGACTATGCCGCGCTCGAACAGCAAGCCACGAAAACTTTGGAAAAAAGTGGCTTCAAACCGGAATACGTCAGTATTCGACGTGCTGAGAATCTCGGCGAGCCGGATCGGGAGACCGACAAGCTGGTCGTGCTTGCGGCGGCCCAGCTGGGAAATGCGCGCCTCATCGACAATATCGTTGTCGAAAACTAGTGGCCGAGTATAGCGAACCGGAATTTAACGCTTCAGCCTTCCCCTTCCGAGTTCAAGGCGCGGCGCATCTCGTCGAACGTTGCCAGTTCCTCCTCATCCGGCTGCGGGTAGCGCAATCCAATCGTCGCCAATGCATCGACAATGGTTTCCGCCACCATCGCGCGCATCGTTGGCTTATCGTCCGCCGGAATCGCGTACCACGGCGCCCACGATCTTGAGGTGCCGTTCAAAGCTGCCTCGTAGGCACTCATGTACTGCGGCCAGAACTGCCTTTCCCGGACGTCGCCCGCGGAAAACTTCCAGTGCTTATCCGGGTTATCGAGGCGACGCAAAAAACGCCGCCGTTGCTCGTCCTTTGAAATATTCAGCCAAAATTTGAGAATTACCGTGCCGTTGCGTGCCAGGTGTTCTTCCTGGTCACGTATCGAATCGAGACGCGCTTCCCAGAATTCTTCGCTATCTTCGGCATCCGGCAGCCTCTGGTGTTTCAGGATGCTTGGGTGCACACGTACCACCAGGACTTCCTCGTACTGGCTGCGATTGAATATCCCGATTCGGCCGCGTTCCGGCAGGCACGTGCTGGTGCGCCAGAGAAAATCGTGGTCAAGTTCGCGATTGGACGGCCGCTTGAACGAAAACACCTGGCAGCCGGCCGGATTCACGCCCTGCATTACGGCGCGTATGGTGCTGTCTTTACCGGCAGCATCCATTGCCTGAAACACGAGCAATACCGCATGGTGATCGCCCGCCATAAGCACTCGTTGCAGCCGATCAAGCTTTTTTTGAGCTTTCTTCAGGCGTCGCCGGGCCTTG
>JABDKF010000166.1 GCA_013003155.1 Woeseia sp. | reverse complement strand
ATGACAGACAGTCTTTTCGGTACGACCAAGATTAGCTACCAGGGCGAGACCTACGACTTCGGCAAGCCGTTTGACCGGCTCACGGTTGAAGAGGCTATCCTTCGCTACAACGCCGATATCGAGCGCACGCGAATTCGTGACCATGATTACCTGCTGGCGCAGTGCGAGCGTCTGGGTATACCGGTGAAGCCCAATTTCGGAACCGGCAAACTGCAAATCGAAATCTTCGAAAAAACCGCCGAGGGCGAGTTGCGCCAGCCCACGTTCGTTACGGCTTATCCGACCGAGGTGTCGCCGTTGTCACGCCAGAATGATAACGATGCCTTCGTCACGGATCGATTCGAGTTTTTCGTTGCGGGTCGTGAAATCGCGAACGGCTTCTCGGAGCTGAACGACGCCGAAGAACAGGCCGCACGTTTTCATGCTCAAGTTGCTAATCGCGAAGCCGGCGATGATGAAGCGATGGTGTTCGACGACGATTATATCCGCGCGCTCGAATACGGGTTGCCACCCACGGCAGGACTCGGTGTCGGTATCGATCGGCTGGTGATGCTGCTGACGGATTCTCCTTCCATTCGCGACGTGTTGCTATTCCCGCACATGCGGCCGGAAGCCCAGACGCCCGGCCCCAGCTAACAGGGCTCCAGTGCGATTTCTGCAGCGTGCAGGCCTACCTGCTGCAACGCGACGGGCAACACGGCAAGCACCTCATGTTCGGCGGCGGCCACAATTTCCCCTACCGTCGTGCCGTCGAGCGAGACGCTGTCACCGATGGCTACCGGTGCTGCTGCGCGAAAACGGCTTACGCGTCGTTTGACGGATCCCAGGTGCTGCGTGCGAGCGACAATTTCCTGGCCGGTATAGCAGCCCTTGTCGAAGCTCAACGCTCCCAGCTTATCCATGTTTAACATGTGAGGCGTGAATTTGCCGCTTGTTGCCGGCACGATATCGGTTATGCCGTGCGATATTCGCGAAGCTTGCCAGTCATCGTTAGACAGGGGTTTTACGAAGTCCAGCCCGGCGATTGAAAAGGCCGCATCCTCGCCGTACACCTCCAGATAATCCTTCTCGACAGAGGGGCAAACGACGTGAATACCGTCTGCGTGGCAGCTGGCATTTCTTTCCGCGGGCGGCATTAAATGCCGCGCATTCAACAATTCGATATCGGTCGAATTAGCAATTGCCTGTGCTCGCCACCGTTCGCCTGAAGGCTTCAGCGACACCCGCGCGCGAAGTTTGTAGATCGATAACCCGTCAATGACGTCGTGGACAATCGCGGTCGGCATAACGAGGCCGAAACCGCCGGGCAGCAATAGCAGCCGCATGACGGCAACCACTCGACCTTGCGGCGTGCACCAGCCGGCCAGCGGACTGTGGCCGCTCGTTACCAGGTCCAGATCTTGCGTCAGCTGGCCTTGCAGGAAGCTTTGCGCGTCCTCTCCGCTAACGGAAATTTGCGAATACATGATTCTCCAGTTCGTCTTGCGTATTAGCAGCCGGGGCCGGGATACAAAATGTTACCCGCAGCTACCTGCGCCATGCAGGCGGGTATGGCATACTTCTAACATGAGTAAGCAACCAGAAACACCACCTGCCGAACAGCGTGAGACGGCGTTGAACGAGCATGATACTCCCACCAATAGCGACGACAAGCACGAGCAGCCGAAGGAAATCGGCGGTCGCGAAGGGCTGGACCCAACGCGGTTCGGAGACTGGGAGAAAGCAGGGCGCTGTATTGATTTCTAGCGGCGCGCATCGCATAAACAAGACTCATTACAAGGAATCTGCCTGGCTATGACTAGTCCCGGTCGGCCGCTGTCGCCGCATTTGTCGATTTATCGATGGCCCATCACAATGACCCTGTCGATCCTGCACCGGACCAGCGGGATCGCGATGGCCGTCGGACTTATTGCGTTCGCCTGGTGGCTTCTCGCGCTGGCGAGCGGCGCAGCAGAATTTCGCCAGTTTGCGGATCTTGCTGCCTCTTTGCCTGGCCAGGTAGCGCTGATGGGCTGGCTCGCGGCATTTTTCTATCACCTGGCAAATGGCATTCGCCATTTGGTCTGGGATCTCGGCTACGGCTTTGAGCTGGCCACGGCCAATGCTTCTGCCTGGTTCGTACTGATACTGACGGTCGTGCTGACAGCCGGCTACTGGGTGCTCTTGTGAGTCTCCGTTCGCCGCTGGGCAGAGTGCTCGGGTCGGGGTCGGCGAAAGAAGGCACCGAGCACTTCTGGGCGCAGCGTGTTTCCGCCGTTGCGCTTGCCGTGCTGGGCTGCTGGTTTTTGCTGGCTTTACTGTCGCTCGATGATTTGTCCCGCGGCGCGTTGCTCGCCTGGGTTGCGAGCCCATTCAACAGCATCTTGCTTGGCCTGCTTGCGGTGACGCTCGCATGGCATTCGAGCTTGGGCGTCCAAGTGGTTATCGAGGACTATGTGCA
>JABDKF010000164.1 GCA_013003155.1 Woeseia sp. | reverse complement strand
GGTTTGACCCGGAATCCGGTGACAGGATCGTCGAGATAGGCGCGATCGAATTACAAGGACACGTGCCGACAGGAAGCACATTCCACCAATACGTTAACCCAGAGCGCTCGATGCCGCAGGAAGCCTTTGAAGTCCACGGATTGAGTGATGAGTTTCTGCGTGACAAGCCGTTGTTCAAGGACGTCGCCAAAGGTTTAGTTGACTTCATCGGTGAGTCGAAGCTGGTCATTCACAATGCGGCGTTTGACATGAAATTCATCAACGCAGAACTGACATGGCTGGGTCTGACGAAAATCCCCTGGGAACAAGCGATTGACACGCTCGATCTCGCTCGTCGAAAATTTCCGGGCTCGCCAGCCTCGTTGGACGCACTCTGTCGACGTTACGGGATAGACAACTCGTCGCGCACGTTGCACGGGGCCTTGTTGGACAGTGAGATTTTGGCCGAAGTATATCTGGAGCTCATTGGCGGCCGCCAGCCGGACTTTGCCCTTGGATCAGCCCCGACGAAAGCGCCGGATGAAATCGAAATCAGTGCCTGGCGGCCCTTTGCAAGGGCGGTAACATTGCCTCGGCGCATCTCGGATCGGGAAGAAAGCGACCACGCCGCGTTCGTCCAAGAGATGGGCGCGAATTCTCTTTGGTCGAAGTTCAATTCGTAGGCGCGCTGGTTTCGTTTTTCGCCTGCTGCCGCTGCGCGAGTTGTTGACGATAGAGCGCAACGAAATCGATGTTGTCTAGGTTCAGAGGTGGGAAGCCCCCATCACGCGTAATATCGCTTACAATTCTTCGCACAAACGGAAAGAGCATCCTGGGACATTCAATCAGCAGAAACGGATGCAACTGTTCGTCTGGCACATTCTCAATCTGAAACAAGCCACCGTACTCAAGCTCCAGCACGAACAGCACGGCATCGGACCCCTTGTTTTTCGAAGTTATGTTGAACTTCGAGATCACTTCGTACTGGTTGCTGTCACCACGCTTACGTCCATCAAGAGCGACCTGCACCTGAATGTCCGGCTGAACCTCGCCGTCGACGGGCTTTCGCGCAAGAATGTTCTCGAAAGACAAATCGCGAATGAACTGACCGACGACCTTCATCTGAGGCATGACGGGCTGTTGACCAGAGGCGCCGTTTTCGTTCTCAGCCATTGTGTCTTCCGTATCCAAAACCGAATTCGAGGTGTGTCTAGCAGAGCGCGCAATCAGCCTCAATGCCGCGTCCAGCCCGATGGCCGCTGCGCGGCCGAGTCCGGATCAACTTCCTGATACTCGCCATCAATGACGTCCGGCTGTTGCGGGGCTGGGCCGCCTTGGGCGGTGCGTATCCGGATATTGTAACGAAGCCGTTCGAACAGAAAAGAACGTACCGGTGAAACCAACAATGCGAATCCAACAGCATCTGTGAAAAAGCCAGGCGTAAGTAACAAGGCGCCCGAGAACAATATCATCGCGCCGTGAACCAAGGGTTCGGTCGGGTCATGGTACTTATCGAGCGAACCACGAAGCCGGTTGAGAACTGCAATGCCCTGACTTCGAACCAAAATCGTGCCGATCACCGCCGTGATTACGACAATTGCCAGAGTCCATCCCAGCCCGATGGCGCCTCCGATCTGCACGAACAGCGCAATCTCAATCAAAGGAACGATCAGAAAAAGCAAAAACAGACGCATCAGGTCCTCTCGTCGCAGGGCATTCGGTAGACTCGGTGGTGTGCGCACCCTACATATGTGCATTGAGTAGCCGAAACCAACTGCTGCGTAGACTGTGAGGTAAAATGAGCTCGTCGCTGATACAGCTTCTAGTCCTTGCCGGGATTGCCCTCTTCCTGATCCTTCGCCTTCGAAGCGTCTTGGGGACCCGCGACGGATTCGAGAAACCACCGGTAACGGACAGCAAGCAATCGCGCCTGGACAAGCGCCCGGAATTCGACGTCATTCAGGGGGGTCCTGATCTCGACATTACGGATCATGTCGAAGACGGCTCTTCCAGCGCCAAGGCTCTTGCGGCCATGAAAATGGCAGAACCCGGTTTCATGGTCGGGCCTTTTCTGGAAGGCGCACGCGGCGCCTACGAAATGATACTCGTTGCATTTGAAAAGGGCGATCTAACGCCGGTCGAGGACTTTTTGGCACCAGACGTGGCGGCGTCCTTTCAATCCGTGATCGATCAACGCGCCGAGCAGGGTCTTACGGTAGAGGCGCATTTCGTCGGCGTCCGAGAGGTCGCCTTGAAAGAGGCAGAGTTTGATCGTTCGACAAACGAAGGCGACGTTTCGATTCGCTTTGTAGGCGAGCTTACGTCGGTTGTGCGCAACGCCGAGGGCGAGATCATCGAGGGGAATCCGAACGAAATCAAACGTCAGCGCGACGTTTGGACATTTTCTCGCGTAATGGGATCGGATGACCCGAATTGGCAGCTTGTTGCCACCGGAGAGTGATGCGTCGAATTGGACTATCGGGATTCGCCGCAATGATCTTTTCGGGATCGGTTGCGGCCGAGACAAGTCTCCTCGATTGGTCGGAATTGCATGGGTGGTCGGATGATGATCATACATCGGCTCGTGCGGTCTTTCTGGAGACATGTGGCGACTTGTCTGCTGGCGACTGGCCTGCGGTCTGTGCGCTTGCGGAAAAAAAGGGTGACCCGAGACTGTTCTTCGAGACACTGTTCCGCCCAGTTCTAATCAGCAACGGAGAGGAGACTCTTTTCACCGGCTACTTCGAACCAGAGGTTCAGGGCTCGCGCAGTGCCAGCGACAGATTTCGCTATCCGCTTTATCGAAGACCGGCCGACGCACCTGGTGGAGAGCCATGGTTGTCACGTGAAGAGATCGAGACTACGGGGGTTCTGGAGAACCGCGGACTCGAAATCGTCTGGCTTGAAGATCCGGTTGAGAAATTCTTCCTTCAAATACAGGGCTCTGGTCGGATAAATCTTGAGGAAGGGGGAAATGTCCGTGTTGGATATGGCGGGAAGAATGGCCACCCTTATCGATCTGTCGGGGTAGAGCTGGTTCGCCGAGGTGTATTTGAAGAGCACGAAGTGTCGGCTCAAACAATCCGGCGTTGGGTAAGCGAAAATCCTGTGGAAGGCGAACAACTCCTGCGGCACAATCCTTCGTATGTTTTCTTTCGAGAGGTCAGCGAAGTGCCGGCGGATAAGGGACCTCTGGGCGCCATGAACCGGTCGGTCACAGCCGGAAGGTCGCTGGCGGTCGATCCGGAGTATGTGCCGCTTGGCGCCCCAGT
>JABDKF010000152.1 GCA_013003155.1 Woeseia sp. | reverse complement strand
ATTGCAAGGTTTGCCCGTGCCGCCGCGGCATCAGTTGGCCGCAATAATTGCAGACGTGCTGCCCGCAAAGCCGGACGCAACGCCGCTTGTTAGCTGGCCGGGCGGTGAGGCACGGCGTTTTCGTGATCACCTGTTCGTGTTAGCACCCATGCCGCAGGCCCCGGCCGTACCCAAGGCCCGACTCACGTGCGCGCGCCGCATTTCACTGGGAGACAACCTCGGCCACGTCATGTTGGGGTCACAACGCTGCGGCGGAATTGTGCCGCGGGTCGCCGAGCAGGGTTTGGAAATTCGCTACCGCAGCGGCGGGGAGATGCTGCAGCCCGCGGGGCGTGGTATCGAGAAATCGCTGAAGAAGCTGCTGCAGGAAGCCGCGGTCGTGCCCTGGATGCGTGCCCGTGTGCCACTGCTCTATAGCGCGGACGCGCTGGTCGCGGTTGCCGATATGTGGGTTGCCGAAGCCTTTTTCAGTGCGGATGGTGTGCCGGTGATTTGGGACGAAAAACCTGCCATATCCTGAACTTCCGCGACTTTTCGACTTGGTTTCGGCACGGGCTATTCATTGTTATACCAGCAACGTTCTGATAACTTGCAATACCGTCTTTAATCAAACGACGGGCCGTATCATTGGGTCCCTTAGCGGGGCGCCGTCAGGGTTGGAGCAATACACAGCAGAAAGCATCGTGCTGCAGTGTCTTGGTCCGGCCCTTTATTATTTCCCGTCTGTAACCTGTAAGGCTTGTGCATGACAGCGTATGTTTTCATCACCGGTGGCGTGGTGTCTTCTCTTGGCAAGGGCATCACCTCGGCCTGCCTCGGCGCGATTCTCGAATCCCGCGGATTGTCGATCAGCATGATCAAGCTCGATCCGTATATCAATGTCGATCCCGGTACGATGAGCCCGTTTCAGCATGGCGAGGTTTTCGTAACGGCAGACGGTGCAGAAACAGACCTCGATCTCGGACACTACGAGCGCTTCGTGCGCACGACCTGTGGCCGCAACAGTAATTTCACGACCGGGCGCATTTACGAAACCGTTATCGCCAAGGAGCGTCGCGGAGACTATCTCGGCGCGACCGTGCAGGTCATTCCGCACATCACTGACGAGATCAAGGAAAGCGTCAAAAAGGGCGCTGGCGATGCGGATATCTGCCTCGTAGAGATCGGCGGTACGGTCGGCGACATTGAATCCCTGCCGTTTCTCGAGGCAATCCGCCAAATGGGCGTTGAGCTCGGGCGGGAGCGTGTGGCCTATGTTCACTTGACGCTGGTCCCCTACATCGCGACGGCCTCGGAGATCAAAACCAAGCCGACGCAGCATTCGGTCAAGGAGCTGCGATCGATCGGCATACAACCCGATATCCTCGTTTGTCGCTCGGAGCAAATGCTGCCTGCTGAGCAACGACGCAAGATTGCGCTATTTACCAACGTTTCGGAGAACGCGGTAATTTCTGCCGTGGACGTTGACGATCTCTACAAGATACCGGCGCTGATGCAGGCGCAGGGACTGGACGAGATCGTGGTTCGCCAGTTCCAGATGCAATTGCCCGATGCCGACTTGAGCGAATGGGCGGCAATCGTCAGGGCGAAACTGAATCCGGAGGGTGAAGTCAATATCGCGATGGTCGGCAAGTATGTCGACTTGCGGGATTCGTACATTTCGCTGACTGAAGCCTTGCTGCACGGCGGCATACACACTCGCACTCGCGTCAATATCCATTACTTCGAATCGCAACAGATCGAGGATCAGGGCGCAGACTGCCTGCAATCTATGGACGGTATCGTTGTGCCGGGCGGTTTCGGTGATCGCGGCGTGGAAGGAAAGATTAGCGCCGTGCGCTACGCCCGTGAAAACAATATACCGTATCTCGGCATCTGCCTCGGCATGCAGGTCGCCGTCATCGAAGCAGCGCGCAACCTGGCGGGCCTCGACGACGCGCACAGCACGGAATTCAATCGCGCGACGCCTCATCCGGTTGTCGCGCTGATCACCGAGTGGCAAACGGAAGCGGGCAAACTCGAAGAGCGCGACGAAAGCTCTGATTTCGGCGGCACGATGCGTCTCGGTGCACAGAAAATTTCACTCACGGACGGTTCTCACGCTGCCCAGGTCTATGGCCAATCAGAGATCTACGAACGTCATCGACATCGTTACGAAGTTAACAACAATTACCGCGCGCAACTGGAGCAGGCCGGCCTGCGTTTTTCGGGATTGTCCGTTGACGATCTTGTTGAAATGGTGGAACTGCCAGATCATCCGTGGTTTATGGCCAGCCAGTTTCACCCTGAATTCACCTCGAACCCGCGCGACGGTCATCCCTTGTTTATGAGCTTTATCAGCGCTGCGCGCCAAAGAAAAGATGGCGAGCTGCCAAGGGCAGCCGAAGCATGAAATTATGCGGCCATGATGTCGGCGCTGCCGAGCCATTCTTCCTGATCGCCGGCACCTGCGTTGTAGAAAGTGAGGCGATGTCGGTCGACACGGCGGGTGCGCTGCAGGAAATGACCGGTGCACTGGGCATTCCCCTGATCTACAAATCCTCGTTCGACAAGGCCAATCGAAGTTCAGGCGACAGTTTTCGCGGACCCGGAATGGAAGAGGGCTTGCGCATATTGGCGGAGGTCAAAAAACAGCTTGGCCTGCCGGTGCTGACGGACGTCCATGAAGACACGCCGATGGATGAGGTTGCCGATGTTGTTGACGTGTTGCAGACGCCAGCCTTTCTCTGCCGCCAAACCAATTTTATTCTGCGGGTTTGCGGCGCAGGCAAGCCGGTCAATATCAAGAAAGGCCAGTTCCTGTCGCCCTGGGAGATGCAAAACGTCGTCGACAAGGCGAAGTCCACGGGCAACGAAGACATCATGGTGTGTGAGCGCGGCTTCTCGTTTGGTTACAACAACCTGATTTCCGATATGCGCAGCCTTGCCGTCATGCGCGGTAGCGGCTGCCCGGTTGTGTTCGATGCCACGCATTCGGTGCAGCTGCCCGGCGGCAAGGGTGCCGCGTCCGGAGGCCAGCGGGAATTTGTGCCGGTGCTGGCACGCGCCGCGACGGCCGCCGGCGTCGCCGGTCTGTTCATGGAGACGCACCCGGATCCCAGCGTCGCGATGTCGGACGGGCCCAACGCCTGGCCGCTCGGCAATATGCGTGAACTGCTTGAGACCCTTAAAAGCATCGATGAGGCCGTAAAGCGACGCGGGTTCCAGGAGGCCGCATTCGGCCTTGGCGCCTGACGCAACAGACAAGACAAAGGACTGATCAAGCCATGATAAAAATCGCCAACATTCACGGGCGCGAGATACTTGATTCGCGCGGCAACCCCACGGTTGAGGCCGACGTCACGCTGGCGGATGGCACGAGCGCTCGCGCTGCCGTGCCTTCCGGCGCATCGACCGGGACACGTGAAGCAGTAGAGCTGCGTGATGGCGACAAGACGCGTTACCTCGGCAAAGGTGTGCAAAAGGCGGTGGCGAACGTCAATGGCGTGTTGCGTGATGCACTGCTGAACAAGTCGTTCCTGGATTTCCGGGCGATCGATCAGCAAATGCGCGAACTGGACGGCACTGACAACAAGGGCAAGCTCGGCGCGAACGCGCTGCTTGCGGTGTCGCTGGCCAGCGCGCGAGCAGCCGCGTTATCTGAAAATGTGCCGTTATTCCGCTTCCTGGGCGCAAGCACGGTGATGCCGGTGCCGATGATGAACATCATCAACGGCGGTGCGCATGCCGACAATAACGTCGACATTCAGGAGTTCATGATTCTCCCCGTCGGGGCGCCCGACTTTTCGGAAGCATTGCGCTATGGCGCCGAGATTTTTCATGCGTTGAGGAACGTCCTGTCCAAACAGGGTCTCAACACGGCGGTGGGCGATGAGGGTGGCTTTGCGCCGGATCTGCCGTCAAACCAGGCGGCGCTTGATACGATAGTAACGGCGGTGGAACGCGCAGGTTTTCAGTTGGGTAGTGATATCTACCTGGGGCTCGACGTCGCAAGTTCCGAGTTCTACAAAGACGGGCGCTATCATCTCAGCAGCGAGAATCGCGAATTCGATGCCGCAGGTTTTGCGGAATACCTGGCGGGGCTCGCCGATAACTACCCGATCGTTTCGATTGAAGATGGCATGGACGAGGGCGACTGGGATGGCTGGAAGTTGCTCACCGATCGCCTGGGTGACCGGGTCCAGCTGGTCGGAGACGACCTGTTCGTCACCAACACCGCCATCCTGCAATCGGGGATTGATCGAAAAATTGCGAATTCTATATTGATTAAACCTAATCAAATCGGTACCTTATCTGAGACTCTTGATGCTATTACTATGGCGATTAAGGGAGGTTACACGGCGGTTATTTCGCACCGCTCCGGCGAAACTTCGGATAGCACAATCGCGGACATTGCCGTCGGCACTGAGGCAACCCAGATCAAGACGGGGTCCTTGTCGCGGTCCGATCGTATCGCCAAGTACAACCAGCTGCTACGTATAGAGGAGCAACTGGGGCAAGATGCAGAGTACGCAGGTCGCGCGGCGTTTAACGTCGATTTGCCTGCTTGATACAGACCGTGCACGCGGTCGGCAAAGTTTTGGGGAAACTCCGTTCAATGCGCTTATTGTTATTCACACTGATAATCACGGCGGTCGCACTGCAAACTCAGCTGTGGCTGTCTGACGATGGCTATCGGAAAACCCACCAATTGCGCGTCGCGGTCGGCGAACAACGCACTCAAAATCAGGATCTGGCTAACCGCAACGCGGCGCTGGACGCCGAAGTGATCAACCTCAAGAAGGGCAGAGCCGCCGCAGAAGAAAGAGCGCGGTCCGATCTGGGAATGATTGGACACAACGAAACCTTCTTCCAGGTAGTGCCCGCGCAATCAGTCCGTCGCCAGTAATACTAAAGCCCGAGGTGGTCACCGGAGAATTCGACGGTTTGCCAAACTGGCGGCGCGCGGGTGGGGCGCCTGTTTGTCAGGCAAAAATTCGCCTGGCACCCGAAGACTTCCAGGTTACGGAGATCATCGATATTGAACTCGATGGTTTGGGCGAACATGACTGGCTCTGGGTAAGAAAAAGAAACACGAACAGCGAATGGCTCGCGCGCCAACTTGCACGGTTTGCCGGTATTGAAACGCGTGACGTCGGCTTTGCCGGACACAAGGATCGGCACGCTGTCACGCATCAGTGGTACAGCGTGCGCAGAAAAACCGGCGCCGGCTACGATTGGGACGTGCTTCATCTTCCCGGGGTCGAGGTGCTGAAGGTTGCCAGGCACAGCCGCAAACTGCGTCGTGGTGCGCACTGCGGCAACCGATTTGATCTACTGCTACGTGAACTTCAGGGCGACCCGCAGGACGCGCTGCAGCGAATCAGCGGCGATGGCGTCCCCAATTATTTTGGCGAACAACGATTCGGCCGTGCTGGCGCCAACATCAGTTTGGCCCGATCATTATTTGGCGGCCGCCGATTACGACGCGACAAACGGTCGTTGGCACTGTCTGCCGCGCGATCGCTGATATTTAACGACGTTCTCGCTGCGCGCGTCAGTGACGGCACATGGAATCAACTACTGCCGGGTGACTATGCCGTCCTCGAAGGTTCTCGCAGTCATTTCAAAGTTGAGTCGGTTGATGCCGCGCTCACTCGGCGCTGCGAGGATTTCGACTTGCATCCCAGCGGACCCTTATGGGGCAAGGGGGCAGGCATGCCGGATAGCCTGCTCATCGAGCGCACCGTGGCGCGAACCCATGCGGAGCTTGCAACGGGTCTGGAAAAGTTTACCGAAGTCGCACGCCGTGCGCTGCGCCTGAAAGTAGTCGGTTTGGAGTGGGCGCTTGAACGAGATAATTTGCGAATGGGTTTTGACCTGCCGAGTGGTGCCTTCGCAACGGCGGTTTTGCGCGAAATAGCTGACTACAAAGACGGCTTTAGGGACGCAAAACGGGCCTCGCTGCAGTCCGGTACTTAGTCACGCCTCAGCAAGACGTAAACGGCTCCGCTCCCCCCATCGACCTGACGCGCCGATACGAATGCGAGAATCTCGCGCCAGCGACGCAGCCAGCGGTTGACGCG
>JABDKF010000135.1 GCA_013003155.1 Woeseia sp. | reverse complement strand
CGATATCGAAAACAGCCTTGGCCACGCCCTGCCGGTGGGCTTCGTTTCGGAATTATCGCCGGGGCTTGCCGGCTGGATAAGCGATATTGCGAATTGCGTCGACGACGCGCTGCTGCTGTTCTTCGATTATGGCGTAGCGCGCGGCGAATACTATGCGCAGGATCGAGACGGCGGCTGGCTGCGCTGCCATTTCCGGCATCGCGTGCACAATGATCCGCTGATTTACCCGGGCATCCAGGACCTGACGGCATGGGTCGATTTCACGGCAATCGCGGAGGCAGCGGTGGCGGCGAAACTCGACGTCGAGTTTTGGGTAACGCAGGCACATTTCTTGCTGCACGGCGGACTTGCGGATGAACTTGAATCATTGGCCGATCAGAATATTGCGGACCGCGCCGAATTGTCGCGCCAGGTGAAATTGCTTACGCTGCCCGGCGAAATGGGCGAGCACTTCAAGTGCATGGCCTTGTCGCGCGGCGCTATCGAAGTCGCTGGCGGATTGCGCCTGGCCGATCGATCGCACGTGCTGTAACGGATGACCGACCCAAGCTTTTCAACAGACTAAGGATTGCCGTTTGACCACTCTCCAGATTGTCGTGCTCGCTATCGTGCAGGGATTGACCGAGTTTCTTCCGGTGTCGAGTTCTGGCCACCTCGTGCTCGTTCCCGCGCTGGCTGGCTGGGCCGACCAGGGACTGATGTTTGATGTCGCTGTGCACATGGGTTCGTTGGTTGCTGTGTGCATTTTTTTCCGTCATGACATAGCCGCGCTGCTGCGCGGCGGCCTGCAGCTAGCACGTGGCAATCATCAGGATGTCGAGCCTCGGCTCACTCTGGCTATCGCACTGGCAACGGCGCCGGCGGCCATCGCCGGGCTGTTGCTGGCCGGCTGGATCGAGGAGAACCTGCGAAGCCCGGTCGTCGTCATTTTTCAGCTATCCGTGTTTGGCATCCTGATGGCGTTGGCAGATCGCTACGCGCCGCGGGCGCGCAACATTACAAACGTGACCCTGCGCGATGCGCTGTTGATCGGGCTGGCGCAGGCGCTCTCGCTGGTGCCCGGCACGTCGCGCTCTGGCATCACGATTACCGTCGGTCGTGCGCTCGGCTTTGCACGCCAGGACGCCGCACGATTTTCCTTCCTGTTGTCGGCGCCGATCATTCTGCTGGCCGGTGGCTACAAGACCCTGTTGTTGCTGTTATCGGGGGTCCCCGTTGCCTGGCTGGACCTTGCGCTCGGCGTCCTGGTATCTGCCGTCGTCGCCTATCTCTCTATCGGCTTTTTCATGCGCTTCGTCAGCAAGATAGGCTTGCTGCCGTTTGCGATTTATCGCCTGCTGCTGGCCGGAGCCATCGTCTATGTGCTGCTCTAGCAGAAAAACACTGTTTGCCGTGATCTTGTGCGGCATCTTGCGCTGTACCAACGCCGAGTATGTCGTTGGCCTGGGCGCGGACGCGGATACAGAAGACAGTCATGCGTTTGCAGCGCTGGGAAGCCTCGGCATCGGCGAGAGCAGCTGGCTGAGCGCTACGGTATCGCGGAACGTCAGCCGCAGCGGGACCGGGAACGTTGAAACCGTCTATTACGACGCTGGTTTCGACCATCATTTCGACCCGCTGGGCGTGCGCTTCGGTATCGGCTACTGGGGTGACGCCGACCTGCTGGATTCCAATGATCTGCGCGCGTCACTCTATTGGAGTGTCGACAAAGGCTCATTGTCCATCGACTTCGAACGTCGCGCCTTCGACCTTACTTTTCGCTCACCGCTATTGGCGCAACCGCGTTCTGTCGAATTCGAAGCAGATGGCATAGGGTTCGCGGCGCGCCTGCAGCTTTCCGAGGTTGTCAGCGTTCTCGCCAACGGTATGCGCTACGATTACTCGCGCAACATCTCGCTACAGCCAAGTGTGGACGTAGTGCGCGTCTTCGCCGTGTCGCGAATTGGCGTTACCAACAGCCTGCTAGACGAGCGCCTCAGTGCGGGCATTGAATTTGCAGCCGGTGAAAACGTTCTCGACCTGCGCGCGTCTTCTTGGCGCGCTGCCATATTCGATGATCGCGTCGACTCGTTTAGCGTCGGCTGGTTGATGCCTTTAACAGCGTCAAGCGACCTGGAGTTGCGTTTGTCCAGCGATGACGCCGACGCGTTCGGTCGAGCCACGCAGTTTTCCGTGTTCTGGTATTTCTACGGCGAGTAGTTCGTGCTTTGCTTGTAGCTTGTCAGCGCGGCCAGTCTTCGTTCCGACAAGGCACGCCCGATCGCGGCGCCATCCAGCCCTTCCTTGACGAGGTCGGCCGGCGATACGGCTGCCGCTGCCGACTGCGCGCCTGAGAAATAGGCGCGCTGTGGATAAGGCGAATTCTCTAACCCGGTGCGACCGCGGGCATCGGCCTCGCAGGCAAGCAGGAAATTCGCGAAGCGAGCCGGGCGCCGAAAGGCATCGCACCGTTCCAGCACCTTGAGAACGGTTGCCGGCTTCAGTTCGGCTGCCCGGTGACAGTGGGTATGGAATTCGGCGACGAGCAAGGCCAGCTCGCGACAGGCTTTGGGCACGGGCAGCCGCGAACAAAGTTTTTTGATCAGAGTCAGGCTGCGCTTCTCGTGGCCCGCGTGACCGGGCAAGAATTCTTTCGGCGTGGTTGCCTTGCCAAGGTCATGCACGAGGGCTGCGAAGCGCACGGCCAGGTCGTCACTCAGTAGCACCGCCTGTTCGACGACAAGCAGCGTATGAACGCCGCAATCGATCTCCGGATGCCACTTTGCCGGCTGCGGAACGCCAAACAATGCGTCAAGCTCCGGGTACACGACCGCGAGCGCGCCACATTCTCTTAGCGCTTCGAAAAATACCCGGGGATTAGCGCCACGCAGCGCTTCTTCCGTTTCTTTCCACACACGATCAGGGGCGAGCTCGGCCGCCTCGCCATCAGAGACAATCGCGCGCATGAGATCCAGCGTTTCCGCTGCAATCTCGAAGCTGAGCGGCGCGAAACGCGCCGCGAACTTGGCGGTGCGCAGAATTCGCACCGGGTCTTCCCTGAAGGCATCCGAGACATGACGCAGCTGGCGCGCATTTAAATCCGCGAGACCGTTGCAGGGGTCAATCAACGAGCCATCGTCTGCTTTCGCGATCGCATTGATCGTCAGGTCGCGACGCAGCAGGTCATCTTCCAGCGTGACATCAGGAGACGTGTTGAAATGAAAGCCATGATAGCCGCGGCCGGTCTTGCGTTCCGTTCGGGCCAACGCGTATTCCTCGCCAGTGTCGGGGTGCAGAAACACTGGAAAGTCCTTGCCCACCGGCCGGTAGCCGAGCGCAGTCAATTCTTCCGGCGTCGCGCCAACGACGCACCAGTCGCGCTCTTTTACGGGCAGTCCGAGCTGTTCGTCTCTGACAGCGCCGCCGACAAGGTAAACTTCCATAGAACAATTCTAGCCCGATTCGTCGCTGTCTTTGCGATTCCATTCGCTGCCGGTGACGCACAGGACCATCGCCAGAGCACAGACGGTATGCCAGCAAGCCAGAAAAGAAACAGACTAGCCGTTCGTGTCCGGACGGTGCTTGCCGCGCTATTCACGGCAGCCATGCTGCAGGGTTGCTATTACCTGCAGGCGGTAAACGGCCAGCTTGGCGTCTGGAACAAGAGCCGGCCCTTGACTGAAGTCATAGAGGACCCGGCAACCGACCCAAATCTCCGCAGGCGCTTGCAGTTGCTACTCGACGCTCGCGATTTCGCAACGGATCGCCTGTTGCTACCTGACAATGGCAGCTATCGAAACTACGCCGACCTGCAGCGTCCCTACGTGCTGTGGAACGTGATCGCTACGCCGGAATTTTCGCTGGAGCCGCGCACCTGGTGCTACCTTGTCGTCGGCTGTCTCGCGTACCGCGGTTACTTTGATATTGAGGATGCTGAGCGACTCGCCGACAAACTTGCGGCGCGCGGTCTTGATGTGTTTGTCGGCGGGGTACCCGCCTACTCGACGCTTGGCCGGTTTGACGATCCGCTACTTAATACAATGATGCAACGAGACGATGCGGATCTCATTGCGCTGCTGTTTCACGAGCTGGCGCACCAGCGCCTGTACCTGAAAGACGACACCGCGTTTAACGAAACCTTTGCATCGGCGGTCGCAGAATTCGGACTGCAAGCATGGTTTGAGAAATCCGGCGACAGTGATAGCGCCAACCTCTGGCTGGAGCGACAGGCATTGGCGGAATCGCGGATGCAGTTGCTTGATGCAACACGCCAGCGACTGTCGCAGTTGTACGAACAGTCGCCGGCAGACGTGCGCGAGAAAAAGCGCCAGGTATTCGAAGAGTTGCGTACCGCGCTTGCCGGAGAATCGGCCGATAAAGGCGGTTGGCAGTCCGTCGAGCTGAACAATGCCTGGCTGGCGACCTTCGACCTATACCGCGGCGACTTGCCCGCATTTCGCAAACTCTTCGCAGACTGTGCAGGCGCCTGGCCCTGTTTTTATGACGCAGTGGATGCACTGGGCGCAATGCCGCGCGAAGCCAGAGCTCAATCGTTGGCCGAGCTGGCGGGTTCCTGAGCAGCGACGAGTGCGGCCACACGCTCGAGAGGCAATACCGGTGCAAGTCGTGCTGACAATCGGTCAGTGTCTCCGGTCATCCGCCAATGAAAGATGGTTTCTGCTGTTAAGACGCGCCGCACGTAGCCGCGCGTCTCTGCGTAAGGGATCGTTTCTATCCAGATCCTTGCATCGAGCGAGTCGCTTCCGGGCAACCAGTCGTCGACCCGATGCGGTCCTGCGTTGTAGGCGGCGGTTGCCAATACCGAGTGATCGGCAAAGCGCTGCTGCATATTGCCGAGAAACCACGTACCCAGCTGGATGTTGTCCACCGGATTCGTCAGTGTGGCGCGGCCTTGGTAGGGCAACTTTAATTGCCTGGCAGTGCGGCGGCCGGTCGCCGGCATGAGTTGCATGACCCCGATTGCGCCGGCAGAGGAGCGGATGTCGGGCATGAACAGGCTTTCACTGCGTGCGATGCTAAATGCCCAGCTGGGCCGGATGCCGGCATTGCCAGCGAATCGGGCAAACTCAGCGGCGTAGGGCATCGGATAGCGAATCGCCAAATCATCGAATTGCTCGTTCCTGGCGGCAGTCGCGATCGCGCGCGAATGCCAGCCCCAGCGATGCGCCAGTATTGCAGCCTGCACCTGCTCTTGTGCCGACAGGTCCAGAACGGCTGCGTCCCAGGCGGACCGGCCTCTGCCGTCCAGACCTACCAGGAAAAGCTCGCGCGCGCGCTGGATCTCCGGCAACTGGCTGATGGACTTCAACACTGCATCGTCAGCGATGAGCTCGCTGTTCTGGTACGCATAGGCCTGATCGAGGGCATCCGCTGCAAGAAAGCCGTAATAGCTCCGCTCATCTGCGAGCGTTGCAAATAGTCGGGCAGCCTCCCGGTCGCCGGTTTTTTGCAGTGCGACCGCGCGCCAGTACTGCCACTGCGGCCCTTCCCGCAGATCGGCGGGCATGGCACTTATGTGCTGCAGCACGTCTGCCCATCGTGCCTCACGCAACGCAATTCGTACTCGCCAACGCAGCACCTCATCGTCGACTGCCGCGGCGGGCAGTTCATCGAGTGCTTGTCTGGCATCAAGGTGGTGAGTTCTTGCCAGCCACAGGGCAATGTGTTGCTCAGTAGCGGCCCGTTCAGCCGGTGAAAACGCATGCTGTGCGGCTACCTTGTGCCAATAGCGTTCCGCCAGTTCCGGCTCGTCGTAGGCAATCTGTTTGATGGCGCCCTGCAGCTGTTCGCGATACTCGGCGGAGTGCTCCGTGGCATCGTGCTCTTCCAGAAACTGCCGCGGCAGCCCTATAGCCCGTGTCCAGTTACGCGCCGTCTGTTGATAGGCGTCTGGCAGCGAACGGGCGAGGTAGCGCGCAATCCCCAACTCACGATTTTCAACAGCAAGCGCAAAGCGTTCTTTGTACAAGTTGTCGTCCAGCACCTGTAAGCGCCGCAGGCGGGTGAAAACGGGGTCGCACTCTTTGGCCTGGCTACCGGCAATCAGCCAGAGAGGAGTAACACGTTGGCGGCGTTTTTCCTCTGACAGGGAATCCATGTCTGCACGCAATGCGAGACAGTCCAGCCGTGCATTGCCGAGATGCCGGTAGTGTGCGTTGTAAATATCCCGGAACGCCGACCATTGTTCCTGCCTGGCAAGCTCCAGCGCATAACGAAAGCGCAGCTCTCGTGCCGGCTTCAAGTCAGCGTAGCTTGCCAGGAATTGCTTTATTTCAGCGTGATCGGTGCGCAGGCGGGTCCGCAGGTATGCGGCGCGGAGCTCAGGCCACAGCACGTAGCGTCGTAGCAGCGCTTCGCGTTCGGCGGGCAGCGACCAAACGCCGAGTTCGGCGTTGGGGTAGGCTTCTCGAAACGCTTGTCGCTGATCATCAATATCGATCGTCGTAGCGCTGGTGTACAGGCCAGGCGAACAGACGGCAAGCAGTATTGTCACTGTGCGCTTTATGCGATTCATTGACGTCGCTGTGAACCAGGTTTGATATTCATATTTTGACCATACGCAGCGTTTAAGGTTCTAACAAGGCTGCCGGAGGCGCGCACCCGGACGTGCTAAAAAAGCCCGGACAGAGGCCGGGCTTTTTTGTCAGTAATCCGACGTTAGCGAATCTGTAGCATTAAGGACCGCTGACCGCGTTGCACCAGCAAAAACAGGATGCGGTTGTTTTCAGCGATCTGCTGCAGCTGCGCCAGATTCTGGACTGGCTGGCGGTTAACAGCGGTAATCAGGTCGCCGGCACGCAATCCTCGTTGCGCGGCGGGCGAGTCGGCTTCGACGTCCGCAACCTGAATGCCGCCGCCGCCGGACGACTGTGCGAACTCGGCACCGGCAAGGCCGGGATGAATAACGTTGCCTGCGCTGCTTTGCGCTTGCGCCTGGCCAAGTTTTGCATCGACTGTTCGAGTACGCCCGTCACGGACGTATTCGATTTCAACGACTTCGCCAGAGCCGCGCAGCCCTATGGCGTTAGCCAGTTCGCGACTATTCGAGATTCTCTTCTCGTCAACGCGGACGATAATGTCGTCGACTTTCAGACCCGCAGATTCGGCGGCGGAGTCCGGCGTAATTTCAGAAATCAGTGCGCCGCGAGTAACTTCGGCGCCCAGTGCTTTCGCGCCGTCTTCATCGATTGTCTGGATCGTAACGCCCAGCAGGCCGCGCCTCACTTCACCAAAGTCGACGATCTGCCGCATGATGCTGCGCGCAATCTGCGAGGGTACGGCAAAGCCAATGCCCACGTTGCCGCCGGAACGACTGATGATGGCTGAATTGATGCCAACCAGTTCGCCGTTCATATTGACCAGCGCACCGCCCGAATTGCCGGGGTTAATGGAGGCATCGGTCTGAATAAAATCTTCGTACCCGCTGTTGCTGATGCCCATGCGGCTCAACGCACTCACGATGCCTGACGTTACCGTGTGGCCGAGACCAAAAGGGTTGCCTATAGCGATAACGAAATCGCCTACTCTTACGCCATCGGAATCGCCGATCGGGATTTCGATCAGATCGTCTGAATCTACTTTCAGGACGGCGATGTCGGTGGCAGCGTCGGATCCCACGATTTCGGCGTCCAGCGTGTCGTCGTTGTACAGTGAAATCTGGATGCGATCAGCACCTTCGACGACGTGGTGATTCGTCAGTATGTAGCCGTTTCTGGCATCGACGATGACACCGGACCCCGCACTGCCAATTTCGCGCGAACCGCGTTCCGCGTCGGGTATGCCGAAGAAGCGCCGAAACATCTCGTCACCGTAGGGCGCGCCGGCCTGCACGGTCTGGCTGACGCGAATATTTACGACGGCAGGCGCCGCGCGTTCAACGAGAGGCGCGAGGCTTGGCAACGGTTGATTACCGACTCTGTCCGGTAACGCGCTGTGCGCGACCTGCGCGATCAGCATGACGCAGACAATCCAGAGTATGCTAAGTGGCTTGTTCATCAACTGAGGTTCCTTGATCGTATTTGTTGGAATCGAATGTGTCAGTATCACTAGTCAACCCTGGCGGCCGGGCGGCAGCGCTTCCTTACGAACCGCGCCGTCCCTATCTGGCGGACCGCCATAACAAGGAGAAAGTTCCGCACTGATCGTGGCGATGGTCAATGATGCCGCGCCTGATGCCGCAGATGTGTAAACAGGAATACGCGCCGTAAAGTGTGGCGATCATGTTACTTGCCACGCCTGCCGGCCGCAGCAAAGCCGCACACGATATCGCTTGTTGCGCATTCTCCTTGAAACCGTTCACGAGCCAACTGTTTTGCGGCTCGCAAACTGCAGCGAACCGCGCGCTGGAGGGAGACTTGCGGCCAGTCGCAGGCCATTTCAAGGTGCGAAAAAACGCAAAAAAACGCGTTATTCCGGCGCTTTTGTGGCGCTTGACCGACCACAATATGTTGTGTATCGGGGTTAGTCCCGTATAGCAAAACGTTTGACATTATTTTTAATGTGAAAAATCGTGAAAAAACGGTAACCAATTGTTATATATAGAGTTTCTCCTCTACAAAAAATTCGTTATGCACCTTGACAGGCAACGCCAGCAGGCATAATCTTACCGCTTGTGAGGCACAACATCTTGTGCTTCGGTAAGCGGGGAGCAAAAGCCAACTTTTGGCACTCGTCAGCCGGTTTCGGCTCAGGGCGAGGGGGACGCTATTCGCTTGAACTTGGGGAAAAGCAACAACACCTTCACGTCCACGGACGTTTCGGTGCAGGGAGTCAAGGGCCATCATGAAGTCTGCGGTAAGTTTAAGAGCATCATCAGTTTCAAATATCGAATTTCAACCAGCCTCACTCGATATTTGGAAAGCAAAATACCGGCTAACCGCGAAAGACGGCACGCCAATCGATAAAACGATTGATGAAACCTACAAGCGCGTGGCGCGTGCGCTGGCAGACGTCGAGGCAGAGCCGTTGCGCGAGGAATGCTTCGAACAATTCCTGTGGGCCCTGCGCAGCGGCGCCATTCCCGCTGGCCGCATCACCTCCAATGCGGGCGCCCAGGCGCACAAGCCGGCAACTTCCACCATTAACTGCACGGTGTCCGGTACCGTCGCCGACTCCATGGACAATATCCTGAACAAGGTCCATGAAGCGGGCCTGACGTTGAAGGCGGGCTGTGGAATCGGCTATGAATTTTCTACGCTGAGGCCGAAAGGGGCCTACGTGACCGGGGCGGGTGCGTACACGTCGGGTCCGCTGTCGTTCATGGATATCTACGACAAGATGTGCTTCACCGTGTCATCTGCCGGTGGTCGGCGGGGTGCACAGATGGGCACCTTCGATATAGGGCATCCGGACGTCATGGATTTCATACGTGCCAAGCGAGAAGATGGTCGTTTGCGGCAGTTCAATTTGTCGCTGCTCATCACTGATGAGTTCATGCGCGCCGTCAAGAATGACGCAGAGTGGCAGCTCGCGTTTCCGGTGACGCACAAGGAATGCGAGCAAGACGAACTGGATGTGACCGACGAGTCGCAGTTCGTTTGGCGGGAATGGCCGGAGCCGCAACTCTACGTGCAAAACAGCAAAGGACTGGTCGCCTGCAAGATTTACAAGACGATGCCGGCACGCCGCGTCTGGGACCTGATCATGGGTTCTACCTACGACTTTGCAGAGCCCGGCTTTGTGCTGATTGATCGCGTCAATGAAATGAACAACAACTGGTTTACGGAGACGATTCGTGCCACGAATCCATGTGGTGAGCAGCCGCTGCCGCCGTACGGGTCGTGCCTGCTGGGCTCGGTAAACTTGACCAAGTTCGTCCGCGACCCGTTTACCGTGAAAGCACGCTTTGACTGGGATGAGTTCCGCAAGGTCGTGCGGGTCTTTACGCGCATGCTCGACAACGTTGTCGAGATCAACGGCCTGCCATTGTCCCGGCAACGCGATGAGATTACGCGGAAACGCCGTCACGGCATGGGCTTCCTCGGGTTGGGCTCGACCATCACGATGTTGCGCATGAAATACGGAAACCCCGATTCGGTGAGCTTCACTGAGCAGGTATCGAAGCAGCTTGCTTTGGCCGGCTGGGAAGAGTCCCTCGAGCTTGCGCGTGAGAAAGGGCCCGCGCCCATCATGAACGAAGAGTTTGAGGTTACGCAGGCGATGTTGACGAAGCGCCCGGAAATGGCGCGGGATGGCTACGAGGTTGGCGACAAAGTGCCGGGACGCATTCTGCATGCGCGGTACAGTCGGTATATGCAGCGCGTCGCAAAAGAGGCGCCGGTTTTGATTGAGGCGTTGGCGGAAACCGGGGCGCGGTTTACCCATCACAGCTCAATTGCGCCAACGGGCACTATTTCTTTGTCGCTGGCGAACAACGCGAGTAACGGGATCGAGCCGAGTTTTGCTCACCACTACTTTCGCAACGTAATTCGCCAGGGCAAGAAATCGAAGGAGAAAGTAGACGTCTTCTCATTTGAACTGCTGTCATATCGAGAGTTGGTGAATGAGCGCGCTATGCCAACGGCGGTGGAGGGCGACAGTGCCACGCAGCTTCCGGATTATTTCATAACAGCCGAAGACATCACGCCGAAGGCGCACGTCGACATTCAGGCGGCGTCACAGGCCTGGATAGACTCGTCAATTTCGAAGACTGCTAACGTGCCAACTGACTACCCTTACGAAGATTTTAAAGATATTTACATGTACGCCTACGAGCAAGGGCTTAAGGGTTGCACGACGTTTCGTTTCAATCCTGAAGCGTTTCAAGGTGTTTTGGTTAAGGAACGGGATCTTAAGAACACGCTATACAGCTTTACGCTCGACGACGGTAGCGAGGTAGAGCTTAGAGGCGACGAAGAGCTCGAGTACGATGGTGAAACGCATACTGCAGCGAACTTGTTCGATGCATTGAAAGAAGGTTATTACGGCAAATTGTGATGCCGGTAGGTGATGCCTCGCGGCATCGCGGTTTGCTGGCAGGATGGCCGGCATTAATTGTGCAACGTGCCGGATGGATTACGGGTCGGCGTGGCGGGAAAGGTCGGAAACGATGAGCAAAGTAAAGATTGAGAATAAAATTGTTGGCTACGCGGTGAAGCAGCCGGACGACGAGAGTAAGGCCGCGAAACCGGAGTATCGACGAGAGGCTGTCGAAGAAGGGCGTGCAGAAGTGATTCGCATGCACGAGAAACTCGAACGCCCGGAGATGCTGATTGGCTCGACTTACAAGGTCAAGACTCCGGTGTCCGACCACGCTATGTACGTCACCATCAACGATATCATTTTGAATGAAGGTACTGAGCACGAGAAACGGCGCCCGTTCGAAATGTTTATTAATTCCAAAAATCTCGATCACTACCAGTGGATCGTGGCTTTGACGCGGATCATTTCCGCGGTGTTCCGCAAAGGAGGGGACGTGACCTTCCTGGTAGATGAGTTAAAAGCCGTATTTGATCCGCGTGGCGGCTATTGGAAGCCAGGCGGTAAGTTCATGCCGTCAATCATCGCGGAGCTCGGTTATATCGTTGAGAAGCACCTGATCATGATTGGCTTGCTGGGCTCACCCGAACTCGATGCAGAGCAGCAGAAGCTGATCGAGGAAAAGCGCGCCGAGTTCGAAGATTCGCGGCGCCAGACGGATGCATTTTCGAAAAGCGAATACCCAGCTGGAGCCCAGCTGTGCGCCAAGTGCAACACGGTCGCGCTGGTGATGATGGACGGTTGCATGACCTGCCTGAGTTGCGGGGATTCCAAATGCGGCTGATAGCGCCAACAGATTGATAGAAAGCGGCCTTGCGGGGTCACTCGATTCGTGTCGGGGATCTTGTAACAACGTTGAGACGCCGGGATAGCTCCGGCGTTTTTTTTATTTACGTGCCCCTAGCCAGTTTCGGAAAGGTCGACGAAAAAATCGTACACTGCGCCGCGGCGGCGAATAGGCGCCGGCCTTTAAGTACATCCACTCCTCCGGAACGTCGTAGCCACTATTTTGTTCCCGCATGTCCTCGTAGTCGTGACCGATAACGGGACCGGTACGGTCGCCGCGCCTCAGGAAGCAGTCCGGCCGGACGCAACCGTGTTTTGTCCCACAACTTTTACCCTGTCGCCTGCACCCGGTGCGTCGTCAGATTCTCGGCCAAGTGTCTGGCGCACTTTCTCGAGCAGGTCGGATGGCCTGAATGGTTTCTGCAGGAACTCGGCGTTGCCGGTACTCTCAGCGTTCAGCACATCGTCGGTATACCCTGATATGAACAGGACACGTACAAACGGGCGAAGATGCGTGATTGCCGCAGACAATTCCTGGCCGTTCATGCCCGGCAGCATGATGTCGGAAATTAACAGATCCAACGGTTGCCCCTCCCGCACCATCTCGAGTGCCTGCTCCGGGCTGGCGGCTACGTCTACTTTGTAGCCACACGAGGCCAGCGTGCGCTGGATAATGGTCCGAATCGCGGCATTGTCTTCACACACCAGGATGTGTTCGCTACCGGTAGGTGCGTCCCGCTGCGGCCGGGGGGGCTTACGGGCCGGCAACTGGCGCGTTGCAGCAGACGTAGCCAGCGCAGGAAAATAAACGTGGAAGGTTGTGCCACGCGACGGCGTGCTCTCAAGCGTGATCTGACCGCCTGACTGGAGGACAATCCCGTGCACGGAAGCCAGCCCCAGTCCCGTTCCGTTCGTGCCCTTGGTCGTGAAGAACGGATCGAAAGCGCGTGCCGCCACGTCCGGCGCCATGCCAGAGCCGGTATCGGCCACGGATATCTCGGCGTACCGTCCGGCAGAGAGCTGCTGCTGAGTATCCCTCGATGTCTCATCGTCGAAGGTGATGGTGCGGGTGGCAACGATAATGCGGCCGCCTTTCGGCATCGCGTCGCGGGCATTGAGCACCAGGTTCATGATGACCTGCTCGAGTTGACCCGGGTCGACGCGGATGTCGGCCAGCGTCGCCTCCGGCTGCCAAACCAGCTCGATGTTTTCCGGCAAGAGCTGCATCAACATCGGTTGCAGACCGTCGATGATGTCGTTGGCGCTGATGGTGCTCGGGCGCAGCACCTGCTGTCGGCTGAAAGCCAGCAACTGGCGCGTAAGCGAAGCTGCGCGATCGCTGCACTCAATGACGCCTTCGAGGTTGTCTTTGATCGACTCCGCGTCAGTCGTCGGCGTTGCCAGGGCTTGCTCTGCATGCCCAACCACTGCAGTCAGCACATTGTTGAAATCGTGGGCGATACCGCCGGCCAGCCTGCCAACCGACTCGAGCCGGGACGACTCCATCAGGCTGCTTTCCATTAAAGCGCGCTCGCGCTCGGCCTTCTTGCGATTCTCGATTTCCCTGCCAAGCGCCGCGGCGTGGCGTTCGATGCTGGCCATCCGGTAGCGATGCAGCCCGAACAGCAGCGCAAGCACGGCCAGCATGACTACAGCGGGGAACCAGGTTGTCTGATAAAAGCGTGCCGGCACGGCGATCGCGATGCTGGCGCTGGCGTCATCAAAAAACCCGGCTGCTGTGCCCGCGGTAACTTCGAACACGTATTCGCCCGGGGGCACCTTGGTAAAGTAGGCTTGCCGCCGCGAGCCTGCTTGCACCCATTCGTTGTCGTAGCCCCAGAGCCGATAGCGGAACTGCACATGCTCTGGTTGATGCAGCCAGATCCCGGTGTAAGCGACGGTCAGATCCTGCGATCCGGCCGGTAGCTCGATGCGTTCCGCCGGCATCAGGGCCTGGTCACCCGACTGTAGCTGTTCTATATGAACGGTTGGTGGGCCCTCGGGTGAGCTGTAGCGCTCCG